>NZ_CP028136.1:1251468-1564335 GCF_003024155.1 Christiangramia fulva
CGAACCATCGACCACCTGATTATGAGTCAGGTGCTCTAACCAACTGAGCTATGGGACCTGATACCATATTGTATCGAGAGCGCAAATTTAGATAATTGATGCTTACACACCAAACAAAAAATTCCTATTCTTTTTCCTGGCAGAGTTCTATTAAAACTCCGTTGGCATCTTTGGGATGCATAAAAGCGACCTGCTTATAATCGGCACCAGGTTTCGGAGTTTCATTCAACAATCTGAAGCCTTCTTCCTTTAAACGCTCAATTTCAGCTTTAATATCGGATACATGAAAAGCGATATGGTGAATACCCTCTCCCCTTTTTTCTATAAATTTAGAAACTGGGCTATTGGCATTAGTTCCGGCAAGTAATTCGATCTTGCTTTCGCCAATTTTAAAAAAAGATGTGATCACGCCTTCACTTTCTACCGTTTCGGTCTTATAGTTTTTGCTTCCTAAAACGGCTTTATAAGTTCTATTGGCTGCTTCCAGGTCTTTTACCGCGATCCCGATATGTTCTATTTTATTCATTATTGGTTATTCTTATTATTTATTGCTTTTAGCAAATATCAGCATTTCAGCTTATTCCGATCAAATGAAATGGCAGTTTCCTGAAATCACATTTAAATATTTTACTTTTGTAGCATGGAAACAAACAGACAAAAAAAGATAGGAGGATTATTGCAGCGCGACCTGGCCGATATTTTGCAAAATGAACTGCGTGAAAACGGTCGTACGGGAATTTTGATTTCGGTTTCCAAAGTGAGGGTCACTACCGATCTTTCCATCGCCAAGGCATATCTGAGCATTTTTCCGAATAAACATGCAGAAGAGGTCCTGGAGGAGATCAACGCGCATAAACATAAGATCAAACACGAGGTGGCCCAGCGAACAAAGCATCAGCTTCGAAAAATGCCAGATCTCAGTTTTTATATTGACGATTCCCTGGAATATATCGATAAGATCGAAAAAGAAATGAAAGGCTCCCATAATCCTATTGAAAATCCAGATCTATTAGATAAACGGAAAAAGTCGTAATTTGAATTTTCCCCTCTACATCGCCCGGCGCTATCTTTTCACTAAAAGCAAAAGCAACGCCATAAATGTGATCACCATTATCGCGGCGGTGGGGGTTTTCGCGGGAGCATTCTCGCTTTTTATCGTTTTAAGCGGATTCTCCGGGTTGCGGGATTTCAGCCTGTCCTTTTCAAATGAATTCGATCCTGATCTGAAAGCTTTTCCGAAGCAGGGCAAAACTTTCACGTATTCTGAAGAACAGCTGGAAAAACTTCGGAATATTCCCGGAATAAAAGCCTTCAGTAAAACCATTGAAGAACGGGTTTTTTTAGATTATCGCTCTAAAAATCACACCGCCTTTATCAAAGGGGTGGATAATGATTACCGAAAAGTAAATAAGATCGACAGTGCGGTGGTTTACGGGACCTGGCTTACCGATAGCGAACCTCAGGTTGTGGTAGGCAATGGTATTTCCCAACTCTTAAATTTGAGTGTCTTCAATTATGAGCATTTACTAAAGATCATGGTCCCAAAACCCGGAAAAGGCCAGATCACCATGACCAATCTTAGCAATGCCTTTACCACCAAAAATGTGATCGTAACAGGTATTTACAGCATCAATGAAGAGCTGGATGATAAATATGTTTTTGCGAATATTGGTTTTGCAAGGGACCTGCTGGAGATGAAGGAAAATGAAATTTCTTCCATAGAATTCAGGCTTACTCCCGATGCGAATGTGAAAGAATTATCTCAGAAGATCAGCGAAATCTTTAATGGAAAGATCTATTTAAAGACCCGCACAGAACTGAACGACGCGCTAAACAAAATGCTGAATTCAGAAAATCTCTTTGTTTACCTTATTTTCACGCTTGTCCTTACCATCGCGCTATTTAACGTGGTGGGATCGATCATCGTGATGATCCTTGATAAAAGGGAAAATATCAAAACGATTTTTAGTCTTGGCGCCACGCCGGGGCAGATCAAAAGGATCTTTTTTATGCAGGGTATGCTGATGACCTGTTTAGGCGGAATCGTGGGACTCCTTGTTGCTATTGTGCTGATCGTTCTCCAGATGAATTACGAACTGGTGATGATCACCCCAAGCCTGCCTTATCCTGTAAAAATGAAATTTCAGAATATCCTTATCGTCCTGGTAACGATTTTCATTTTAGGACTTATCGCTTCTTATATCGCGGCTGGAAGAAGCAAAAAAGCGCTCAATCAGGCGAACTGATAATCGGCAAAATCCCTTTCCACATCATCAAAAGCGGCAAAAACATCGGCAGCATCGTCGCTGGTTACCATTTTCATACGATATTCCTTGAAATGCGGAATTCCTTTAAAATAATTGGTATAATGTCGACGGGTTTCAAAAACGCCTAATTTCTCCCCTTTCCAGTCAATTGCCATTTGAAGATGACGGCGTGCGGCATCCAGTCGTTCCTGCAGACCTGGCGGATCAAGATGTTCACCGGTTTTAAAATAATGTTTTACTTCACGAAAAAACCACGGATAACCAATACTTGCCCGACCGATCATCGCGCCATCTAGACCATACTTGTTCCTCATTTCCATGGCCCTTTCGGGAGTATCCACATCGCCATTCCCGAAAACAGGAATATGCATGCGCGGATTATTTTTTACTTCAGCAATCGGTCTCCAGTCGGCTTCGCCCTTGTACATTTGGGCACGAGTGCGGCCATGGATAGAAATTGCCTGGCAACCCACATCCTGAAGCCTCTCAGCAACCTCAACAATTTTAATGGAATCATGATCCCAACCTAAACGCGTTTTAACTGTAACCGGAAGTTTTGTATGCTTCACCATGGCTTCGGTAAGCGAAACCATCAGGTCAATATCTTTTAAAATTCCGGCTCCTGCACCTTTTGAAACTACTTTTTTCACCGGGCAACCGAAATTGATATCGATAATATCTGGTCCTGACTGCTCGACGATCTCTACAGATTGCAACATAGAATCGAGATTAGCCCCAAAAATCTGAATTCCCACGGGCCTTTCCTTTTCGTAAATATCGAGTTTCATAGTACTTTTCGCCGCGTCGCGAATAAGTCCTTCTGAAGAAATAAATTCGGTGAACACTACATCAGCTCCCTGCTCCTTGCACAAGGCGCGGAATGGCGGATCGCTCACATCTTCCATCGGTGCCAACAGCAACGGGAAGTCTCCTACATCTATATTTCCAATTTTTGCCACAACCAGTTGTTTTTCAGGTTGCAAAAGTAAGAAATTGTTTGAAAGTATTAATTATGGATTAAAGGCGTTCTCTTTCAGCCTCCTCGATGGTTCTTTCGTTATCGCTAAGGCGGAAGTTTCCGAAATTATATTTAAAGCCTAACTGTACATTCCGATTTTCAGAAAAAGAATAAAAACTGTTGCTCTGATTTAAATAATCTGAAGTAAGCCTGGTATTTGTGGTATTGAAGATATCATTCAAATTCAGGGTAAGTTCTGCGCGCTTATTCCAAAGGGTTTTGCGCAATCCTACAGAAACTGTGGTCATAGGCTCCAGTTTATAAGAACCGGAAAGGAAATCGCTCACATACTGCACGAACATATTTCCTTCAAAACTGCCGTCCTTCGAAAGAGTAAAAATATTATAGGCATAAGCCTGTATTCCGTCCACCTCGCGGGTCACTTCGGCGTTATTGCTCTCCACGGCAATAAACGTGTTCTGCTCATGAAAGAGCGACGTAAATGCCTGTATATACCACCAGCGCGTGAGAGACTGGCTGTGGAAAATATCAAGTCCATAACCTTCGCTTCCCAACAAATTCTGACTTACATTTCTTAAAGTCAGGTTTTGATTATCCTGAAAAACAAGGGTTTCCGGCGAATTTCCGTGGTCTTTATAATAGAAGTCGAAGAACCATGAATTTTTTAAGGTATAATTCAAATTGAAATTATTGCTGATAGAGGCTACGAGATTGGGATTTCCGGCGTTGTAGTTGGTCTCATTCAGAAAATAACGGAACGGATTCAGGCTTTCATAACGCGGCCTGTTGATCCTTCGGCTATAATCTAAAGTAAAACTATGATCTTCTGAAACTCGATATTGCAGGTAGGCGGTAGGAAAAAGTTCAAAATATTCTCGGTTATTGATCTTATCCAAAACAACCGATTCTCCCTGCCTGTCGGTATATTCACCGCGAAGACCAACTTTTGCACTCCATTTTTCCCAGTCATGAGACAAACTTGAGTAAAACGCATAGATCTTTTCGTGGTAAAGGAAATTATCAGAAAGATTATCATAAAGTTCCTGCAATTCGGCGGCATTCAAATAATCGATCTTACTATTGGATTCTATTCCTGAAAATTTCGATCCGAGATTAAAAGAAGAACTGCCTATGTTTGTCGAAAAGTCGGCCTGAGCGGTATAAATATCAATATTCTGCCGTGCTGAGGTTGCGAAATCATTAGTATTTAGAATATTCCCTGAAGGATCACGGTACTCCGAAAAGACTTGCTGATCCCGGTCCTGTTCAAATTTGGTGTAATGCCCCTTTACAGAAAATTCACCTCCATTTTCAAAGGAGATAGTATAGCCCAGGTTTAAAGCAATATTATTTATGTCGGTCAAAACCCGGGAACTGGTAATAAGAGTAGAATCCAGCTGTCTTTGCGAATTTCTGATTTCTGTGGTTACGTCATTATCAAATTCCTGATCGGGAGAAAAATTAGCGTTTAACGAGAAGTTTAAGGTACTGTTTTCGCTAAGTTCATAATCAACGATGGCATTCGCATTATGAGCCTGTGAGGTGGTTTCCTTAACAAAATCGGTATCCCAACGAGAAAACAAGTTACCGTTGCGAATAAAATTAATATAGGTTTCATCCTTTTTGTAATCCTTTTTGGGATTAAAAGAATAATTGGCAAAAATATTCAAACGGTCTCCCTGAAAATAATGACTGGTCCCGATCTTGAACTTCGGATAGATGGACTGTGTATAGGTTCCTTCCAGGCTGCCTTTGTAACCCGCTGAAATTGCCTTTGACGTATGGATGTTCAGAATTGCTCCGCCTTCGGCATCATACTTGGCCGGAGGATTGGTAATGATCTCTATAGTTTCAATATTTTCAGCCGAATAGCCTTCAAGCAGAGATTTTAATTCTGATGAAGAGAGATAGATTTTATGGTCGTTGAGGTACACCTGAACGCTTGTGTTTCGCACCATGAGCTGCCCCTGATTATCTATAACTCCCGGCGCCTTGCGCAGTACATCCCAGGTATTCCCCGAGGAAAGATTTGAATTAGCCACATCAAAAACAAGTCGGTCTACCTCTTTAGTGATCTTTGGTTTACGAGCATTTACCGTTATTTCATCAAGGGCATCTGAAGCTTCTTTAAGTGTAATGGTTTTTAAATTGGTACGACCATGGCTAAGTTTTATCTTTTCAAGGTAATCTTCATAGCCTATAAAAGTGATTTTAAGCACATAATTCTGATCATCAAGATTTTCGACAAAAAAGCTCCCATCCTCTTCTGAAACCACTCCCTTGTATACTGAAGTAGAATCCTCGGCATTCAAAAGGATCACATTGGCATAAGCTACAGGCTCATCTTTTTCATTGATAATTTTTCCTTCCAGAGAGTTCTGAGAATACGAGTAAGAGAAAAAAAGGCATAATATTGTTAATAGGCAAAGTCGGTTTCCCATGGATGGTCAGATTCAATTTTCAGCAAACATCAACAAATATAGTCTTTCTGGGAATTTTAGCAATATTTTAACAGTTTCCGGAAGGGAAAAATAAATTTCCCGGGGAAATTCTTTTTAAGAATTAAAAATTCAGAGAATCTGCAGGCTCAGCTTCGAAAATCGATCTGTTTTTAAGATACTTCAATCCCCGACTATCACTGCCAAGGTATCTTTTGGCTCGTAAATACCGGTCACGATTATATTTATCAAAATCAGGAGCATTTTCATCCATACTGCTTATGTGAACATCTCCGGAAGAGTGGATAAACTGGTCATTACCTATCCACATTCCCACATGCACCACTTTTTCAGAAGTAGAATCGGTTGCCGGCCTTCCGAAGAAAAGAAGATCTCCAACCTCCAGTTTGCTAAAATCACCCGTGGAATCTATCAATTTTCCCTCATGCACCTGTTGCGAAGCATCCCGCGGCACTACCAGTCCATTCATAAAATAAATAGTCTTGGTAAACCCGCTGCAATCCACACCTTTAGCAGAAGTTCCACCCCACAGATAGGGCAAACCCATCAGTTTTTCTGAAGTTGCAACCAGATTTTCAGGAGAAGCCTCTGTGTTTTTTAACCATTCCGAATAAATTTGGGAATCATCTTTAGGAATAAAAGCAGCGCGGCCATCGGGATATCGCACTTTAAAGAAATTTTCCCTTTCCGCTTCCAGTTCGAGAATATCACCGATCACGAGATCGCTGACCACCGAATCTTTCGAAATTCCGGTATAAGATTGGCCAAAGGTTTTGGTATAAATAACCTTTTCTGAAGCTTTCCAGTTTTTGAATTCTTCACTTGACATTGTAGTTATTCCCCCATGGTCAACCCAGGCGAGATAATCATCGGGTGTTTGAATGTAATACCATTGGTCAGTACGTTTCCAAATTTTTACAGGAGTGCCAAGTGTGGCCTGAGTAACCAGTTCAGCCGAATGTTTTCCTTCTCCTCTTAAATTTGCCACCGAAACATCAATAACTCCAAATTCCTTCCCTTGTAAATCTTTAGCGGGTAAAACTTGTATACTGTCAATATATTTTACACCTGCAGAATCAAGTTTTGCCAGTAAAGCTTTTTTGGCCCTGGGAAGATTTGTTTCGCCTTTTAACACTTCTGTGGCATCACTTTCTTCTGAAGTAATCTCGAAAAGAGCCACGCGTTTATCGGGAGCAAATTCCTTCTGCGTCTGGCTTATATACTCCTGCGCCTCATTGAAATCTTCTTTTTCCTCCCCGCATGAAATCAAAAGGAAAAAAAGGCCCAACAGCTGTATTGAAATGGATCTTACTTGCAATCTCATATTTTATTTTTTCTCAGTGTCTAAATTAATTTCGGAATACATTTTAGTAAAATTATTCCTGCTTCCTATTATTATCCTTCATTTTCGAAAATACAACATTCAACAAAAATTACGGTAAAACTGAGTGGATAAGGATTTTTTATTCAGAAAAAAAAGCCATCATAAAAACGGCGTCGGCCGTGCCATCCATGGTTGGTTCATTGGTAGAATAATCGCCAAAATCATCGTGATAGACTACAAAATCATTCTGAAAGTTGGCAAATTCATCCTCTTCTTTTAACTGGATTCCTTTCAGGCTGTTGTAGACCGAAGCATACACCGGGCCGTCCACAAGTCCGCCGGGAACTTCCTTGCGGGTCATGAACCAGACACTGGTATGCACGCTTTCGGGATATTCGGACTGTCTCGGAATATTCATAAACATTGAGGTGCCCCAGGGATTTTTTCCCAATAGCCAATCGCGTTGAGAAAGCATGAAAGAATGATATTTCAGATCTCCGGTCATTTTTTCGTAAAGAAGAATCTGACTAATCAAATTTACCGCGAGGTTGTTGGAGCACCAGATAAACGGAACCCCTATTTCAAAGGGACTCGACTTTGATTTTTCCTGACAGGCTTCTATTCCGTTTCTGTAATATCCGGCTAATTTCTTCTGAAAATCGGAATCCACAAACGGGTACAGAACGAAATGGCCAATATTGAAAAATGGATAATAACGGTAATGTTCTGTTTGATCCTTTCCCATCCACGAAACCGAATTTGCCATTTGGGCATATCTTTTTGCGTCTTCAAGGTATTTTTGATCCCCTGTGTTTGCATATAATTCGGCCGCAGCCCATTCCATATCATCGGCCCAGGTATCTTCATTATAACGATAGGGCGCACCATAAGAATTCCCCTGCTGATAACCTTCCTGGGCTTTTCCCATTTCATAAAGCTCCCTGGCGGCGACCCGACATTTTTCTGAAAATATAGAATCCTTAAGATCATTTTTCCAAACCCGTGCTGCAATGGCCATGGCCGCAGCAGATCTTCCCGCCAGATTGGCGATTCCCGTTGCCTTGCTCTTAAATTCTCGAAGTCCCTGTGGTTTCCCGGTAGCAAAATAGGCTACTCTATATGAATTTGGGCCCCAGCCATAATCGGCAGAATCTTTATCGGGCAATTTCATTCCAATATGATCACGATCATCGGCAATTTGATGGAAAAGCTCATTTTTACCGGAGTGCATTTTGTGAATCCAGTCAAGACCCCACTTCGCCTCATCCAGCACATCGGGGATCCCGTTAGGATTTGGATGCCCGAGTGCATCTACCTCATCGGCAAATTTTTCAGGCAGCAACTCGTAAGCTTTTAGCATTTTCGCGGTGGCGTTGCTGGAAGTGATCAGATATTTAAGCTGATCGCCGGCGTCGTGCCATCCACCCGTAAAATCTATAAAAGTGGAGTCAGGCATAGGGCCATACATTGTGCGTCCATCTCGCTGATGGCAGACCATATCAAGAAAAGGATTGTAACCGCAACGTTGCTGGCGCATGAATCCCAGCAGGTCTTCCTGATAGTTTTTATAGGAAAAGGTCCTGCCAATACCAAATTCTGAAGAGCTATGATTTCCGTATCGAAGAACATATCTCCCCGCTTTTTTCAAATTCGAAAAGTCAGCTTTATAATAGTATTTGAAATTTCCCCAGCCTTTATCCTCAATTTTCTTCAGAGACCCATGAAAAATGCGATTTTCGTCATCTGAACTCACTATCGAAAATTCATCACGAAGTTCAGAATTGGAAAAAATGATACCTGTTTTTGAATCCTCCGAAAGATAACCCGCCTGATTCAGCCTGATATAAACCGAATCATTTTCCTGAGCAATTGCTAAAGAAATTCCCAGGAACAGGAAAAAAACCGACAAAAATTCTTTACATGGATTCATGCAGAGGTATTTTTTTAAATTCACTTTCATTCCCCGTACGGTCAACCGTTGTAATTCCGACCGATTCCAGCATTTTATTTTCAGCATTTTTTAAAGGAAGGGCGGCTTTTTGCTCAATTTTATTGAAAATTCTATAATTCCAATCTTCCTCTTCATATTTAAAATACAGCACCCACCTAAATACATCGGCAGGATCGTCAGAAATCCGGGATATTATAAAATTTCCCTCTGTTGTTTTTTCAGTTCTGAAATCGGGTTGTGCAGGAGGTTCATCATCCAGCCATGGACTCGGCGGAACCAGGGCATTGGCACGATAAGGGCCCGCCACCAGCGAGGAATCGAGTTCGTCATTTTTTAATAACTGACCAATGCTCCAAAGAACCACTCCCGGATCATCATGAAGGATTCCCCTTGAAATCATGATTTGAGAAATAATCTCCCCTTTATTTTCTTCCTTCTCTTCGAGGCTTAAATTGATCCCGGGCCACAGGTGCCTGCTGGTTACATTTTCAGAATCCCACCAGCCCAGCAAAACCGGAAAACTTAAATTGATCTGTCTCGTAGGCCAGTACAATTGCGGCGTAAAATAATCTATCCAGCCATTGTTAAGCCATAATTTAGC
The DNA here is from genome assembly GCF_003024155.1 of Christiangramia fulva. Classification (NCBI taxonomy): domain Bacteria; kingdom Pseudomonadati; phylum Bacteroidota; class Flavobacteriia; order Flavobacteriales; family Flavobacteriaceae; genus Christiangramia; species Christiangramia fulva. Next base: position 1,261,050 of record NZ_CP028136.1, read on the forward strand.
ATCGGCATACAGCACGTCATACTGATCCATTCCCTTGATTCCCACAGGAAAGTCGGGTCTCCAGATCCCAAAAGGGCTTATCCCAAATTTTACAAATCCTTTTTCCGATTTTATATCTTTTGCTACCCTTTGAATAAAATCATTGACGTTTTTACGTCGCCAATCGGCCCTGGAAAGCTCACCACCTTCAGCAAGATATTTTTTCCAGCTTTTTTCATCGGGAAAACCCTTATTATTGTTATAAGATGGATAAGGATAAAAGTAATCATCAAAATGAATCCCATCAATGTCATAGCGCTTTACAATATCCTTTACAACCTGTGCAGAGAAGTCCTGCACTTCTTTGTTTGCGGGATCCATCCACCACATGCCGTTTTGTAATTCTACCACCCACTCAGGATGTTTTTTAATGATAGATTCACTTCCAATCTCCCCGGCAGTGGTATGATGCGCCCGATAAGGATTCAGCCATGCATGAAGTTCCAGCCCCCGTTTATGAGCCTCGTCGATCCAGAATTTAAGAGGATCGTAATAGGGCTGAGGTGCTTTCCCATTTTTACCGGTAAGGTAATAAGACCAGGGTTCAAGTTCACTATCATAGAGTGCATCGGCCTGAGGCCTTACCTGAAGAATGATCGCATTTAAATGAGATTTCACTGCGGCATCCAAAATTTTTAATGCTTCCTTTTGCTGAACATCCGAAGGTAAGCCTGGTTTACTCGGCCAGTTTATATTGGCCACCGTGGCTACCCAGGCCGCGCGAAATTCTTTTTGAGCGGAAGGAATATCTTCTTTTCCTTCCAGGGAAACCTGTGATTCCTGTTCAGAAGGTTTAACCACGTTTTCCTGTTCCTCTTTTTTGGAAGCCTCTTTGGTTGGGACGACGGCTTCAGGAGTTTTACAGGCAAAAAATGTGAGTAGAAATAGCGATAAAAATAAAAGGGCTGATGATTTTTTAAATATTGACATTAAGATCTAATTAGTTTCCATATTCTCCTTCACCCTATAAATAACGTCCAGAAGACCATCTTCCGCTTTATCGTTGGAAAGTTCCCAGAACATGATCCCTCCCAGATCGTTTTTTATGGCATAGGCCGTCTTCTGAGCTACCGAAAGAGAGTCGTCAAAGGTAGCAAAGAAACCTTTCTCTTCATTATAAGCATAAGGTGCATGAGCTACCGAATCCCAGTAAATTTTGAAACCCGGGTTCTTTTCAAAAAAGTCTTTAAGCTGCCTGTAAGCAACTCCCTGTTTAAATTTTCCCGGCTGATACCGGCCGTTCAAAGTCTTTTTTACATTTTCCCACACGCGGGCGTAAAATGCTGCGCCAATAACCATCTTTTCACGCGGAACGCCTATAGAATCAAGATAGCGAACACTATAATCAGTTGAAATGGGCTGATTTTCGGTGGAAAATAAGGAAGTATGATGACCGGTTTTGGTACTATTCCCATTCACAATATCATAGCTCATAATATTCACATGATCTACCAGGGGCATTACCTCTTCCCAATTGATAGATTTAGCCAGGTAATCTTTAAAACCACCGGCGGCAAAAGAAATCACATAATCAGGCCCCAATGCTTTACGCAACTCTGAGACCAGGGCAGTAAAGTTTTCCTTATCAGCCGGTTTGAATGCATGACCGGGAAAGCCTTCAATCACCGGGTATTCCCAATCGAGATCAATGCCATTATAGTTATTCTTTTGCAAAAATTCCTTAACCGAAGAAACGAATTCTTCCCGTCCTTTTTCACTTGAAAAAACATCGGAACAGGTTTCACAGCCTCCCCAGCCGCCTAAAGAAACAAGTACTTTCAAATTTGGGTTTACTTCTTTCAAAGAATTGAGATAACTAAGATATTCTTTATCCTTCTCGGAAGCTTCCAGTTTATTGCCTTTTAAATGAAGAAAACTGTAAATAATCTGGTTCATCTGTTTCGCGGTTTCTGAACTTATCTCATTGGTGGAAGGAGTAGCGTAGGCGATGATTTTGAAGTCGTTGTTTCCGAGATTACCTTCAATAGGAAATTTTGAATTTCCGTGAATATTTATTGGGTTTAAAATTGGGCTCAAACAGATCAACCATATGGTAAGGGATAATTTTTTCAGAAAGAAAATTGGATATTTCATTTTTGAAGTTCATTAGAACTGAAAATTAATTCCCCTCATTTTCAACCTCAGAAGTTTTGTTCTCTTCCTCGTTCTTTTGGGTCTTTTCGGTTTTTGTTTCTTTATCTGAATCATATCCAATAAACCATTTGGTCCTGCAGGACGCAAGGCTTCCGCAAAAAATGATAATCAGGCTTAATCTTATAATTTTTTTCATTTTCAGGCCTTTTTATTGATTGACAATACCTTTCTAACGCTTTTATGTTCTAAAAGAAGTTTCGAGGCCTCTTCTTCATCGACATCAAGTTCTTCCATGATCATCCTAACCCCACGGCCTACCAGTTTATTATTGGAAAGCTGCATATCCACCATCTTATTCCCTTTTACCCGACCCAGTTTGATCATCACTGAGGTAGAGATCATATTTAAGACTAATTTTTGTGCGGTCCCGGCTTTCATTCTCGTACTTCCCGTAACGAATTCTGGGCCTGTGACTACTTCTATGGGAAATTCTGAAGCCTCTGCCAGCGGGCTACCTGAACTGCAGGTTATACAACCGGTAATAATTCCTCGTTTTCGTGCGTCTTTAATTCCGCCAATCACATAAGGAGTCGTGCCAGAAGCGGCAATTCCAATCAGTACATCTTTTTCTGAAACATCATAGTCCAAAAGATCTGTCCATGCCTGTGAAGTATCATCTTCAGCATTTTCCACCGCATTTCGCAAAGCGGTATCGCCTCCGGCAATAAGACCAATGACAATTCCCGGACTCACTCCAAAAGTAGGCGGACATTCAGAAGCATCCAAAACACCAAGTCGGCCACTGGTGCCGGCTCCAATATAAAAAAGCCTTCCTCCTTTTTTTATTTTGGGAACTATTTTATCTACCAGTTTTTCAATAGCCGGTATAGCTTTCTGAACATTTTGGGCAACCGTCTGGTCCTCTTTGTTAATATTAGAGAGCAGCTCAAAAGTGCTCATCTTCTCTAGATGATCATAATTGGAAGCTTTCTCGGTATCTGGATTTTGCTGATTCATTTATTATTATTTATAGAAGTATATGGTAAACCACCAACAATTATTCATAAATTTCCATAAGTACCGGCTAAATAGCAAGTATTCAAACATAAATTTGAAATTTTAGGTATGAGTATTAATTCAATTATATTTGTACTCTTAAACTCGCCTCATTAAAATGGGTGATCAGACAGAAAAAAGGAGATGAAGAACATACGGAACTTTTGTATCATTGCTCATATTGACCACGGGAAAAGCACCCTGGCCGACAGGCTACTTGATTTTACCGGCTCGGTGACCGAAAGGGAAAAACAGGAGCAGTTGCTTGATAATATGGACCTGGAGCGCGAGCGCGGAATCACTATTAAAAGTCACGCCATTCAGATGGATTATATTCATGAAGGAGAACATTTTGTTCTCAATCTCATAGATACTCCCGGCCACGTAGATTTTTCATACGAAGTTTCGCGGTCAATCGCTGCCTGCGAAGGGGCTTTACTGGTGGTTGATGCTGCGCAGAGCATTCAGGCGCAAACGATATCCAATCTTTATCTCGCTCTTGAAAATGACCTGGAAATCATCCCTGTTTTAAATAAGGTTGACCTTCCCAGCGCGAATATTGAAGAAGTTACCGATGACATTGTAGACCTTTTGGGTTGTGATCCTTCTGACGTTATTCCGGCCAGTGCTAAAACCGGTCTCGGAATTCAGGAAATTCTGGATGCCATTATCAATCGTATTCCGGCGCCAAGCGGAAAAGTCGATGCTCCCCTGCGTGCATTGATCTTCGATTCAGTCTACAATCCGTTTCGTGGAGTGGAAACTTTTTTCCGTGTAATAAACGGTACGATAAAAAAAGGACAGCATATAAAATTTGTCAATACTGGAAAGACCTATTATGCCGATGAGGTAGGAACTTTAAAGCTGCAACAACTCGCGAAGAAAGAAATAAAAACCGGTGATGTAGGTTACCTTATTACCGGGATCAAAGACGCCAGGGAAGTAAAAGTAGGTGATACCATTACCGATGCTGAAAATCCTACCAAAGAAGCAGTTGCCGGATTTGAAGACGTAAAACCCATGGTTTTTGCCGGAATTTATCCTGTAGACACCGAAGAATATGAAGATCTTAGGGCTTCCATGGAAAAACTTCAGCTCAATGATGCCTCGCTGGTATTTACACCGGAAAGTTCTGCCGCTCTGGGCTTCGGTTTTCGCTGTGGATTCCTCGGAATGCTTCACCTGGAGATCATACAGGAACGACTGGAACGTGAATTTGATATGACTGTGATCACCACGGTTCCTAACGTTTCTTATCACGCTTACACCAATAAAAATCCGGATGATATCATCCTGGTAAACAATCCTTCCGATCTACCTGAACCTTCCACTTTAAACAGGGTGGAAGAGCCATATATTAAAGCTACCATTATTACCAAATCAGATTATGTTGGGAATGTAATGTCTCTTTGCATCGAGAAAAGAGGGGAAATTACCAATCAAACTTACCTCACTACCGAAAGGGTTGAATTGACCTTTGACATGCCTTTAGCCGAAATCGTCTTCGATTTTTATGACAGGTTAAAAACGGTTTCCCGAGGCTACGCTTCCTTTGATTATTCCCCTATCGGAATGCGGGTTTCTAAACTTGTAAAAGTGGATGTGCTTTTGAACGGAAATAAAGTGGATGCGCTCTCGGCATTATTACACGTAGATAACGCTTATGACATTGGGAAGAAAATGTGCGAAAAGCTGAAAGAATTAATTCCAAGGCAGCAGTTCGATATTCCTATTCAGGCCGCTATTGGCGCGAAGATCATTGCCCGCGAAACGGTAAAAGCACTTCGAAAAGACGTGACCGCAAAATGTTATGGTGGTGATATCTCCCGTAAACGTAAGCTCCTTGAAAAACAGAAAAAAGGTAAAAAACGAATGCGCCAGGTTGGAAATGTAGAAATTCCGCAGGAAGCTTTTATGGCAGTTCTTAAGCTAAATGATTAGTTGGAAGTTCGGTGTTCGTAGATTTATTGATTAAGATATTTTCTTAATCCTGCTAACATTTTTGAAATTTCAGTTAATGAAAATCGAAGTTTTATTTCCTGTTCCGAAGTTATAAAACCTTGCCTTTTTGAAATAGTTACGCATACTATACATTCTTTTAATGAATTGGACGCTAGGTTAAGGTAACGTGCAAATTCCTTCTTGCTGCCACCAGACCCTTCTGCAATATTTAAAGATATCGATACGGCCGCTCTGCGAAATTGTGATGTTAATCCGTATAATTCTTCTTTAGGAAAAGTTTTAGTGATCGCATATACAAGATCAGAAAAATCCAGACTTTTTTGGTAAACTTCTAGCTTTTCAAAATTGAATTGATTCACATCTATATTTTTAAAGGTCTTATATAAAATTCCGAATTTTAATGATCTTATCAACTTTTTTAACTTTGTACATCTAAGAATTTTCTACGAACTACGAACTAAAAACCAGATTCTAACAATGGCCGGACATTCAAAATGGGCAAATATCAAACACCGAAAAGGAGCGCAGGATAAGAAACGTGCGAAACAATTTACGCGGGCGATTAAAGAGATCACCGTGGCCGTAAAGGAAGGAGGCGGACCTGATCCTGAAGCAAATCCCACATTGAGAAATGCGATCCAAAATGCCAAGGGAGTCAATATGCCCAAAGACACCATTGAACGAGCCATAAAAAAGGCCAGCGGTGCCGATGCTGACACTTATGAAACGGTGACTTTTGAAGGTTACGGGCCCAATGGAATTGCCATTTTTGTTGAATGTACTACCGACAATACCAACCGGACTGTGGCTTCGGTGCGTTCCATTTTTTCAAAAAACGGTGGTAGCCTTGGAACCAATGGTTCTCTTGAATTCCTTTTCGATAAAAAAGGAGTTTTTGTGATTGAAAAGGAAAAGATCGAGGGGGACATAGAGGAATTCGAACTGGAACTCATAGAAGGAGGGGCGACGAAAATCGAAAAAGAAGAAGATTTAATTACCGTTTATACCGAATTCACCGATTTCGGATTAATGTCTTCAAAACTTGAAGAGTTGGAGATCGAACCAAAAAATTCAGAGGTACAGAGAATCCCTGTGAATACGGTAGAACTTCCAGTTGAAGATGCCAAAAAAATACTTGATCTCGTCGAGAAATTCGAAGATGACGATGACGTTCAGAACGTATATCATAATCTGGAAATCACAGATGAACTCATTGAAGAAATGGAAAAGGAAGATTAATCTGTTTCAATATTTTCCCTGATATTTTCTTTTTCTTCACTGTCGCCAGTTTCAATTTCCTTGCCGAGGTAAACCAGCATAAAGCCTTCTTCAATATCCATATTCATGCTGTTTGAAGGAATAATATGCAGCTCTCCTTCATTATCTTTCACAAAAAGGGGAATGATATCAGGATCGGTTTTGGAGATCTCTATCAGCCCTTCGTAATGTTTTTTCGAATTCAGGCTTATCTCATGGATGGAAGGATATTTTCTGGCAAGGTTTGTCAACTTTATATAATCATCGGTTTGGGAAAATAGTCCCTCTTCGGGATTGTTTTCAGGATCATACATTTCATCTGAAGAAACCACTCTAAAAGATCCATTTTCACCGAAATGTTTTTTGAACTTTTCAATAGCATTCACGTTTACCTCGTGGTTACCGGTCATAGCCATTAAATAGCCAACATCATTTAATTCTATGTTATTGATAAGATCTTCTGAATATACATTTTCCTGAAAAGCGTCAATTCCCAGTTCCCTTGCTTTTCTAACGTTTGCGCCGTTGTTATCTATCAGCACCACGTGCCTGTTATTCTTCTTCAGGTACGAAGCTATTAACCGAGAAATAGTGGTGGCTCCAATGATAAGAATTCCCTGTGAATTTTTCAGAAAAACTCCTACGAGCTGTGCAAATAACCGCGCGGTAGTGGCGTTCAGCAAAACCGTTCCCAGAACAATCATAAATACCAGCGGAGTAATATATTCAGCACCTTCAACTCCCTGATGTGCGAGTTCGATTCCGAAAAGAGAAGCAATACCCGCAGCGACAATTCCTCTTGGGCCTACCCAGCTGATAAAAAGTTTTTCATTGAATTTTAAAGAGGAGCCTATGCTGCTGAGAAAAACTCCCATTGGCCGAACTACCAGGACCACGGTGGCAAATAATAGCAAAGCCTTTGCGTTGAAGATAAGGTCGAGGTCTTCCATATTGATATTTGCTGCCAGTAAAATGAACAATATCGAAATCAGTAAAATACTAAGTGATTCTTTAAAATAAAGCAACTCCTTAAGGTTGGGAAGATTAATATTTCCCATCACCATTCCCATAACCACTACCGCCAGAAGACCGCTTTCATGGGCAAACTGATCGGCCAAAACAAAAACGGCGAGTACAGAGGCAAGGGTAAAAACGTTCAATAAGTAGTGCGGAATTACATTCTTTTTAATGGCAAATCCGAGGCCGTGAGCGAAGGTGAATCCAAAGGTAAATCCGAAGAGAACGATCTTTCCGAATTCGAGAAAAGCGGTTTCGGTAAATTTTGTTCCCTGTTCTGCACTGATGAACTCAAACATCAGTACCGCAACAAGTGCACCAATAGGATCGATAAGAATTCCTTCCCATTTTAAAATAGCCGAAACGTCTTTTTTTAAAGGGATATTCCGAAGAATTGGTGTAATTACCGTTGGACCGGTTACAATAATTAGTGCCGCAAAAAGAAAAGATATCTGCCAGGTAAGTCCGAAAATGAAATGAGCTGCTATTCCGGCGCCTATAAAAGTTACGATCACCGCAAAGGTGATCAATTTTACAATTACAGAACCTACATTCAAAATTTCACCTTTCCTTAAGGTAAGACCACCTTCAAAAAGAATGATCCCAATAGCCAGGGATACAAAATAGAAAAGGCTTTCCCCGGGAAATAAACCTGATTCTCCGTTCCAAATAGGCTCGATCAATTTTGTTCCATCGGCCGTAAAAAGCGTTGAAAAAGGTCCTACGGCTAATCCTAACAGGATCAACGGAAGAATTGCAGGAATTTTTAATTTCCACGCGAACCACTGCGCAAGGATGCCTAAAATTATTATTCCCGCTAACTCCAGCATAGATTCTGTTTTTTATAAAAGCTAAAAATATTAAAAATGTTTTACTATGAAAGCTAAAGTACGGAAGCTTCAGTAATAATATCTTGTTAATTCCATGGCATTATCTGCTTTTACGAGGCCTTTTTTCTAATTTGCAGTGCATTTTTAAAAAAGTATCCCTCATGACACTTTATCCTATTGAAGCCGGAAACTTCAAACTGGACGGTGGTGCAATGTTTGGTGTTGTACCAAAAAGCATCTGGCAAAAGACCAATCCGGCCGATTCAAATAATATGATTGATATGGCAGCTCGCTGTTTGCTAATAGAAGATGGCGAACGGCTCATTCTCATAGATACGGGAATGGGCAATAAACAAAGCGAAAAATTCTTCAGCTATTATTACCTCTGGGGAGAGCACTCTTTAGATAATTCCCTGAAAAAATTCGGCTTTCACCGGGATGATATCACCGATGTTTTCATGACACATCTTCATTTTGATCATTGTGGTGGCACTATTCAATGGAATAAAGATCATTCGGGCTATGAACCGGCCTTTAAAAACGCCCGTTTATGGAGCAATGATGAGCACTGGGAATGGGCCGTCCACCCGAATGCACGGGAAAAAGCTTCCTTTTTAAAGGAGAATATCCTTCCTATGGAAGAAAGCGGAAATCTTCATTTTATCGGAAAAAAAGGAAAAAAATACCTTGATGAAGCCGCTGACCTGGGCTTTGGCGTATTATTTGCAGATGGACATACCGATAAGCAAATGATTCCGCATATTGAATACAAAAATAAAAAACTGGTGTTTATGGCCGACTTACTTCCTACGGCCGGGCATATTCCATTGCCTTACGTTATGGGCTATGATACGCGACCCCTTATAACCCTTGATGAGAAAAAGGAATTTCTCGATAAGGCCGCCGATGAAAATTATTATCTGTTCCTGGAACATGATGCTCATAATGAAATCATTACTCTTAAAAATACCGAAAAAGGAGTAAGACTTGACCAAACCTATACATTCAACGAAATTTTTAATTAAACCCTTTCTGATGAAACTTTCATTTTACAAGCCACTACTGGCTATTTTTATTGCCGGATTTTTAGGCAGCTGTGGAACTTCAGCTCCAAGCCTGGTATCTACACCTATTGAAAAAATAGATTCCATTCCTTTAAAGGTAACCGATCTCAGCGAAGCTCAGCTTAAAAACTGGAGCGCCTCTGATCTTCGTAGCGATACTATACCGGGAATGAGTGTGGATAAGGCATACGCCGAAATCATAAAAAACAATAAACCTTCTCCCGTAATTGTAGGAGTGGTTGATAGTGGTGTTGATATTGAACATCCCGATCTTAAAAACCAAATCTGGACGAATTCAGATGAGATTCCGAATAACGGAAAAGATGATGATAAAAATGGTTATGTAGATGATATTCACGGATGGAATTTTCTTGGCAATGCTGTCGCAGAAAATCTGGAATATGTTCGCATCATTAAAAGATTGAAGCCTAAGTACGAAGGAAAACCTGAGAGCAGCATTAGCACTGCAAACAGAGATGAGTACAAAATGTACCAGGCCGCTAAAGCTGAGTATGAAAAGGAATATGGTGAGACAATGAGTACGCTGCAGCAATATCAGCAAATCAAGCAACAATTAAGCGCAGCACACCAGGCTGTTTCGGCAGAATTAGGAACCGAAGATTACACCAAAAAACAACTTTCTGAATATCAGCCGCAAACCCAGCAAATGCAGCAGTATAAAGCTATGCTGACTCAAATTCAGAATAATGTCAATGAAAACATTCCTAAAGCCCTAAAAGAGCTTCAGGATGCCATTGATTATTATCAAAACAGGATTGATACCCATTTAAATTTTGACCTTAATGGTAGAGCAGTGGTGGGTGATGATCCTTACAATATCAAGGATACCAATTACGGAAACAACAATGTAATGGGTCCTGAAAAAACCAAAGAAAATATCAAACACGGTACACATGTGGCTGGTATTATCGCCGCCGAACGCAAAAATGGAATTGGGATCAATGGAGTGGCCAGCAATGCCAAAATCATGGTGGTAAGAGCGGTTCCAGACGGTGATGAATATGACAAGGATATCGCACTGGGAATTCGATACGCCGTTGACAATGGTGCAAAAGTGATCAACACCAGTTTCGGAAAATATTTTTCACCTAATTACCAGTGGGTTTGGGATGCCATTAAATATGCCGCAGCTCACGATGTCCTAATTGTGAATGCCGCCGGTAATGAAGGCCTGAACCTTGATGAGAAAATGGTTTATCCTAACGATCAGACTCCGGAAAATCCGAATGAAATTGCTGATAATTTCCTAACGGTGGGAGCTCTAAATTATGAATATGGATCAGGACTGGTAGCAGGATTTTCAAATTATGGAAAAAAGAATGTAGATGTTTTTGCTCCCGGCGTAAAAATCTGGTCAACCACTCCTAATAACACTTATGAATATCTGCAGGGAACTTCTATGGCTGCGCCTGAGGTTGCCGGTGTTGCCGCATTAATAAGAGGTTTTTATCCTAAACTTACCGCCGCGCAGGTAAAACAAGTGATCATAGACAGCGGCCTTTCAACCAATGCTACTGTTATTGTGGGAGGAGACCGAAATAATACCATGAAATTTACCGATTTGTCCACCTCAGGGAAAATGGTAAATCTTTATAATGCCCTTATCCTTGCGAGCCAACTTTCAAATAATCTATAACCTACAATTTTAAATGAAAAAACTGATTTTTAATATATTATTTCTTTCAGTATTCGCTATTCAGGCTCAGAACAGCAAGTATTGGCAACAACATGTCGATTATAAAATGGATGTGAATATGAACGTGGAGAATTATCAGTATTCCGGGACTCAGGAACTGGAATACACCAATAATTCTCCCGATACCCTACATCGTGTTTTCTATCATCTGTTCAACAATGCCTTTCAGCCTGAAAGTGAGATGAATGCCCGCTTGAAGAGTATTGCCGATCCAGACAGCAGAATGGTGATTAATAAAGGAACACGTGAAAATCCCGATTTTGAAAGCAGAATTTCTAAACTTTCTCCTGAAGAAATTGGTTACCTACATGTTACCGAACTGTCACAGGATGGCGAAAAAGTAGATTTTAATGAAGAAGGAACTATTCTTGTGGTCGATCTGGCCAATGAAATACTGCCTGGAGAGAAAACAACTTTTAATTTAAAATTTAAAGGGCAGGTGCCAGTACAGATCCGTCGATCTGGACGAAATAATGCCGATGGCGTGGCACTTTCCATGACGCAGTGGTATCCAAAATTAGCCGAATATGATTATGAAGGCTGGCATGCCGATCCGTACATAGCCCGTGAATTCTACGGTGTGTGGGGTGATTTTGATGTAAAGATAACTATCGATAAAAATTACATTCTCGGCGGATCTGGAGTTCTTCAAAATGCGGAAGAAATAGGTTACGGATATCAAAAAGAAGGTGTTCAGGTTAAAAAACAAAAAGGTAAAACCCTTACCTGGCATTTTAAAGCTCATGATGTGCACGATTTTGCCTGGGCTGCCGATCCTGAATATATCCACGATTCCATGATGACCAAAAGCGGGGTAAAGCTTCATTTTCTGTATAAGAACGATCCCGAAGTGATCGATGCCTGGAAAAAAGTACAGCCTAAAACAGCCGAATTATTAGAATTCTATAATGAGAATATCGGGCCGTATCCATGGAAACAGTATTCGGTAATCCAGGGCGGTGACGGTGGAATGGAATATGCCAACTGCACCTTAATTACCGGGGGGAAAAAACTCAGCGGTCTCTATTCAACCACGGCTCATGAGCTTGCTCATTCATGGTTTCAGCAGTTGCTGGGAACCAACGAATCTGAACATCCATGGATGGATGAAGGTTTTACCACCTATATTTCTACTCTGGCGAAGAACCAGATTGCCGGAAAAAACAGTGAAAATCACTGGCAAGCTTCTTACAGAGATTATTACTATATCGTGCGTTCGGGCCTAGAACAGCCAATGACCACGCATAGCGATCGTTATCGCGTGAACGCGGCATATTCGGTTGCAGCCTACGATAAAGGAGCTGTTTTTCTTGCTCAGCTTGGGTATATTATCGGACCTGAAAACCTGGCTAAAACGCTGAACCGTTATTATGATGAATGGAAATTTAAACATCCTTCACCAAACGATTTTATCAGGCTTGCTGAAAAAGTTACCGGAGCCGAATTGAGCTGGTATCTCAACGATTGGACCAGAACGACGAACCATATTGATTATGGAATTGATTCGGTTGAAACTTCCAAAGAAAACACCACGGTGAATCTCCAGAGAATTGGCCTTATGCCCATGCCTTTAGATGTAAAGGTTACTTTTGCTGATGGTTCTACAGATGCTTATTACATCCCGCTGCGCATAATGCGTTGGGAAAAACCTGCGCTGGAAGATCAAAGCAGAACTGTTCTTTACGACTGGCCATGGGCTTTTCCAAACTACCAGTTCGAGATTCCATCTTCTAAAGGAAAAGTTTCTGAAATTGTGATCGATGATACAGGTTTAATGGCAGATATCGACAGGAGCAACAATAGCTGGAGTGCGTCGCAAGCTTCAGAAGACTTCGGAAAGTAAATAAGTATAAAATTTATTAAAAAAGCCCTTTCAGTAACGGAAGGGTTTTTTATTTGGCCACTATCCGTATTTTTGAAACATGAACGAAAGTTTTGGAAAACCTGAAAAGCTCAAAAGCCAAAAGCTTATTGATGAACTTTTTCTGAAAGGAAAGAGTATAAAAGCCTTTCCGTTAAAGCTAATGTATCTGGAGCGGCCAATTTCAGGTGAAGCTGAAATTAAGACCGGCGTTTCTGTACCAAAGAAACTGATAAAAACCGCGGTAAAAAGAAACAGGATCAAACGATTGATGCGCGAAATTTTCAGGAAAAATAAGTATCTTGTTTACAAAGATTTAAGTCGTACATACAGCTTCATGTTTATTTACATTTCCAAAGAAGAAATCCCTTATGAAAAACTGGAAAAAAGCATGCAAAAGCTACTGGAACAAATTCAAAAAATGAACAGATGAAAAAAAGGATGTTGAAAAGGATCATTTTACCGGTGGTTCTTGTGGGAATTTTAGTGGGAACTGCCAGTTTTAAATCTGATTTTTTTGCGATCGCCAAGCAAATTGAAATCTTCACCACATTGTTTAAAGAGATCAACATGAATTATGTTGATGAGACCAATCCGGCTGAACTCATGGATACGGCCATTAAATCGATGCTCGCCGACCTTGACCCCTATACCAATTATTGGAACGAACAGGATGTTGAAGCTGCTCGTATAAACAGTGCGGGAGAATATACAGGGATTGGTGCCATGGTCAAAACAGGGGCTGATGCCATCACTATTGTCGAGGCCTATAAAGATTATCCTGCAGATAAGGCCGGTTTAAAGCCGGGAGATGAAATAATAAAAATAGGGAATATCAATGTTTCTGATTTTAAAGAAGACGCGGGAGAGCTTCTAAATGGAGCTCCGGAAAGTACTATAGAAATAACATACCGGCGGCAGGGAGAGGTTAAGACAACTTCATTAAAACGAACTTCAGTCGAGCTCAATGCAGTGCCATTTTATAAATTATTAGATGATAAATCGGGCTATATCGTGCTTTCCCGTTTTAATAATAAGGCATCTGCAGAGGTCTCCCGGGCGGTAAAAGACTTAAGAAATAAAGGAGCCGAAAAGATCATTCTGGATCTTCGAAACAATCCGGGCGGCCTGTTAAATGAAGCGATCAATATCGCTAATTTATTCCTTCCAAAAGGCGAACTAATCGTGACCACTAAATCGGCTATTGAAAAGTATAACCGTGAATTTTTTACCCAAAATGAGCCTATCGATACGCATATTCCTTTAGCGATACTGGTGAATGGAAGAAGCGCCTCGGCCAGTGAGATCGTCGCGGGTTCAATTCAGGATCTCGACAGGGGAGTGATCATAGGTGCAAGAAGTTTTGGTAAGGGTCTGGTACAAAGACCACGTGAACTTGCCTATGGAACCCAGCTGAAAATCACCATTTCCAGGTATTATACTCCCAGCGGAAGATGTATCCAGGCCCTGGATTACCGCCATCGCGATGAAAAAGGAAAAGCAATTCGAAAAACTTCAGCTGATTATAACCAGTTCACCACCCGAAACGGACGAAAGGTCTTTGATGGAGGGGGAATTTTACCCGACATCCAGTTAGAAACTTCAAAATTAGCTGATATTACCAGTTCTTTGTTGTACCAGGATGCGATTTTCGATTATGCTACTAAATATTATTATGCGCATCAAATAAGTGATCCTTCAGAATTTAAGTTTACTGACAGCGATTATGCAGATTTTAAAAAATTCCTCGAAACTTCCGGTTTTAAATACGAAACTCAAACCGAAAAAAACCTTGATGAGCTTATAGAATCTGCCGAAAAAGAAGAAATTAAAGCCAGGATCGCTGAAGAAACTACAGCGATGCGCAGTAGCCTTAAAAATTATAAAAAACAGGAACTAGATAAACAAAAAACTGAAATTGTAGATCTGCTGCGGGATGAAATTATAAAGAGATATTTTTATAAGGAAGGTTTATATGAATATTACACACAGCACAATCCCGAAATAGAGAAAGCTCAGGAAATCCTTTCAAATCCTGTGGCTTATTCAAAAATCCTGAAATAAAATTGGAAACTTTTCTTTCCTTTTTTGAAAATATGGCAGCCTGGCAAAAGCTGGTCTGGCTAAGTTCAGTCCTTATTTTATTTTGGATACTGGAAGGTTTTTATAGCCTGGTAAAGTTCAAATACAATAAATGGGAACACGCCAGGACAAATTTGATCCTTCTCGGCTTTGTTCTTCTTATTAATTTAGGATTCGGAATATTAACTGCCGGAGTATTTATCTGGCTTAACAATTCTAATTTTGGCTTATTACATTTCATTGAGTTGCCAATTTGGGCAGAGCTAGTGGTATCGCTGATGGTTCTGGATTTAATTGCACAATATTTTGTTCATTTTCTTCTTCATAAGATCAGGTGGATGTGGCGCCTTCATATTATTCATCACAGCGAAATACATGTTGATGTAACCACCGGAACAAGACATCATCCCTTTGATTACCTTATTAGAGAAATTTTTGCTTTGATAGCCGTGATCATTATGGGAATGCCGCTTGCCTTTTACCTATTTTATAGAATATTGAGTGTCTTTTTCACCTACTTCAGCCATGCCAACCTAAGTCTTCCAAAAAAGCTGGATAAAGCTTTAAGTTATGTTTTTGTCACTCCTAATATGCATAAATTCCACCATCATTATGAATTGCCGTGGACCGATAGTAACTATGGAAATATTTTGAGTATCTGGGACAGGATCTTCGGAACCATGGTTTATGAAGACACCCGTAATATTAGGTATGGAATTGACATCGTAGACGACAGCACTTCTCAGGACCTGGGCTTTCAGCTGAAGATCCCTTTTAACAGATCAATTAAAACAACCCGTAATTAGGCTTTTTTCAACATGTTGATATGTGGAATTCCATCCTCGAGATAACCTTCTCCGGAAGTTTCATATCCATGTGATTCATAGAATTTTATAAGATATTGCTGGGCGGAAAGTCGTATTTCTGAAGTGTTGAAAAACCTGTTAATAGCCTTATGGGAAGCTTCCATAATTGCATGGCCGTAGCCAAATTTTCGTTCCGATTTCTTTACGACCACACGCCCAATGGCCGCTTCAGTAAAATAGAATCCGGGTTTAAAACAGCGGGTATAAGCTACAACTTCATTATTTTTGAAACCTACAACGTGAATGGCTTTTCTATCTTTCCCGTCAATATCCTGATAAACACAATCCTGCTCCACTACAAAAACCTCAGAGCGCAACTGAAGAATATCATAAAGTTCATCCAGGCTAAGCTCATGAAATTCCTTAATACTGATCCTGAGATCTTCCATAAGTATTTAACAGCTTTTTTTCGCAGGAATTTTATCTATTCTTCGCTGATGTCTACCTCCTTCAAATTTGGTATTTAAAAAGGCACTCATCATTTCCAAAGCAAGGTCTTTATCTACAAATCGGGCGGGAATACTTAAAATATTGGCATCATTGTGAGAACGGGCAAGTTTAGCAATCTCTACATTCCAGCAAAGAGCCGAACGAACTCCCTGATGCTTGTTAGCGGTCATATTAGCGCCGTTGCCACTACCGCAAATAATAATACCAAAATCGGCTTTTTTGCTTTCCACATCATCCGCAACAGGATGTACAAAGTCTGGATAATCTACACTGTCTTCAGAGTTGGTGCCATGATTTATAACGGAGTGGCCCCAATTTTCCAGTTCTGTTTGAAGCAGTTCCTTATATTCAGTTCCTGCGTGGTCATTTCCAATAGAGATTTTCATAATGAGGATTGTTTGGAAGCAAATTTAAAAAAACAGACTGTTAACCGGAGTTTTTTTCATTGTTAATTAAAATCGGGACTTCCTTAATTTTCAATGCTTTAAATTTGGTAATATTTTGTTAAAAAGATCCCTTTAAATACTCACAAAAAAATTTGTTTTTTAAGAAATTTATAACAATACCTATACTACTATGAGAATACCAAATAATAAATCATGGTTTTTTAAGATACTTATGAGTTATTAAAAACATGTTATTGACAACGAATTCAAATTAACTTTTCAATAAACTCATTTTAATATCCTTTATTAACTTTTGTTAAGTAAATCTTAAAAACTTAAGAATATCAGCTACTTATAAAAGTACAAATATGTTCATAAGCTGTTATGAAAAACTTGCAACTGAAATTCCAAACTTTAGCTGCTTATTTTTTGCTACAAATTAACACACTATAATAAACCATCATTTTTAAATTTTATAAAAGAAAAAATAATAGATATAATATAAGTGTTTATAACTATACGATGCGTAGATGAGAGGAACGATCGTCTAAAGATTCGATGATCTGTTTTGCTTTTTTGTAATCGTCCGGATGTACCATAAGCCTTATGCCTCCAAAGGCTACAGAAGATAGAGGGAATATATTTACAAGGGTTTCATTCTGAAAATAATATCGTATTCCGGCTCCATCGAATTTAAGTTTTAAAACAAAATATTCATGGGAATATGTAAAGGTGGCCAGACACAGATAATCTTTCATTACAAAGAATTTAGCCTCTTAAAGATAAGCTTTATTCTTTTAATGCTAAAGCAGATTTTTCAGTTGTTGTAGTGGTAGGAGCGGGAAAAAGATCAGATCTTTTATTTAGAGTTTTGTTAACAAAAATGATCACACTAATAATTCCCAGCAGGAAGATTAGAAAAAACAAAAATGAAAAAAGACCTGGCTTACTTACTTTCATGATCATATACAAATATAGGTAGGTAAGCTTTCGGGAACGTTACTGTAAAATTAAGAAAAAATTAAGAAAATCAATAATTATATTGAATAGAGATAAAAAAATAACTTTTATGACTAAATTTTTTTCTGTTATTCATTAACAAAACTTTACGAACAAATAATTTATGTCTGCTTTTATTCACTTAATTTTACCAATTAGTAAAGAATTCGAATGAACAAAAAAAAGAAGAAGAATAAAAATCAGTTCCAGGGTGATCTTTCCAGGAGCATTATAGACATACTTCGCAAAAATTCAGGGAAAGCCTATAATTATAAGCAAATCGCAGCAGCTCTGGATGTAAATGATGCCAGCAGCCGTAATCAAATTATAAAAAAGCTTTCCCAGTTAGCGGCAAAAAAACAAATTAAAGAAGTAGATCGCGGCAAATTCGTAATTGAAGGCAGAAATGATTATTACGAAGGTGTTCTGGATCTTACCACCAAAGGCTATGGTTATGTAATGGTGGAAGAACTTGCCGACGATATTTTTATTGCCAACAAAGATCTTAATACGGCTTTTGACGGTGATACCGTAGAAATATATGTTTATAACCGCAGGAGAAGCAAAAGATCTGAAGGAGAAATAACTAAAATTTTAAAAAGAAAACGTACTGAATTCGTGGGTACGCTTCAGTTAAAAAAAGATTTTGGTTTTGTAGTGGTCGACGATAATTCCATGTACACCGATTTTTTCGTTTCCGGGAGGAATATGAAAGATGCTAAAGATGGAGATAAAGTGGTTGTAGAATTTGATGAATGGCCTGAAAAAGCTGATTCACCTTTCGGAAAAATCATCCGTGTACTCGGAACTCCCGGTGAACATCAAACTGAAATCCATTCGATTCTTGCTCAATATGGTTTACCGCACGAATTTCCGGAAGAGGTAGAAGAATTTGCAGATAAGATCGATACTTCCATAAATGAAAAAGAGATAAAAAAACGTCGGGATATGCGGGATGTACTCACATTTACCATAGATCCCAAAGACGCGAAAGATTTTGATGATGCCCTAAGCTTCAGAAAGCTGGAAAATGGAAATTATGAAATTGGTATTCACATTGCCGATGTTTCGCATTACCTGCAAACAGGTACCATACTTGACGATGAGGCTTTTGAAAGAGCAACTTCGGTTTACCTTGTTGACCGCGTCGTTCCCATGCTTCCTGAAATTCTTTCTAATAATGCCTGTTCTTTAAGGCCTGAAGAAGAAAAATTGACTTTTTCAGCAGTTTTTGAAATTGATGATAATGCCCATGTTAAAAAGGAATGGTTTGGAAGAACGGTAACTTATTCTGATGAAAGATTCGCTTATGAAGAAGCCCAGCATATTATCGAAACCGGTACGGGAACCATTCCTGATGATGTTTCCATAAGAAAACATGCTTATACGGTGAAAGGAGCGCTTGTCGAGGCTGTAATTACCCTCAATCGTCTTGCAAAGAAAATGCGTTCCAGGAGAATGCGCGCAGGCGCTATTTCGTTTGATAAAGTGGAAGTGAAATTTAACCTGAACGAAGAGAATAACCCAACCGGGGTTTTCTTTAAAACGGCTAAAGATTCAAATAAACTTATTGAAGAATTCATGCTGCTTGCCAATCAAAAAGTAGCACAATTCATAGGAAAACAAAAACCTAAAAAAACTTTCGTTTATCGTTGTCATGATGAGCCGAACGAGGAAAAACTTGCTGCTTTACAGAATATTGTGGGCAGATTTGGCCATTCGTTGAATCTTCGTGACCGAAAATCGACTACCAGTTCTTTAAATAAACTTCTTGAAGATGTGCAGGGAAGAAAAGAACAGAATATGGTAGATACGCTTACAATACGTTCTATGAGCAAAGCCTATTACAGCACCGAGAATATTGGTCATTACGGCCTTGCTTTCGATTTTTACACTCATTTTACTTCACCCATCAGGAGATATCCAGACGTAATGGTACACCGTCTTCTTCAGCATTATTTGGAGAAAAAAGGCGATGTGAATGAAGAAGAATATGAAGATAAATGCCATCATAGCAGTGAAATGGAAAATTTAGCTTCCAATGCCGAGAGGGATTCCATTAAATATATGCAGGTGAAATTCATGCAGGATCATGAAAATGAGGAATTTCTCGGAGTTATTTCAGGAGTTACCGAATGGGGAATTTTTGTAGAGATCGTTGAAAATAAGTGTGAAGGGATGATAAGGCTGCGGGATATAAGAGATGATCATTATGAATATGATCCTGAAGAATTTGCCGTGACAGGTAAAAAAACCGGGAAAACTTATACCCTAGGAGATGAAGTATATGTAAAAGTTAAAAATGCCGATCTGGTAAAAAGACATCTTGATTTTACCCTGCTTGGCAATAGGGAGGAAATGGAAAATAGATAGATTTAGCTTTTAATTCTTTCATTCGGTAAAGAAAAAAGCCCTAAAAATATCTAAAATTTTACCTTTGCACTACAACGTACCGGATGTTACAGGATGTTTTATCGGGAATGCCTCTTGGTTTATTTTTGGCTTTTTTATTAGGGCCTGTATTTTTTGTATTGCTCGAAACAGCTGCCATTAAAGGTTTTAGAGCAGCTTTAGCTTTTGATATTGGGGTAATGCTTGCCGATACTGTTTTCGTTTCCATCGCGTATTTAAGCACTACCAAACTTCTTGAAAGGATCAAAGACGATCCGGCGCTTTTTGTTTTCGGAGGGGCGATCCTTACCACTTATGGGGTGATGAGTTTTTTACAAACCAAAAAAGTTTTTCATACCGATGAAGAGACCCCGGAAATAAGAAAACTTGGTAAAAGCGATTATTTTGGATTATTTGCCAAAGGATTTCTGCTTAATTTCATCAATATCGGCGTTCTTGGATTCTGGCTGGGAGTGATAATTGTCTTCGGCCCAAAATTAGATATGGAACTTAACAGAATGATGGTTTTCTTTGGAACCGTGCTTTTTACCTATCTCTGTGTAGACCTGATAAAGATCCTTCTGGCGAAAAAATTGAATAGAAAGCTTACACCAAACCGAATTTATTTTTTAAAAAAAGCGATAAGCCTGTTGCTTATTATTTCTGGAGTCCTGCTGATTTCCCAGGGACTTTTTCCTGGCCAGGTTAATGAAATAAAAGATCATATTCAGGATATGACGCCAAATGATTCAAAGTTTGGAGGATTGATGGAAAAAGTAGATAAAACTTCAAAAATGCAATAAAAAAAGCTCCTCAAATAAGGAGCTTTTGGTGAGGCATCGAGCGGATTCGAACCGCTGTACAAGGTTTTGCAGACCTCTGCCTAGCCACTCGGCCACGATGCCATTACAGGAGGGCAAATGTAATAAAAATTTTAAGTTTCAAAACTAAAACTACCTCGATTTCGATCGGCTTACACTTACCATGGAAACATTCCCTCCAATTGGAGGATTGATTTTAGAAACTTCTACCTTCGCTTTCTGTACCATTAAAAGTTCATCCATAATTCGGCTCAAAATTCTTTCTGCCACTGTTTCCAGAAGTTTGGAACGTATTGCCATTTCTTCCTTGACAATTTTATTTAAATGAACATAATCTATGGTATCATCAAGTTTATCGGTTTTTGCGGAGTGCGACAGATCTCCTTTTACCTTCAGATCTACCCGATATTCACTACCTATCTTTCCTTCCTCATCAAGGCATCCATGATAAGAAAATACCTTGATATTTTTCAGTTTAATTACGCCCACTAAAATTTTTTGTCAAAGATACCACCTGTTTTTGAGCATTTCAATTTATGAAGGGCTTTTCAGGAATAGTATTTGATCCAGGCTGGCCTTAACGATTTAATTTTTGATAAATTTGCGTTTTATTTTAAATATATGGCTGAAGGAAAGAAATCACTCAATTTTATTGAGCAAATCATAGAAGAAGATCTTAGTAAAGATTATAAACAGGAAGAACTTAAATTCAGGTTTCCACCTGAACCAAATGGTTATCTTCATATTGGCCATGCTTCTTCCATTTGTCTGAATTTTGGTCTGGGAGAGAGGTATGATGCACCTGTAAATCTTCGGTTTGACGATACAAACCCAATGAAAGAAGAGCAGGAATATGTTGATGCCATCAAGAAAGATGTGGAATGGCTTGGTTTCAAATGGGCGAAAGAATGCTATGCTTCAGATTATTTTCAGCAGCTGTATGACTGGGCTGTAGAAATGATCAAAAATAGCGATGCTTATGTTGATAGTCAAACTTCAGAAGAAATCGCAGAACAGAAAGGAACTCCCACCGAACCTGGAAAGGAGAGTCCTTACAGGAATCGTTCGGTAGGAGAGAATTTAGCGCTTTTTGAACAGATGAAGAATGGGGAAACTCCAGAAAGAGGTCATGTTCTCAGGGCTAAAATAGATATGGCATCACCAAATATGCTCATGCGTGATCCCGTGATGTACCGTTGTTTGCATAAAAGTCACCACCGCACCGGTAATGACTGGATGATCTATCCCATGTATGATTGGGCACATGGCCAAAGCGATTTTATTGAAGGTGTTTCCCATTCTTTTTGTACGCTGGAGTTTCTTCCGCATCGCGAATTGTATAACTGGTTTGTTGAAAAAGTTAGCAAACCTGGTGATTTCAAACCTAAACAACGGGAATTTGCGAGAAGAAATCTTAGTCATACCGTTGTTAGTAAACGAAAATTGCTTCAATTGGTTGAAAAAGGCATTGTAGATTCCTGGGATGATCCCCGAATGCCTACAATTTCAGGTTTGCGAAGAAGAGGTTATACTCCGGCTTCCATTCGTAAATTTGCCGATTCTATTGGAGTGGGGAAAAGGGAAAATCTTATAGATGTGGCACATCTTGAATTCTGTGCGCGGGAGGATCTTAACAAAGTAGCTCCAAGGGTAATGGCTGTTCTGGATCCTGTGAAACTTGTGATCACCAATTATCCTGAAGGTGAAGAGGAGTGGCTAGAAGCCGAAAATAATCCTGAAGATGAATCGGCGGGTTCAAGAAAAATTCCTTTTTCAAGAGAAATTTACATAGAAAAGGAAGATTTTAAAGAGGAAGCCAATCGCAAATTTTTCCGATTAACTTTAGGTAAGGAAGTGCGTTTAAAAAACGCCTATATCATTAAAGGGGAAAGTGTTGTTAAAGATGATAATGGAAATATAACTGAAATTCATTGTACTTACGATCCTAAAAGTAAAAGTGGCAGTGGTACAGAGGAATCTCTTCGGAAAGTTAAAGGAACGCTTCACTGGGTATCGATTAAACACGCCCTTGAAGCCGAAATAAGGCTTTATGATCGCTTGTTTACTGAAGAAGTACCCGATGGAATAAAAGATAAAGATTATCTCGATTTTATAAATCCCGATTCTTTACAAATAACTACCGGATATTTAGAACCGGGGTTAAAAAATGCTGAAATTGGAGAAAATGTACAGTTCCAGCGAATTGGATATTTTTGCGTCGATAAAGATTCTACGACTGCAAAACCAGTTTTTAACCGAACTGTAAGCCTTCGCGATTCCTGGGCTAAAAAGAAAAAATAAGTTTTGTTTAATATAGCTTTAAGAAATATTTAGCATTGAATTTTAACATATTAACCGGTTATTAACAAGCTTAGGCGTTACCAACACTTATCTTTGAGTTAATAATAATTAAAATTCAAGAACTTATGGCAAGTACAGGAAATACATTTTTAGCACTCATAACCGGGGCTGCTATCGGAGCCGGCTTAGGTTTGCTTTATGCACCAGAAAGCGGTGAAGATACCCGAAAGCGTTTACGTAAAGATGCTCAGGATGCCCAGGATCGTTTCAATAAAAGATATCAGGAAACAACTTCCAATTTAAGCGATAAAGCCAGAAAGGCCCGTATGGATTTTGAAGAGCGCCTGGAAGAGACTTTATCTAACGCGAGCTATAAAGCAGATGATATCCTTTCTGCCATGGAAGAAAAACTCGAGGAGCTTAGAAAACAAAATGCAAAGTTGCAACGGGACAAACCTAAGAAGTCAAAATCTTCTGGTACAGACAAGGCCGTAGTATAAGCTGATATATGGCATTTGAAAAACTATCAGACAGTGTTCAGGAATTAAAAGATAGCATTCAGGCATACTCCGAAAGTAGTGCTGAATACTATAAGTTAAAAGCCTTCAAATCGGGAATGAAAGGCGCCATTACTCTTGTGCGTGTTTTGCTCCTGGTTACCTTTGCAAGTCTGGCCGTTATCATGCTTTCTTTTGCAGTGGCAATTTTAATTAGCCAGGCTACGGAAATAGCGAGTTTAGGTTATTTCATTGTAGGTGGATTTTACCTTCTCGTAGGAATTTTATGCTTCACGGTTGGTAAAAAACCTATAAGAAAATTCATGCTTAAAAAGGCTTCTGGTATTGTTTTTAATGAAAATGAAGAGGAATGAGAACCTATACCAATTTTGATGAAATCGATAAAGATTTGAAGATACTAAAACTTCAGACAGAAATTGATAAGGAAGAAATTAAATTGAGTGTAGATCAGGTGAAATCAAACCTTTCGCCGGTTTCTTTGCTGGGAGGTACCGTCGGAGCCATCATTCAGAAGGCTATTGTTTTGAAAGCAGTTTCAAAAATATTCGGAATTAAACGCACCGTTTCCTCTGGAAAGAGATAAAAGTTTCGGTTACATATTGAAAAAGGCAGGATTAAAACTCGAATTTTGGTCCTGCCTTTTTTAATTTATTTCAAAGTTTTTATTGCAGTTTCCAATCGCGAAAGTGTTTCTTTTTTCCCTAACATTTCAGCGATAACATATAAATCTGGCCCCTGTAAAGCGCCTACAAGGCTCAGTCTTAATGGCATCATCACTTTTCCAAAACCTATTTCCTTTCCGTTGATCCATCCCTTTACAACCGCCTGTAAATTTTCGGAATGAAAATCTTCAACATTCCCTAGAATTTCCTTTAATTCATTCATTATTTGGGAACTGTCATTTTTCCAGGCTTTTTTAGAATCTTTAGGTTCAAAGGAAGTAGGAGCGATGTAAAAGAAATACCCCTGGTCCCAGAAATCTTCAACGAAAACCACTCTTTCCTTGATCAATTCCACCACTTTTCGAGTATAATCTTTTTTCGATTTTATTTCTCTTTTCTCCAATAATTCCATGAAACGCTCTGTAAGCATATCGTTATCGGCAAGTTGTATATAATGCTGTTGGAACCATTTTGTCTTTTCCGGATCGAATTTCGCGCCTCCTTTATGGACTCTTTCCAGCTCAAAAGCCTGAACAAGTTCATCAAGCTCGAAGAATTCCTGTTCCGTTCCGGGATTCCATCCAAGAAAAGCGAGCATATTCGTTACAGCTTGCGGAAAATAACCTTCTTCGCGATACCCGGCTGAAACTTCACCTGTTTTTGGATCTTTCCATTCAATAGGAAACACAGGAAAACCCATCTTTTCGCCATCACGTTTGCTCAATTTTCCTTTGCCCTGAGGTTTTAAAATAAGCGGCAAATGGGCAAATTCAGGAGCTTTCCAGCCAAAAGCCTTATAAAGTAAATGATGGAGCGCCAGGGAAGGCAGCCATTCTTCACCGCGAATTACGTGGGTGATCTCCATTAAATGATCATCTACGATATTTGCAAGATGGTAGGTGGGCATTCCATCGCTTTTAAAAAGAACTTTGTCGTCAAGGATATTGGTATCGATTTCCATTTCTCCCCGAATAACATCATTAAGCGCCAGGGTTTCATCTTGCGGGGATTTAAACCTGATCACATAAGGCTCTTCATTTTCAAGTTTCTTCGTTACTTCTTCTTTAGAAAGAGAAAGTGAATTTTTCAGTTTTTGCCTGTTATGCCAGTTGTAAATAAAAGTTTTGCCCTTTTCTTCATGATCTTTTCGGTGTTCATCGAGTTCTTCGGCAGTGTCAAACGCATAATAGGCTTTTCCTGTATCTATAAGTTTTTCGGCATATTTTTTATAGATGTCTTTGCGTTCGCTTTGACGGTATGGCCCATGATCTTTTTCTTTTCCCGGCCCTTCATCATAAGAAATTCCGCACCAGTTTAAAGATTCAATGATGTAGTCTTCGGCGCCCTCGACATATCTGTTCTGGTCAGTATCTTCTATGCGAAGAATAAAATCGCCATTGTGTTTTTTTGCGAATAAATAGTTATACAAAGCTGTTCTTACACCACCTATATGTAAAGGTCCCGTTGGACTGGGAGCAAATCGCACACGTACTTTCGAAGACATATCTATTAAATTTTTATGCGCAAAGATACAACCTTCTTTATGCAATCCTAAACCGCTTGCCGATCATCTGGAAGAGCTTCAAATTTTATTGTATTTTTATTGAAATTACCGTGAAAGAGATGGAGAATTTTGAGAGGGTACATGAAAAACTGGAGGCTTTTATCCGTAAGTATTACCTCGACCGTATACTTAAAGGCAGCTTGTTATTTCTTGCCATAGGCTTACTTTATTTTCTATTTATAAGTTTTGTTGAATATTTTTTCTGGCTTTCAACCACAGGCCGGATGATCCTGTTCTGGTCATTCATTGGCATTGAATTTTTTCTTCTTTTTTATTTTATGGGAATTCCTTTGCTGAAATTACTGAAGCTTTCAAAAGGATTGGATCCTTACAAAGCTTCTGAACTCATAGGGAGGCATTTTCCGGAGGTAAATGATAAATTGAAGAACCTGCTTCAACTTAAGGATGAAAATGCCAAAACCGAGCTTATTTTAGCCAGTATTGATCAGCGGTCCTCGCGGCTTCTTCACATTCCTTTTTCAAACGCTATAGATATCAAGAAAAAAAGGAGGGAAGCAGGTTTTCTTGTTTTCCCAGTTCTGATTTTCCTTGCCTTGTTTGTAGCCGGGCAGGCTGATTCTCTTTTTGGTAGCTTTCATCGAATTCAGGACTATTCCACAGTTTACCTCAAACCGGCTCCCTTTCAATTTCTTGTGATTAACGATAAACTCACTACCAGAGAAGGGGAAGATTATAAACTTCAGGTTAAAGTTATGGGCGATATTCTGCCCGGGGAGGTGAAAATATTTCAGAAGAATTCACAAAATTTAATGAAACAAATTTCCCCAGGAAATTTCGAATATACTTTCGTGAACCCACAAAAAAATATTCCATTCAGAATTGTAAGCGGAGATGTTTCTTCTGAAAGCAAAAATTTACGGGTACTTAAGGTTCCGAAATTGCTGGATTTTGAGATGGAAATGGATTATCCGTCATATACGGGACTGAAGGATGAAAAATTGAAAGGATCGGGAAATTATTCCATACCCGAGGGTACAAGGGTATCCTGGAATTTCAAAAGTAAAAACGCGGGGAAAATTAATTTTTCAACGGGAGATTCAATTTACAATCTTTTAGTAAGAAATGATCGGGCTTTTCTTCAAAAACAGGTAAAGAGGGATCTGGATTATGCTGTGAGTTCATCAAACCAGGAAATTCAAAATTTCGAACCTCTTTCCTATAAACTGAAGGTGATAAAAGACGAATATCCGCAAATTGAAGTAGAATCTAAACGCGATAGTTTAAATGCTGATATTCAATATTTTAAGGGCGATTTAACCGATGATTACGGGCTTTCTAAATTAGAACTGGTCTATTATCCCGAAAATTCTGAAAATGAAAGTCAAGTTATTTCACTTGGAATTAATAAGGGCTCTTTTGCTGAATTTCATTATAGTTTTCCTGGGGATTTAACGCTTGAAAAGGGTACGAATTATTATTTCTTCTTTCGGGTTTATGATAATGATGCCGTGAATGGTGGGAAAGCTTCAAAATCGGAAGTATTTTCTTTTTATAAAAAGACCGATGAGGAGATGGCTTCTGAAAATCTCCAGGAGCAAAAGGAGTCAATTCAGAATTTAAAAGAGAAATTACAGGATTTTGAGGAATCTGATAAGCAGTTGGAAGAATTTTCTCGTCTGGAGAAAGAAAAGGAAAATCTTAATTACAACGATCGAAAGCGATTTGAGGATTTTCTGAAGCGCCAGAAGCAACAGAACAGGATGATGGAAAAATTTTCAGAAAAATTGGAAAAGGATATTTCAAAACTTGAGGATGAAGTGGTGACCCCGTTGGAAAAAGAATTGAAGGAACGGCTCAAAAAAAATGAAGGGCGGCTGAAAGAAAATGAGGAGCTGCTGAAGGAACTTCAGGAATATTCTGAAAAAATTCAAAAGGAAGACTTGGGTTCAAAGCTTGAAAAACTTTCCAAACAAAATAGGAATAACCAGCGTAATCTTGAACAAATCCTGGAGCTAACAAAGCAATATTATGTAGAGGAAAAGAAGCAAAAATTGGCACGTGATCTTGAAAAGCTTTCTGAAAAACAAGAAAATCTTTCTGAAGATGAACAAAATAATTCTGTAGAGGAACAGCAAAAATTGAATGAAGAATTCAAAGATTTTGAGAAGCAAATGGATGAACTTGAAAAAGAAAATGAGAATTTAAAACGTACAAAAGATCTGGGAAGAGAGGAAATAGATGAGGAGGAAATAGAGAAGCAACAGGAAAATGCCATTGAAAATTTAAAAAAAGGTGATAAGAATAATGCTACTCAATCACAAAAAAATGCTGCCAAAAACATGAAAAATATGAGTTCCCGAATGGGGCAAATGGCAATGCAGCAACAAATGCAGGAACTTCAGGCTGATGCCGCTACCTTGCGTCAAATTTTAGATAATTTATTAACCTTTTCTTTTGAACAGGAAGATTTATTGAACGCTTTTAAAAAGATTCAGCAGCGTAATCCCGACTATGCTTTAAAGTTGAAAATCCAGAGTAATCTTAGAGAGAACTTTCAGCATATCGATGACAGTTTGTTCAGTCTTGCTTTAAAAAATCCGATGATTGGTGAAAAAATAACCTCTGAGATTACCGATGTGCAATTTGATCTGCATAAGGCCGTTGAAAGGCTTTCGAAAAATGAAATTCCGCAGGGAAATGCGAGCCAGCAATATGTTATTACCGGCGCTAATGATCTTGCAAATATGTTAAGCAATATTCTTAATTCCATGGAACAAATGATGGCAAATCCGCAAGCAGGCAACGGCAAGGGAGATGAAGAATTACAATTGCCTGATATCATTCAAAAGCAGAAGCAACTAAATAAAAAAATGGAACAGGAAATAGAAGAGGGCAATCAACCCGCTAATGAAGAAGGGCAAAAAGGGAGTAAAAGGGAGGAAATGAATGGTGAACTTTATGAAATTTATAAACAACAACAGCTTTTGCGAATGCAGATGGAGGAAATTCGAAAAATGAATGGTCAGTCTGGAAATGGAGAGGCTGAAGATTTGATGAAAAAGATTGAAGATCAATTACTGGATAAAGGTTTCGATGAGAAGACACTTGAAAGAATGAAGCAATTGGAATACCAGTTATTAAAATATGAGAACGCCGAAAAAAGGCAGGGCATGGACAATAAAAGAAAATCTGAAACTAATCAGAAGGTCTTTAGGAATACACTTCAGGATCAAATTAATAGGGCGAAAGAATATTTTAATTCTGATGAGATTTTAAACAGGCAAATATTACCTTTGCGCCAAATTTATAAAGAGAAAGTAAAGGAATATTTTGGAACATCAGGTTAATTTTTTCAGTGAGACCAATTTTGTTTTGGAAAGGGAACAGGATTATGCAGAATGGATTGTTGCGGCGGTTAAATCTGAAAATAAATTAACCGGGGAGATCAATTATATCTTTTGCGACGACGAGTATCTTCATAATATCAATTTGCAATATTTAGACCATGATACTCTGACTGATATTATCAGTTTTGATAATACGGTAGGGGATACCTTACATGGTGACATCTATATCAGCATTGAAAGAATAAGAGAAAATGCGGGGGAATTCGGTGTTGATTTTAATGAAGAACTGAAACGTGTAATGATTCATGGTGTTTTACATTTTTGCGGATATAAGGATAAAACTGAAAGGGATAAGGAATTGATGCGACGCAAGGAAGAGGAAAAGATGAAAATGTTCCACGTGGAACAATGATAAAAAATTTGCTGAATGTTTGAAAAGAAATATGATGTTATAGTAGTTGGTGCGGGCCATGCTGGGAGTGAGGCTGCGGCTGCCGCTGCTAATATGGGTTCCAGCACACTTCTTATTACCATGAATTTGCAGAATATAGCTCAAATGAGTTGTAACCCTGCTATGGGCGGAATAGCTAAAGGTCAGATCGTTCGGGAAATTGATGCCATGGGCGGATATAGTGGTCTTGTTAGCGATTCCAGTGCTATCCAGTTTAAGATGCTGAATAAATCCAAGGGACCTGCCATGTGGAGTCCGCGTGTGCAAAGTGACCGTATGAGATTTGCTGAGGATTGGAGAATGCGTCTTGAGAAAACTCCGAATCTGGATTTTTACCAGGAAATGGTCGCGGGTCTAATTATTAAAAATGGCAAAATTAAAGGTGTCCGTACTTCGCTTGGTCTGGAGGTTTTAGCAGATACTGTAATTTGTACTAATGGTACATTTTTAAACGGACTTATACATATTGGTGATAAACAATTTGGTGGAGGAAGAGCCGGGGAAAGAGCAGCTACCGGGATTACAAAAGATCTTATTGAGGCTGGTTTTGAAGCCGGCAGAATGAAAACCGGAACTCCTCCCAGGGTTGATGGAAGGTCACTTGATTATTCCAAAATGATTGAGCAACCAGGAGATGAAAAGCCCGCTAAATTTTCCTTTTCTGATGAAACCAGGCCTTTAACTACACAACGATCCTGTTACATGACCTATACCTCAAATGAGGTTCATGAAATTTTAAAGGAAGGCTTTGACCGTTCTCCAATGTTCAATGGCAGAATTAAGAGTATTGGTCCGCGTTATTGCCCTTCGATCGAAGATAAAATTAATCGTTTTGCAGATAAGGATCGTCATCAGCTTTTTGTAGAACCTGAAGGTTGGAATACCGTTGAAGTTTACGTAAATGGTTTTTCAACTTCACTTCCTGAGGATATTCAATTTAAAGCTTTAAGATCGGTTGATGGTTTTGATAAAGTGAAATTTTTCAGACCTGGTTATGCCATTGAATATGATTATTTCCCTCCAACACAATTAAAGCATACGCTGGAGACAAAATTGGTAGAAGGTTTATATTTTGCTGGACAGATAAACGGGACTACCGGTTATGAAGAAGCCGCCTGTCAGGGATTAATGGCCGGTATAAACGCTGCTTTAAAAGTTCAGGTACGCGAAGAATTTATTCTAAAAAGAAACGAAGCTTATATAGGTGTTTTAATAGATGATCTTATTACAAAAGGAACACAGGAGCCATATCGAATGTTTACTTCGCGTGCTGAGTACAGAACTTTATTAAGGCAGGATAATGCTGATTTCAGGTTGACTGAAAAATCATTTAAGCTTGGTTTGGCTTCAGAAGAGCGCTTGCGAAAAATGGAAGAGAAGCGAGAAAAGGCCAATTCTTTTGTTGATTTTCTTAAAGATTTAAGCGTTGATCACAACGAAGCGAATGTGGTTTTAGAGGAAAAGAATTCTTCTCCCATGAAACAAAGTGATAAAGTTTTTAAGGTTTTTTCACGGCCGGAGATTAACATGGAAGATGTCAGGAGGTTTTCCGGAGTTGAGGAATATATCACCAGGAACGAACTCAATGAAGAGATGCTCGAACAAACAGAAATTCAAATAAAATATTCCGGGTATATTCAAAAAGAAAAGAATAATGCGGATAAACTAAATCGCCTTGAGGATATAAAAATCCCTCACAATTTTGATTATTCAAAAATCAAATCCATGTCATTTGAAGCACGGGAAAAACTTAAGAAGGTTCAGCCTACAAGTATTTCTCATGCATCACGAATTAGCGGGGTGAGTCCGAATGATATTTCCGTTTTACTTGTTTATATGGGTAGATAATATTTTATGTTCCACGTGGAACATCTGCATAGAACTTCAAGATTATTCTAAATTTGAAAAGTAAACCATCCGATAAAATTTATACCGACTTTCTCGTAAGCAATGAAGAATTCCGTTTAGAGCTATGGAAAAATGGAATTTTAAAAACCATTCCGGTACCTGAGAATTTAGGAGAATATTATAAAAGTGAAGATTATATTTCCCATACCGATAGGAAGGTAACTGTTCAGGAAAAAATATACCAGCTGATAAAAAGGTATATGCTGAATCAAAAAGCAGCCTGGATTGAAAAAGAAGTAAAAAAAGGAAAGCTTTTGGATTACGGATGCGGGACAGGAGATTTTGTCCAACACATGAATTCCCGCGGATGGAATAGTTTTGGAGTGGAACCCGATCATGATGCCAGGCAACTTGCTAAAGGAAAATCAGCGAATATTTTTTCTTCTGTGGAAGAAGTAAGGCAGGAAAAATTTTCAGTAATTACTCTCTGGCATGTTCTTGAACATGTTCCTGATTATTCTAAACTTCTTCAGGAGTTAATTCAAAAATTAGATAAGAATGGAATTTTAGTTATAGCTGTTCCTAACCATGAATCCTTCGACGCGAAGTACTACCAAAATTTCTGGGCGGCCTGGGATGTGCCAAGACATCTATGGCATTTTTCGCGAAGGGGAGTAAAAGAAGAAATCATTTCGCAATTCCCATTAAAGTTAGTGAAGGAAAAACCTCTCATTTTTGATTCGTTTTATGTAAGCTTATTAAGTGAAAAATATAAGGGAAATGGAACTTCATTTTTAAATGCAATTAAAATTGGCTTACAATCCAATTTAAAGGCAAAAACGACCGGAGAATATTCTTCCCTGGCCTATTTCTTTCAAAAATTGTAAAATACTTTATTTAAAGAGCTTTTTTGGACGCTTTAATAACTATTGCCCACATTGTTTTCCTAAGCACGAACGACTCTTAAATCGCCTTAAAATCGCTTATTTTTGATAAATTTAACGAATGGAATAATGATTTTGTATAAATCATGTCTATTTTAATGAAATGGCCATTAATTGAAAAAATACTTTTTATACATTTGCTTACTAAATATTAAAATTATGATCAAAAGATTTATTGGTATAGCTGCCATAGCTGTTTTAATGGTTTCATGTAATGAGCAAAAAACAGCCTATGTAGATACCACAAAACTTATTAAGGAATATAAAGAAATGGAGGATGTTCAGGCCACCTTTACGTCAAAAACTGATTCTTTGAGAAAACAACTTGATTCTGTAGGAAGAGCTTTTCAGCAGGAAGTGCAGGAATATCAGCAGGGAATGAAATCTATGTCTGAATCTGAACGTCAGCAAAAGGAGCAGGAATTAATGCGTAAGCAGCAAATGATTCAGCAGAGTCAGCAAATGCAAAGTAACCGTTTAAGGGAAGAAAGCAATGCTGTGATGGATTCCATGGTGAATAAAGTAAAAGGCTATGTAAAAGAATATGGCGAAAAGAACGGATATACCTATATTTTTGGCTCTAACGAAAGCGGAAATATTATGTATGGGAAAGAAGATCTTGATATTACCGATGAGATCCTTGAGAAATTAAACAAGGATTATGGAGGAGGTGCGGCCGAAGATACCAGCGCAACTGAATAACATATTTGTAATAAAATTTTATAGGGCCTCGATATTTCGAGGCCTTTTTTATTTTCAGCTTAGAAGAAAGACTCCAAAAACAGTAACTATAAAATAGCCGGTCAGGGTAAAAGCCCCCGCATAATCTTTTGCTATTCTCTGGCCAAAAAGCAGCATTAGTAAGGTTAAACTGGCAAGAATGCAGCTGTAGAGCCCAATATCTACCTGATTAAATGCCAGGATCCAAACGATCCCTGCAACTGCCAGAATTCCGCTTATAATTTCAAGTATCATTATTACACCCACCATTAGAGGTACGCTTCCAGACAGGAATGTGGATGAAAAATGCTCTGTAAGCCAGCCGAGGTTTCCTTTCCAGTCAATGGCTTTGTCCAGTCCTGATTGCAGAAAAACAATCGCTATAAATAGTAAAATGAGTATAGGAGTACTGTTTTCAATTATAGAGTCCATTTCAGGCAGCTTTATTATGTAAAAATCTTGTAAGTTTCATAGAAAGATCGGTTAAAATAATTTTCGCATTTCCGTTGCGTTCAATATGATAAATAGCTGTTTCCAGTGCTTCGGAAATTTCCATGATATTTCGGCCGTGTACAAAAGGCGCAAAATTTTCAAGCTTAAAATTTTTATTTCCGGGCTGCAGATAGACAAGGTTTTCAGCTTTATAGTTAATAAGCATTGCCTGCCTGAAAAAATCGAGACAATAAAGCAAAAAACTTTTTTGGGTTTCTCGGCCAAGTGCTGCGATTTCTTCGCTCCAGGCGGTTAGCTCAAGTACTGTAGCCTTATTTCCTTTTGCCTTAAAAGCAGTGCGCACCCAGCTTATAAACCAGCTTTCGAACTGATTATCACCAGAATCCTGCCTTAAAAGATGCAGCGCTTTGATAAAATTGCCGGTACTTAAATGAGCGATTTTTTTTGCTTCAGAGATATTGACCTGATATTTTTTCTGTAGCGCCGTAGAAATATCCGCTTCGCTTATTGGAGGAAAATACAGGCGTTGGCAGCGCGAGCGGATGGTTTGAATAATTTGCTCCTCGTCTTCAGTTATTAGAATGAACACGGTTTTATTTGGAGGTTCTTCAATCAACTTCAGCAGTTTATTCGCCGCCTGAGTATTCATTTTATCGGCCATCCAGATGATCATTACCTTAAAGCCTCCTTCATAAGCTTTTAACGAAAGAGATTTAACGATTTCCTGGGCTTCGTGGACACTAATCTGTCCCTGTTTGTTTTCTACTCCAAGTTTTTGATACCATTCAAAAAGATTGAAGTAAGGATTCATCATCAGGTTTTCTCGCCATTCCTCTAAAAAATGAGAGGAAACCGGATTCTTTTTAATTTTATTATTTGCCGCTACAGGAAATGCGAAATGAAGATCGGGATGTGAAAAATTTCTGAATTTTAAATTACAGGCCTCTGCACCTCCACTATTTTCCCCATTTTTATTGCGGCATAAAAGATATTGAGCATAGGCGATAGCCATAGGAAGCGCACCGCTGCCGGCACTTCCCGTAAACAATTGTGCATGAGGAACACGGCCACGGTCAGCCGTGGTTGTTAAATGGTTTTTTAGGTGTGGAAGACCTACTATATCATCAAAAAGCATAGGCAAATATAAAATTATATAGGCTTTATTGTATTTGGAAAAATTTATATTTGTAATAAAGCATTACTATGAAGACTATAGACGATTATAATTTTAAAAATAAACAGGCCTTAATCAGGGTAGATTTCAATGTACCTCTTAATGAAGATATGGAAGTCACCGATACCAATCGTATCGAAGCGGCTAAACCAAGCATTGAGAAAATTCTTAAAGATGGCGGAAGTGTTGTACTGATGTCTCACCTTGGAAGACCTAAAGGAAAAGAAAGCGAATTTTCACTTCAACATATCGTAGCAACAGTTTCTGAAGTTCTTGGCGTTCAGGTAAAATTTGTTGAAGACTGTATTGGTGAAGAAGTGGAAAAAGCTGCTGAAAACCTTAAGCCGGGCGAAGTGCTTCTACTTGAGAATTTGCGATTTCATCCAGAAGAAACAAAAGGCGATGAAGCCTTTGCCAAAAAACTGGCAAAACTTGGTGATATTTATGTGAATGATGCCTTCGGAACCGCCCACCGCGCCCATGCTTCCACAACAGTGGTCGCCAAATTCTTTAAAGATAAATGCTTCGGATACCTATTGGCCAAAGAGATTAAAAGCCTTGATAAAGTTCTGAATAGCAAGGAAAAACCCGTAACAGCGGTACTCGGAGGAGCCAAAGTTTCTTCCAAGATCACTGTAATCGAAAATATTCTGGATAAAATTGACCATCTTATTATAGGTGGAGGAATGACCTATACCTTTATTAAAGCCCAGGGCGGAAAAATTGGAAATTCCCTGGTGGAGGATGATAAACAGGAGCTTGCTCTTGATATTCTGAAAAAAGCGAAAGAAAAAGGAGTGGAAGTTCATCTTCCGGTTGATTCTGTAATTGCCGATAGTTTTTCTGAGCAGGCAAGTACCCAAACCGAAAATGTTGACAGTATTCCCGACGGCTGGATGGGATTGGATATTGGTCCCGAAACCCTGAGAAACTTTTCTGAAGTAATCAAAAAATCAAAAATTATTCTATGGAACGGTCCTATGGGGGTTTTTGAAATGGAAACCTTTGCCAACGGAACTATAAAATTAGGCGAGGCTATCGCCGAAGCTACTAAAAAAGGCGCTTTTTCCCTTGTAGGAGGAGGCGATTCCGTTGCTGCCGTGAAAAAATTCGGACTCGAAGACCAAATGAGCTATGTTTCTACCGGCGGGGGAGCAATGCTCGAAATGTTGGAAGGAAAAAGCCTTCCGGGCATTGAAGCTATTTTAAAATAATGGGGTACGAAATTTGCGGTTTTTACGTTTATTGTTTTAAATAGGATTTATGCTGAAACAAAGTCTATGTATCGTGTTTTTGCTGGCAGGGATCAGCATATTTGCACAGGAAAAGAAGAATAATGAAAGGCTTGAAAAAGCCAATTTCAGGGTTCAGATTTTCAAAAAAACCAATAATTCCGAAATCAAGCTCGCTAAACCAGATCCGGAATTCAGGGACAAACTGCCAATTTCTGCTCAAATTGGTGATTCCTCAAGGATAGTTTTAAAAGACCTTCCAAGAGCCGCTTCCATTGATTCTTTATGGAGAAAAGAATTAACAAATTCCGATCTTTTTGAAAGAATGCAGCGAAATATTCAGGATCAGGATTATGAAGAAGTTGTGTATGATGCGCTCCCTACCGATACCTTAAAGGCCCGCCTTGCCAAACTCAATGCCCGGACGCCTTTTAACATAGAATACAATCCTATTCTTGAAAGTGTTATCAAATCGTATTTAAAGCGGGACAAACAAAATCTCGAACGCCTGATGGCTTTGAGCACCTATTATTTTCCGCTTTTTGAACAGGAATTAGATAAATATGATATTCCACTTGAAATAAAATATCTCGCCATCATTGAATCTGCCCTTAATCCACGGGCTAAATCGCGTGTCGGTGCTACTGGACTATGGCAATTTATGTTCACCACCGGGAAAATGCATGGTCTTGACGTAAGTTCTTATGTAGACGAGCGTATGGATCCTGCACGAGCTACCGAAGCCGCCGCCGAATATCTGGCCAGTCTTTACAAGGTTTTTGGAGATTGGGATCTCGTACTGGCTTCGTATAATTCCGGACCGGGAAACGTCTCGAAAGCGATTCGCAGAAGTGGAGGCTCAACCGATTACTGGACTTTAAGAAGGTACCTTCCACGTGAAACAGCCGGCTATGTGCCTGCTTTTCTGGCAACTTTATATTTGTTTGAATATGCTCAAGAACACCATTTCCAACCTAAGAATCCCGATATTGTTTTCTTCGAAACCGATACCATTCAGGTAAAGCAGTTGCTCACTTTCGATCAGATTTCTAAAGTTACGGGAGTCGATAAAAGCATGCTTGAATTTCTTAACCCCAGTTACAAACTGGACATTATTCCTTATGTGGAAGATGAAAAGTATGTTGTGCGCCTTCCGAGACCTGCGACGGGAAAATTCGTGAACAATGAAGATGCGATCTATAATTTTGCCGAAAAAGATCTGGCGAATAGCGAAAAAGAGCTTCCAAAATATGTTGAAACCGAAGATAGAATTCGCTATCGGGTTAAACCAGGGGATTATTTAGGAAGAATAGCTGAACGCTATGGAGTAGGTGTTAGCAGTCTCCGAAATTGGAATAATCTTAGAAGTAATAATATAAGAGTGGGACAATATTTGACCATTTATCCTCGAAAACCGGTTACCGGTCAGGTTGCTTCAGGAAACCAGAAATCTTCTAACAAATCCGATCCAAAAACCTATACAGTAAAGCAGGGAGATTCACTTTGGAGCATTTCTCGTAAGTTTCCGGGCGTAACGGTACAAAATTTGCAGTCATGGAATGATGTGAATAGTAATAGTCTTAAACCCGGCATGAAACTGAAGGTTTCCCGTGGTTAAGATCTTTTCAAAACCAAAAAAATGAAACGTAGTCTGATCCTGCTAACCTGTATTCTTTTATTAATTTCCTGTAAAAACGACAAATCTCAACCCAATAAACGGATACTTTCAGATTCTTCCGGAAACATCAACCAGCTTACTGTAGTCATGGATAATAAGCTTTGGGAAGGAGAAGTGGGTGAAGCAATACGATCAAATTTCGCTTCCCCGGTTAATGGTCTTCCTCAGGATGAACCTTTGTTTACGCTGGATCAAATGCCACCAAAGTCTTTTACCGGTTTCGTAAGGAACAGCCGTATTTTTTTAAAAGTTGAAGAAAATAAACCAAAAGGGATCGATTTTATTTCTGATGAATTTGCTAAACCTCAAAAAGGAATTGTCTTTATGGGGCAGAATAATGAGGAGCTCGTTGATTTAATCAATGAAAAATCTGATTCAATCATTAATTTGTTGAAAAAAACCGAACTAAAGGAAAAACAGCGCCGAATTGGAAAATCCCTTAAAAAGGATGAAATTCTTGAGAAAAAATTCGGGCTTAAATTAAAATTCCCCACCGCCTATCGGTATGCCAAAGAAGACAGCAGTTTTGTTTGGATAAGAAAAGAAATTCCAAAAGGGAATATGGAAATTCTGGTATATGAAGTACCTATAGACCGGATTGAGAACGATTCCAGTGTCGTAGCGAATATTTCAAAAATTCGTGATTCTATAGGGAAAGCTGAAATTCCAGGCCCCGTGGAAGGTTCTTATATGATCACCGAAAAGGCCTATGCGCCATATTTATTCGAAACCAGCATAGACGGGCACTTTGCCTATGAAACACGAGGAACCTGGACGGTAGAAAATGCCTTTATGGGAGGTCCTTTTGTTAACTATGCAGTGAAAGATGAAAAGAATAATCGATTCTTAATTCTTGAAGGTTTTGTTTTTTCACCTTCCCGAGCAAAAAGGGATAATATTTTTGAATTAGATGCTATTTTACAGTCGGCAAAGCTGGAATAGAGCTTATATAAATAATAAATAAAAAACCCGGCTTTGGAAAAAGCCGGGTTTTTTATTTTGTAGCGAGCTTGCTTTATTTGTTTTCTTCCGGAACTTTCTTCCCTTCATCAGGAGTTGCTCCTTTATCGTCGTCTTTGGAAGCATCTTTAAATTCTTTAATTCCGCTACCAAGACCTCTCATTAATTCAGGAATTTTTCTTCCTCCAAAAAGCAACAGGATAACCACCACGATAAGGATAATCTGTGGAGCGCCTATTACCATTGGCAAAATAAATGCATTCATGTCTTTAAATTTAGTTTTACAAACTTAATAAGAATATGGCAATCTAAACGTTAAGAACACGATTATTTGGTTTTTGGTATTTATGCTATTTGAATCTCATGCTCATTTCAGGGAAAATATTTCCTATATCTTTGTAAAATCTAATTTCAGCTATGGCTAAAGACACCAAGGAAAAAAGAAAATTTGCCAAAAAACTGTTGCATAAATACAGGATGGTCGTCCTGAATGAAGATACCTTTGAAGAACGATTTTCCTTCCGCCTTACCAGGTTAAACGTCTTCGTGGCAGTTGGACTTTCGGCTATAATTCTCATTATTGGCACAACTATTTTGATCGCTTTTACTCCTTTAAGGGAATACATCCCGGGATATTCATCAGCAAAACTTAAAGAAGATGCTGCTAATCTTGCTTATAAAACCGATTCCCTTCAAACTGTTTTAAGGCTGAATGAACAATATCTAAATTCCATAAAAAGTGTGCTTACAGGGGAGTTTGATCAAACAAAACTGAACCGGGATTCGGTGTTAAATGCAACATCTGAAGAAGTGGAATATGGCAATCTGGCTCCATCAAGGGCAGATTCTCTTTTAAGATCGCAGGTAGCACAAGAGGATAAATACAATATTCTGCCCACCGCGACAGATAATCTCGATTTTTCCCTGTTTCCGCCAGTAAAAGGAAGTATTTCAGAACCATTTAATTTAAAAGACGGACATTATGCGGTTGATGTGGTCGTTCCAAAAAATGCTCCCGTTAAAGCCGTTGCCGACGGAAGGGTGATTTTTGCTGAATGGACTGCCGAAACCGGATATGTGATCATCGTAGAGCATAGTTACGGATTGATCTCGGTCTATAAACACAATTCTTCACTGACCAAAAGCCAGGGAGAAATGGTACGCGCAGGAGAAGTGATTGCCACCGCCGGTTCTACAGGTGAACTTTCTACGGGTCCCCATCTTCACTTTGAACTTTGGAATGAAGGTAATCCTGTAGATCCCACTCAATATATAGATTTCAAATAGCCCATGTCTTTAAAATCTTTTGCCGCACGAATTTTTGCCGCTTTTATCAGGAAAAAGATCGATTCCTGGGCATCAAATCCGTTTAAAACTCAGGAAAAAATTTTTCATCACCTTATTGAAAAAGGGAAAAAAACCAAATTTGGCAGGGAACATAATTTTGAATCTATTTCTACTCATGCCGATTTTGTTAAAAATGTTCCTATCAGGGATTATGAAGAGCTCAAGATTTATGTAGATGATATGGTCGCTGGTAAAGAAGATATTCTTTGGCCGGGAAAACCTCTGTATTACGCCAAAACTTCAGGAACTACCAGTGGTGCCAAGTATATTCCCATTACAAAAGAATCTATGCCCACACATATACACGCGGCGCGAAACGCTATTCTGTGCTATATAAATGATACTGGAAATTCCGATTTTGTAGATGGTAAAATGATCTTTTTACAGGGAAGTCCCGAGCTAGACGAGAAAAATGGTGTAAAACTCGGCCGACTTTCAGGAATTGTGGCTCATTACGTGCCCGGATATCTACAGAAAAACCGAATGCCCAGCTGGGAAACCAACAGCATTGAAGACTGGGAAACCAAGGTGGAAGCCATCGTAGATGAGACGCTGAAAGAAGATATGACCGTTATCAGTGGAATTCCTTCGTGGGTGCAAATGTATTTTGAAAGGCTGGTTGATCGCACGGGTAAGAAGGTGGGCGAAATTTTTCCTAATTTTTCTCTTTTCATCTATGGCGGTGTTAATTTCGAACCCTACCGCGCAAAATTTGAAAACCTGATTGGCCGAAAAGTAGATAGTATTGAATTATATCCCGCTTCTGAAGGTTTCTTTGCCTTTCAGGACAGGCAGGATGAAAAGGGAATGCTACTACAATTAGATTCGGGAATGTTCTACGAATTTGTAAAAGCCGACGAATTCTTTAATGAAAATCCAAAACGCTTGCTGTTGAATGAGGTTGAAATTTGGGTGAATTATGTCATGATAGTTTCCAGCACCGCAGGCCTGTGGGCCTATAATATTGGCGATACCATTCAGTTCACCTCGTTGAAACCTTTCAGAGTAATAGTCTCTGGCAGGATCAAACATTTTATTTCGGCTTTTGGTGAACATGTGATCGCGAAAGAAGTGGAGCAGGCGATGCAGGAAGCGGTTGCCGAAACCGGTGCTTCCATAAGCGAATTTACCGTTGCCCCACAGATTAATCCCGAAGGCGAGGAGCTCCCGTTTCACGAATGGTTTATTGAATTTGAAAAGGAACCGAAAGATTTAGATAAATTTGCAGAGATTATTGACAATTCACTGCAGCGGCAAAATTCCTATTATTTCGATCTGATTGAAGGCCATATTCTTCAGCGTTTAAAGATCACCAAAGTCGGGAAAAATGCATTTCAGGAGTATATGAAATCGATAGGAAAGCTCGGCGGCCAGAATAAACTTCCGCGTTTAGCGAATGACCGCAGCATCGCAGATAAATTAAAAGAAACTAAATAATATATGGCAATATCAAAATTACAGGGAAGAACAAGAGCTCAGGAAAGCTCTGGAGCTATTGAAAGGATGTATATTACCATGCGGCACCTTTTTAACCGCGGATTTTATAAACCCATGGGGGTATCTGGAGAAACCCTTCGGGAATCGCTTTTGACACTCCGCCCTGAAATTTACGGTTCTGTTGCCGATGATAAAGCCGAACTGGAAGGACTACTTTATGTAATTGACCGTTTGCCTCGCGGAATTGAAGAATGCCGATTTATCAATCTTACCAGTGATGAAGGCTACGGAAATTCGCATTTCAAACCCATAGTTCCTCCAAAAAGACGCCGTAACTGCTACCGCATTGACGATGAGCAGATGAATATTGAGATCACCCGCGGGCGTTCTGAAATTTATGATATTCTTACCCACCTCACTTTCATGTTCATTGAATCTGAAAAGATCATGAAGCGGGTGGTGATCGATGAAGATGGAAGTGTGACCCGCGATTGGCAAAAACTTGAAGCGGCCGTTTATCAAAAAGAAGAGCTCACTCAGGCGCAACGTGAAGTGGCTTTGA
Organism: Christiangramia fulva; assembly: GCF_003024155.1. Lineage (NCBI taxonomy): Bacteria > Pseudomonadati > Bacteroidota > Flavobacteriia > Flavobacteriales > Flavobacteriaceae > Christiangramia > Christiangramia fulva. The sequence goes on from NZ_CP028136.1 coordinate 1,303,101, forward strand.
CGCATACCGCGAGTATCCTCGGGAGGACTTTTCAGGAGCTCACGATGATCTATCCTAAATTTTCGACCAGTGAAAACCAGGATCGATTTCTAAAGCTTATATATTCCCTCGGTAAAATGGCCATTCAGGAGGCAGTAAAAAATGATAAAAGAATAATCACTTTCAGTCCGGTATTACGGGAAAGGCTGGGGCATCATATCCACGGTGAAATTTGGGCAAATCATATAAAAGCCCATTTGCAGAAAAAAGGACTGCTTAACCGTCCAATCCATGTGATCAGTGCCAATATGCACAGTGTAATGAACACGGTTTTTGCTCCCGTGGCCCTAAAGCAAGAATTGAAAAAGAAGGGTGAACTGGGTGTATATGAAGATTTGAGCAACAGTGCAAACGGCCCTTTGAGAAATAAAGTTACCAAAGCCGCTTTGGAACAGGGAATGTTCTTTATTGAAGACACGAGTGGAACCAATATCGATGTGCAGGTATTCGATACGGCAAAGCTTGAACAAGGTTTTAAAAATCAAAGTTTCAATTCTTTGGAAGATAAGGATAAACCCGTCATTATAGTGATGGATTACGCCTTTGGGGAACAGGCTTATGAAACCATGGATGAGCTGCTAAAGCCTTTCGCCTATGAAGAAAAGGAAATTAAGATCAACGTAAAATCCATTTCTATAATGGGAAAAGCCGGCATTTTGGAAGGTGGCAAGGGCGATATTATGATTCCCGACGCACATTTATTTGAAGGCACTGCCGATAATTACCCTTTTGATAATAAATTAAAGAAATCTGATCTTGAGGGTTATGGCATCAATGTGGTTGATGGCGCCATGATCACCGTATTGGGAACTTCCCTTCAGAATAAGGATATTTTAAGGTTTTTCCACGACTCGACCTGGAATGTTTGCGGCCTCGAGATGGAAGGAGCTCATTATCACAAAGCCATTCAGGCGGCTTCCAAATTGCGTGGCAGCATCAGCGAGCATGTGAAGGTGAGATATGCTTATTATGCTTCAGATAATCCGCTGGAAACCGGAAGCACCCTTGCATCCGGAGGTTTAGGAACCTCAGGTGTTAAGCCAACTTATCTTATCACTGAGAAAATCCTGGAACAGATTTTTAATTCTTAAAATTTCTAAATGAAGGTTGAAAAGACTCCACTAAAAGATTGTTATTTAATAAAACCCACCATTTTTGAAGACCAGCGGGGAATATTTCTGGAAACCTACCACCGTAAAAGGCTCGCCGAAACTACCGGAATAGATAATGAGTTTGTGCAGGATAACCAGTCAATCTCGAGATACGGTGTACTTCGCGGACTGCATTATCAAACCGGGGATTTTGCCCAGACTAAAATTGTCCGCGTAATTTACGGGAAAGTGGTCGATGTAGTGGTAGATCTGCGGCGGGATTCTCCCACTTTTAAAAAAACTTATTCTGCCATTCTTGATGACCAAAACCTCTACCAGCTTTTTGTGCCAAAAGGTTTTGCTCACGGATTCTTGACGCTTTCCGAAAAATCTGTTTTCGCTTACAAATGTGATCATTATTACCAACCCGGTTCAGAAGCGGGTATTATTTTTAATGATCCTGACCTGAATATTGACTGGAATTTTCCCGAAGCCGAAATGATCATTTCTGAAAAAGACCGCAAACAACCTACTTTAAAAGAAGTTTTTGGATGAAAAATATTTTGGTAACAGGAGCTTCCGGGCAGCTGGGGAAATGTTTTCAGAAGCATTCGAAAAAATATCCTCATTGGAATTTTCATTTTTTATTTTCTGCTCAGCTCGATATTACTTCTCAAGACAGCATTCAAAAAACATTTAAGGAAGGAAATTTTGATGTTTGCATCAACTGCGCAGCCTACACCAATGTGGAACAGGCCGAAAATGAACCCGAAAAAGCTTTTTTGATCAATGCCGAAGCCGTTAAAAATCTGGCTAAAATAACTTCAGAAAATAACTGCATCCTGATTCATTTTTCCACCGATTATGTTTTCAACGGAAATGCTGAAGCTCCTTATTCCGAAGAAGATGAAGTAGATCCCGTCAATGAATATGGGCGTTCTAAGCTGCAAGGTGAGCAGTTTATCCAGGAAATTGCTGATAAATATTACATTTTTCGAACTTCCTGGTTGTATTCTGAATTTGGCCATAATTTTTTTAATACCATCCTGAAAAAAGCCGGTGAAGGCGCAGAGCTCAATATCACCACTTCGCAGCGGGGAACTCCCACCAATGCTAATGATCTTGCAGAATATGTGCTGAAAATATTGAATTTTGAAAAGCAGGAATTCAATCTCTATCATTTTAGTAACGAGGGCGAAGCGACCTGGTATGATTTCGCAGAAGCCATCCTGGATTTTTCCGGGAACCGCGAAAAAGTCAAGCTGAATAAGACAGGATTTTATAAGACACTGGCGGAAAGACCATCCTACAGCGTGCTTTCCAAGAAAAAACTTAAGGACACCTTTCCTTTTGAAATTCCGGAATGGAAAACCTCTTTAAAAGATCTTTTAACTGAAAATTGATTACTTTTCAGGTAAGCAAAAACAAAAAATGGCTAAAAGAATACTAATTACCGGCGCTGCCGGATTTCTGGGTTCACATCTTTGCGACCGCTTTATCAGCGAGGGTTTTGAAGTGATCGCCATGGATAATCTTATCACCGGTGACCTAAAAAATATTGCGCATCTTTTTGGAAAGAAGAATTTCGAATTTCAGCATCACGATATCACCAAATTTGTACATGTGCCGGGTAAGCTGGATTATATTCTGCATTTTGCTTCACCTGCCAGCCCAATTGACTATCTTAAAATTCCCATTCAAACTCTCAAAGTTGGCTCTGTGGGAACCTTGCACTGCCTGGGGCTTGCCAAAGATAAGGATGCGAGGATCCTGATCGCTTCGACTTCCGAGGTTTATGGAGATCCGCTGGTACATCCGCAAAACGAAGAATATTACGGTAATGTAAATGCCATTGGTCCTCGCGGGGTATACGATGAAGCCAAAAGATTCCAGGAGTCCATTACAATGGCATACCATCGCTTTCATGGGCTGGAAACACGAATTGCACGTATTTTTAACACCTACGGACCCCGAATGCGACTGAATGACGGCCGTGTAATACCTGCTTTTATAGGCCAGGCGCTAAGGGGCGAGAATCTCACCGTTTTTGGCGATGGCAGTCAAACCCGATCTTTCTGTTTTGTGGACGACCAGGTGGAAGGAATTTTCAGGTTGTTGCACAGCGATTACAGCAATCCTGTGAATATTGGAAATCCTGATGAGATCAGTATTCTCGATTTTGCTAAAGAGATCCTCAGTTTAACCGGGACGGACCAGGAAATAACTTTTAAAGAACTTCCTAAAGATGATCCCATGCAGCGGCAACCAGATATTTCAAGAGCACGCGAAGTTCTTGGATGGGAGCCGAAAGTTTCACGGCAGCAGGGAATGAAAATCACTTATGACTATTTTAAGAATTTGAGTTCTGAAGAGCTCGAGAAAAGGGAGCATAAAGATTTTTCAGAACACATCAGAAGATAAAAAATGGAAGATTATGGCAAGGTTTCGGTAATAATGCCGGCTTACAACAGCGGCAAATTTATCGGCCACGCCATAGATTCGGTCATCGCACAAACCTATGAGAACTGGGAATTGCTAATTGTTGATGATGCTTCTACTGATGACACCCGCGAAATCATTCAGAATAAATTAAATTCTGACCAGAGGATTCAGCTTTTTCATCATTCCACCAACCTCGGTACTCAATATTCGCGCAATAAAGCCATAGAAAAGGCTGCTGGACGTTTTATTGCCTTTTTAGACGCCGATGACCTTTGGATACCTGAAAAGCTGGAAATCCAGCTTAAAACCCTTCATGAACAAAATTTCCAGGCGTGCTTTTCTTCTTATGATTTGATTGATGAAAAAGGACGGAGTTTGGGTAAGACAATAAAGGCTCTTCCAAAACTCAATTTTCAGAAATTATTAAAGGCAAATTATGTAGGCAATCTTACAGGGATTTATGATACCCGAAAAATCGGAAAGATTTTCTGTCCCGATATTGCAAAAAGACAGGATTGGGCATTATGGCTGGAGGTGATACGGAAAGGTGGCCCTATCACTGGTATCCAGCAAAGCCTGGCGAAATACAGGGTGCGGAAAAATTCTATTTCCAGGAACAAATTTGCGATGCTGAACTATAATTTTCGCGTTTATCACCATGTTCTGGGCTACGGCTATCTTCACAGCTGTTGGAGAATGCTCATTTTCCTGAAGGAGCAGTTCTTTATAAAATCGAAACAGGAAATTTCTAATGAACCAGAGAAGTGAACTGTTTCAGTTTTCCGCTGGGGCTGCGCTTGAGATATTCTTTTCTTTCAAATTGAATATTCAGATTTTTTCCCACGTAAGTTTCAATGGCTTTCAGGATTTTATGCCGCTGTTCTTCCGAAAATTCATGTTCGCTGACATATTCAATGTGAAATTCATCAATTTTTGTCTGCACGATCACGAATTCCTTGATATTTCCGCTGTCTTCGATCACCGTTTTTGTCACATAATAGAAGGTTAGGCCGGGAACGACTTTTCCATTGGCAAGCCTTGCAATATCATTGGTCCTACCGATAAGTTTTTCGAGAATGGGTTTTTTAAAAGTACTTTTCTCAGAAAGTACTCCGGTATCCCCAATATCGTACCGAATCATCGGGTGAGCCTTGTTGTAAAGGGAAGTGATGACCACTCTGCCTTCATTGCCAGGCGGAAGGATATTGTTATTATTATCAAGGATCTCTATAAAAAGATCTTCTGAATTTACGATCCAGTGCTGGTTTTCATCTTCAAAAGCGATAAGCCCAACCTCGCTGGCTCCATATTCATTGATCACCGGCACCCCCATCGCTTCTTCAATAAGAATTTTGTCTTTTTCAAACAGTCTTTCTGAAGTGACTATGCAGATCTTAAGGCTTGGACACATTTCTTTCAAAACCATTCCGCGATCTTTCAGAAAACGGGCAAAAAGCATGATGGCACTCGTGTAACCGTTGAGGTAATCAAAATCTGATTTTTTGAACCGGTTCAGGAATGCCTCCATTTTTCGTTCGCTAAGATCGAATATGTTAAATCGCCTTCTCAGGCTTATCCGGTCTTTGAGCCGTTCCTGGATATTTCCGTAGAAATCCAGCGGAATCCCATAAAACCTGGCCTGAAGTGATTTGTTGAGATCGATATCATACCACTTATACCGGTCCTGAAATGCGGCCCAGCTCAGAGCATGGGCAAAGCGATCTTTGGCAAAAATAAAGGGATGACCGCTGCTGCCGGAAGTTTTCCCAATATAGGGGTTCTTTTTGGAGAAAGTATCGCTAAGGCGCATTTCCAGGGGTTGTTGCAAATCAGATTTTTTCATTACAGGGACATCTTCCCAGGATGAAAACTTATCTTTTCCAAAGAAATTCCTGTAAAACCCATTATTTTTAAGATGATATTTTACAATTTTCTCCCGCTGGCCGTGGAGGTAGTTTTCATAGTTCTCTTCAGGAATGGTCTGGATCACCTTTAAATGGGTAATGGCCCGGTTAATGGGAAATTTATTAAGCTTTAAAGAAAGTTTAAACCAATCCAAGGTCGGAAGAGCTTTTTTATTGAAATTATTGGTGCTTCAATTTACAAACAATTATTTTTGAGCCAACATAAAAAATATTAATCCATGAATATCCTTATTCTTGGCTCCGGCGGCCGCGAACATGCATTTGCTTATAAAATCGCTCAAAGTAAGAAGTGCGATAAACTTTTTGTAGCGCCCGGCAACGCGGGAACTTCAGAAATAGCTGAGAATCTTGATCTTAATCCCATCGATTTTGAAGCGGTGGCCAAAACAGCTTTGACCAAAGATATTAATATGATCGTAGTTGGACCTGAAGATCCGCTGGTGAAAGGAATAGTTGATTATTTCAAAAATGATGAGCGTTTACAGGATATCATGATCATTGGTCCTTCTAAAAGGGGAGCGCTTCTTGAAGGCAGTAAAGAGCGAGCCAAGGAATTCATGGGCATGTATAAAATTCCCACTGCCGCCTATGAAAGTTTTAGCTGGGAGAGCCTTGGAGCCGGCAGGAAATTTCTGGAAACCCTGCAACCGCCTTATGTATTAAAAGCAGATGGACTTGCTGCCGGAAAAGGAGTTCTGATAATTGACGATCTGGAGGAAGCGAAAAAAGAGCTTGAGAATATGCTTTCCGGGAAATTTGGTGCGGCAAGTGAAAAAGTGGTCATAGAGGAGTTTCTTGATGGAATTGAACTGAGCGTATTTGTACTTACCGATGGTAAGAATTACAAAATTCTTCCAACCGCAAAAGACTATAAAAGAATAGGGGAAGGTGATACCGGTTTAAATACCGGGGGTATGGGAGCTGTTTCACCCGTTCCTTTTGTCGATACCGTTCTTATGCAAAAAATTGAAGAGCGCATTGTTAAACCAACCGTACAGGGCCTTGAAGCTGAAAATATTGATTATAAAGGATTTATTTTTATTGGCCTGATAAAAGTGGGTGACGATCCTTACGTCATTGAATACAATGTGAGAATGGGGGATCCAGAAACCGAAGTGGTACTTCCACGAATTGAAAGTGATCTGGTAAGTCTTTTAGAAAAAACCTGGGAAGTAAAGCTAAATGAGGCTGAATTAAGGGTGAATGACCAATCGGCGACTACTGTAATGATGGTTTCCGGCGGTTATCCGCAGACTTATGAAAAAGGAAAAGAGATCACCGGAATAAAAGAAATCCGGGATTCCATCGTTTTTCATGCAGGAACAAAAAATGACGGGGAAAAAGTGGTGACCAGCGGAGGCCGGGTTATTGCGATTACTTCTTTTGGAGAGGACTATAAAAAGGCACTAAAAAAATCTTATCAAAATGCTGAAAAACTTCATTTCGATAAGATGTATTTTAGAAAGGATATAGGTTTTGACCTATCCTAAAAATGGTTTTGGCCTGGTGCGGTCGCTTTCTTTTTCTTCTTTGTCAAAAATGCGAAGTTGATTCATCCAGTATGCAAATGCAATAACACCAATGATCAAAAAGATCCAATTAATGATATTTGCCAGAAACCAGGAATCGTTTTGTAAAAAGCGAAGTTGATCTAAAGGCCAGAAAAGTACATCTTCAAAAATCCATTCTATTGCTCTGAAAAACTCTGTCATGCTAAAAATCTTTTGGATTACAAAAATATAAAAAACCTACATGCTAACAAGCTTTTTTAGTAAATCAAAGCCATTAAACCTTTCCCTCATCATCCTTTTGATGATCGGATTTTATCTCAGCGCAACATTTTTTAGCCTGAAAGGTTTAGGTTTTTCTACGATTTTGGAGCTTACCGGAGTCTTGCTGGCGCTCATTCTAAACGTACTTGTATTAAATTTTATCGCAAAGAAAAATGAGCTAACCAAGCGCAGTGCTTACAAAACCCTTCTTTTTACTATTTTTTGCGTTTCATTCTTCAGTTTATTGAAGAACGGGCCGGCCATTATAGCCAATCTTTTTGTACTACTTGCTCTTCGGCGTATTATTAGCCTGAGAACAAGAAAATTCATTCAGCAAAAAATATTCGATGCGACTTTCTGGATAGGAATTGCGAGTTTGTATTACTTCTGGGCCAGTCTTTTTTTTATTATCGTTTTTTTTGCCATTCTTTCCTTTGCGGCATATTTCAAGAACTGGCTGGTGCCGTTCGTTGCTTTTTTGGCTGTGGTTTCCCTTACCACCTGTTTTCATTTGCTGGTGAATGACCAGTTTTACACTTTTTCGGACTGGTTTCAGGCAAGTAATTTTGATTTTTCGGAATACAGGAATTTTCGTTTGCTAATTCCCCTGAGTATTTTGCTCGCTTTGCTTTTATGGACTCTGATCAATTATTTCTCTGCACTTCAGAAAGCAAGCGTGACCAGGAGACCTGTTTTAAGCCTGATTCTTTTATACTTGCTCGTGGCGGGCGCTGTTGCTGTTCTGGCACCTACTAAAAATGGTAGTGAACTCATCTTCTTTTTTGTTCCTTTCAGCATCATCGCTTCAAATTATTTTGAAGGGAAAAAAGAAAAATTGTTCAAAGAGATTTTGCTGACAGTGCTGATACTTATGCCCTTTGTTCTGGCGTTTTTAGCATAGGATTTCTGGATAGCCCGGGGAAATATGATATCTTTGTAGCCCTTCTTCGGAAGGATTTTTCAGAATAATCCAAAAATAAAAACACGAAAAATAAACCGAATGTTTTCAGATAAAGCCAACAAAATATTTCAGGAAGTAATACAGAAATATCATGAAAAAGACAGTGTAGACCAGGAATTTAAAAATCCTTACGATCCCGAAAATGAATTGCTGGAACATCTTCTGTACCGAAAATGCTGGATAGACACGGTTCAATGGCATTATGAAGATATTATCAGGGACCAGAATATCGATTCAGAGGCGGCTCTCGAACTCAAACGAAAGATAGATGCCTCTAACCAGGACCGCACCGATACCGTGGAATATATCGATAGTTATTTTCTTGAAAAATTTAAGGATGTAGAACCTAATGAAGATGCTACTATCAATTCTGAAAGTCCCGCCTGGGCGATAGATCGTCTTTCAATTCTGGCACTGAAAATTTATCATATGGATGAAGAAGCCAATCGCAAGGATGCTTCCCAGGAACATCAAATGAAATGCAAGGCGAAACTTGATGTGCTTCTGGAGCAAAGGGTAGATCTTTCAACGGCGATTAATCAGCTTTTGGATGATATAGCTGCAGGGCGAAAATACATGAAGGTTTATAAGCAAATGAAGATGTATAATGATGATGAACTGAATCCGGTTCTAAGAAATAACAAATAAGTGATGAGTAAATCTCCTGCACCGCAAAAACGGGAGAAAAAGCATATTCTGGTCATCAGGTTTTCGGCTCTCGGCGACGTGGCCATGATGGTTCCGGTGATAAGTGTACTAACCCAAACATATCCCGAAGTAATCGTTACTATTCTTACCCGCTCATTTTTTGAACCGCTTTTCAGTCATATTCCCAATGTACGTGTCTATGAAGCCGATGTAAAAGGTGTTCATAGCGGTGTTTTGGGACTTGCCGGTTTAGCTCGCGAGCTCAGGGACGAGGAAGTTGATGTGGTGGCCGATCTTCATGACGTGATCAGGAGCAACATTTTGCGATCGGTTTTTTATTTCTACGGAATTCCGTTTAAGCAAATTGATAAAGGCCGAAGCGAAAAGAAAGCATTGACCCGGGAAGAGAATAAAGAATTTAAGCAGTTGAAATCAACCCACCAGCGTTATGCCGATGTTTTCGCCGGGCTGGGATATCCGCTTGATCTTTCACAATATCGGCCGCCCAAGCGCAGGACGCTGCTTCCTAAAGTTCAGGAATTAATAGGCCACGACCGGCAAAAGTGGATAGGAATTGCACCTTTTGCCCAGCACGAATCAAAAATGTATCCTCTGGATCTCATGGAGCGGGTAATTTCAGAATTGAATGCCCAGGGTAAAACCCGATTGATCTTTTTTGGCGGCGGAAAAAGGGAGCGCGATAAACTTGAGAAATGGCAAAAACAATTCGAGAACAGCATAAGTGTAGTGGGTAAATTGAGTTTTGCCGAAGAACTGACCCTGATCTCCAATTTAGACGCTATGGTTTCTATGGACAGTGGGAATGCGCATCTTGCGGCCATTTATGGAATACCGGTGATAAGCTTATGGGGAGTTACGCATCCCTACACAGGGTTTAAGGCCTTTAATCAGCCAATAGAAAACTGTATCCTACCAGACCTGGAGAAGTATCCAAAAATACCGACCTCGGTTTACGGAAATAAAATTCCCGCCGGTTATGAGGAAGTTATGCGAAGCATTTCGCCTCAAAAAGTACTTACAAGGATCACAGAAGTCGTTTTCTAAATATCGTCATAATCTACTTTAAGAGTGGGAGTGGTAGGGTGTGCCTGGCAGGTAAGAATAAATCCTTCTTCTACCTCTTCATCGGTTAAGATCTGATTTTTGGTCATTTCGGCTTTACCTTCTTTGATACGCGCCATACAACTACTGCAAATTCCTCCCTGGCAGGAATAAGGTACGTCTATATCTTTTTCAAGCGCCATATCAAGTACTACCGCTTTACGGTCCATTGAAAAATGAAATTCCTCCTCATCAACGATCAGGGTTACCTGAGTCTGGCCTTCAACCTCGCCCTCAATAGGTTTTTCTTCTTCGGTGGTGGTGAAAAGTTCAAAAAAGATCTGCTCTTCCTTAACGCCATTTTCCTTTAACACCTCGCTCACATGTTTTATCATGGCTTCGGGTCCGCATAGAAAGAACTTGTCAAAACTATGTTCCCTGAATTTGTTTTTCAGCACATAATTAACCGTGCTGGTCTCAATACGCCCAAAATGGGCATTTTCTTCACGCGTCCTGCTGTAAATAAATTCTATGAATAAACGATCAGGAAATTCTGACTGAAGTTTTAAAAGCTCTTTGAAGAAAATAGTGTCTTCGGGAGATTTATTTCCGTAGGTAAGTACAAACCGACTCTTTGGCTCATCCCGAAGTACGGTTTTGATGATGGAGAGCACGGGAGTGATCCCGCTTCCCGCCGCGAAAGCCGCATAATTTTTAATACCTTCAGAAGGCTCGAGGACAAATCTTCCTTCAGGCGGATGTACTTCCAGGATATCCCCGGCAACGAGTTTATTATTGGCGATCACCGAAAAGCGGCCACCTTCAACTTCTTTAACCGTTACCTTGAATTCATCAGAATCTGGTGCGGAACAAAGGGAATAGGATCTTCGTAATTCCTTTCCGTCGCTTTCGGTTTTTATAGTGATATATTGTCCCGCTTTAAAACGGAACTCTTTTTTTAAGTTTTCGGGTATTTCAAAAGATAAACTAACCGCTTGTGGGGTTTCACGAATTATTTCCTTTATTTTTAGCGGATAAAACTTGCTCATTGTTTACTGTTTGTGCGCAAAAATACAAAGTAAGCTCGTTTTAAGAATGTAACAAAAGTTTAAATTTCTCTACAAACCGAATAAAAGGTCCATTTTCATGTTTAAAAAATTTCTCTGGTTAGAGTGGAAATCTTTTTTCAGGTCGGCCAGTTTTGGCAAAAGTATAGGCTTAAAGATCCTGATGGCATTTTTAGCCCTGTATTTTTCGGCAATGTTCCTGCTTTTTGGAATTGGCCTTTACCCTTTGTTAAAAGAATTTTATCCGGAAGCCGCTCCTTTGCAAATCGTAAATCGCTTTTTGCTGGTTTATTTTGTTTTTGAGCTTTTTTTCCGGTTTATGCTTCAAACATTACCCGTTCTTGACATCAAACCACTGATGATCCAGCCTATTCCTAAAAGAAAAGTAGTGAATTTCGTGTTGCTGAAATCGCTGATTTCCTTTTATAATTTCCTTCCGCTGCTGATTATCATTCCGTTTGGAATTTTTTCCCTTGTGAAAGGAGATTATGGTGTATGGAACATTCTGGGATGGATGCTGGCAGTTTATGCAACCACTTTATGTGTGAATTACGCCAATTTTATCATTAAAAAACGGTTTACCGAAAATCTAAAGGCGCTGATCCCGGTGGTAGTTTTAGCCATCATTCTCGCATTGCTCGATTATTTTGAAATTTTCAGGATCAGTGTTTATTTTGGGATGGCAGTCGATTTTGTAGTGGCACATCCATACCTGGCGTTTTTGCCTGTGCTTTTCCTGTTACTGCTTTTTAAATGGAATCAACTCAACCTGGAATCTAAATTTTATCTGGATGCCGGGATCAAAGGAAAAAGTAAATCGGCCAATACCCAGGATTTTGTTTGGACGAAGCGTTTTGGAAGCATAGCTCCTTTTCTGCAGCAGGATCTTAAACTTATCTGGAGAAATAAAAGACCGAAAACGACCATTTATATTTCGCTTATTTTCCTGGCTTACGGACTCCTTTTTTATACGAATGACACCTATCAAAGCATGCCTGCGTTTTTTGTTTTTGTTGGAATCTTTATTACCGGAATCTTTATGATCAATTTTGGCCAGTTTGTGCCTTCCTGGGATGCTTCATACTACCCCATGATCATGGCGCAGAACATTCCCATGAGGCAGTACCTGGCTTCCAAAATGGGATTAATAAGCTTTAGCGTGGGAATTTTGGCAATTTTATCTACCCCTTACGTCTATTTTGGCTGGAACATTCTTTTGCTGAATATTGCCTGCGCGTTCTATAATATGGGAGTGAACGTTCCCTTGCTTATTTATGCGGGTTCTTTCAATAAAAAACGCATTGATCTTGATAAAAGCCCATTTATGAACTACCAGGGAACGGGTGCTTCTCAATGGCTTATTGGATTACCATTATTGCTGGTCCCGATTTTTTTCTTCTGGCTCATCAATAAGTTTATAGGTTACCAGGTGGGAGTTGCTTTTCTTGCCGGATTGGGAATTATTGGGCTTATTCTTCGGCCTAATATTTTAAATTTTCTTGTAATGCGTTACAAAAAAAGAAAATATATCATGATTGAAGGTTTCAAACAAAAAGGTGAATAATATGATAACTGCAACTAATCTTTCCAAAATATACAACGGTACCAAAGTGCTCAACATCGATCATCTCGATATTCCATCTGGACAAAGTTTTGGCCTCGTGGGAAATAACGGAGCCGGTAAGACTACCTTTTTTAGTCTGCTTCTGGACCTTATCCAGCCTTCCACCGGTAATATTTTTAATAAGGAAATTACCGTTAGTCAGAGTGAGGAATGGAAACCTTTTACCTCTTCATTTATAGATGAAAGTTTTTTAATTGGCTATCTTACTCCTGAAGAATATTTTTATTTCATCGGGGAACTTCGCAACCGCAATAAAGCCGATATTGATTCCTTTTTGATAAATTTCGGAGACTTTTTCAATGGAGAGATCATTGGCCGAAATAAATATCTCCGTGACCTTTCCAAAGGAAATCAGAAAAAAGCCGGTATTGTCGCCGCGCTTATCGGTGATCCGGAAGTTGTCATTCTCGATGAACCTTTTGCCAATCTCGATCCGACCACCCAAATTCGTCTAAAAAAATTATTGAAAGAACTTTCCCAAACCACCGGAACTACCTTTCTTATTTCCAGTCATGATTTGATTCATGTCACTGAAGTTTGCGAACGAATTGTGGTGCTTGATAAAGGAGAGATCGTGAAAGATATTCAAACCTCAGAAGCCACTCTTAAAGAACTCGAAGCCTACTTTGCACGGGAGATCGCCGAGAGCTAAGTTTTGTCCTTATTGAAGTTTAGAAAAAGAAACTTACTTTTACATACTAAACCTGCCGGTATGAAGTTATTTGAATACCGGGAAAAGATCATTTTTGAATACATCGGCACGAATCGTACTTTTTTTTGCAATTTCGGCAGTTATCCTTAGCTGTTCACGGAAGAAGAATACCTTTATCAATCGCAATTATCACGCGGTAACGGCCGAGTACAATACGCTCTTCAACGGTCAACTCGCTCTTGAGCAGGGAAAAAAGGAGATCAATCAAAATTACGCGGATAATTACTGGGATATTTTACCCATTGAACGACTTGATGTAGATGATAAGATCCTTCTGCCCGACAGTATTCGGAATCAGAATTTCGGGCGTGCCGAAGAGAAAGCGGTAAAAGCCATTCAGAAACATTCCATGCAGATTGGGGGTAAAGAAAGGAATCCCGAAATGGACGAGGCTTATCTTCTGCTTGGCAAGGCCCGTTACTTCGATCAGCGGTTCGTTCCCGCTCTCGATGCTTTCAATTATATACTTTACCGGTACCCCGCAAGTGAAAATATCAATCACGCCAGGATCTGGCGGGAAAAGACCAATATCAGGCTGGGCAATGAACGCCTGGCGATTGAAAATCTGAAAAAAATTCTCGAATCAGACAGGCTGGAAGACCAGGAAATAGCTGATGCCAATTCAAGCCTGGCACAGGCCTATATAAATCTAAATCAGCCTGACAGCGCCGTGGCTCCATTATCACAAGCAGCGACTTATACCGATTTGGATTCGGAGAAGGGCCGGTATTATTACATTTTAGGCCAGTTACACAATCGGCTGGGCGATCCCACCAAAGCCAACGCCGCTTTCGATAAAGTGATCGATCTTAACCGGAAAACACCGCGAATTTATTTGGTGAATGCATACGTCCAAAAAGCACGGAATTTTCAAATGAATCAGGGCGAGAATGCATACCTGCTGGATTTGCTTAAAGAACTGGAAGCCGATCGTGAAAATCGGCCTTACCTTGACAAAATTTATTTTCAGCTTGGGGAATATTTTCACCAGTTAGATTCCACCAAAAAAGCCATTCAGTATTATAATAAATCTCTGCGTGCACCTTCCAGTGATATATATTTAAAATCTATTGATTATCAAATTCTGGCAAATATCTATTTTGATGACGCCGATTATAGAACTGCGGGAAAATATTATGACAGCACGCTTGCCTATATGTCGCCCCAGCTGCTGGAATATCGCAGCATTAAGAAAAAAAGACAAAACCTTGAAGACGTAATAAAATATGAGGAGCTCGCTGAAAAGACTGACAGTATTTTAAGGCTTGCCGGGATGAGCGAAGAAGAACAAATTGCCTATTTTACCGAATATACCAATAAGTTAAAAGAAGAAGCTACCGCCGGCCTGGATAGTACCGAATTACCTGTTTATACTGCTAATATTGGTCCGGATAATCCATTTCCATCAGCGGTTGAAGTTCCTGCAGAAGACACTGAATCAACCGGAAATACCTTCTATTTCTATAACCCCCTTCGCGTTGCAAGAGGAGCACAGGAATTTCTTCGGGTTTGGGGAAGCCGGGAATTAAAAGATAACTGGCGCTGGGGTTCAAATGCTTTAAATCAAAGTTCGGTCAATGCCCAGAAAAGAATTGCTGAGGTAAATATTGATAATAATCCCAAATATGACCCCATGGCTTATGTAAGTCAGATTCCCGGTGGTAAGTTGGCTTTAGACAGTCTCGCCGCGCAGCGAAACCTGGCAAATTATCAGTTGGGCATCATTTACAGTGAAAATTATAACGAATATGCTTTAGCCGAAGAGCGCCTGGAATATTTGCTCAATCATAATCCGGATCCTCAGCTGGTTTTACCAGCGAAATATTATCTCTATAAAATTTACGGACAAACAAATCAATTGGGCAAACAGCAGGATCTTAAGAACGATATTCTTCAAAATTACCCCGGTTCGCGCTATGCTGCCTTTATCAACGATCCCGGCAGCCTGAAAAGTGAGGAGAACAGTCCGGAAATTATTTACGGGAAATTATATGAAAGTTTTGAAAATGGAGAATTTTCAGAGGTGATCGAAGAAGCCAATAAATATATCTCACAATTCACCGGCGATCCCATAGTACCTAAATTAGAATTTTTAAAAGCTCAGGCTAATGCCCGACTTTATGGGATTGAGGCTTATGAAAAAGCATTGAATGATCTCGCGGTTGCTTATCCGCAAACTACTGAAGGCCAAAAGGCAAAAACCATACTTTCTTCTAACCTTCCGCAGCTTAAGGTTCTTGAATTTAACCGGGATAGTTTACAAACTAATTTTAAGTTGGTTTTTCCTGTGGAAATGGAAAAAGAAAAAGCAGAAGTTTTAAAGGCGAAAATTCAAAAGGCCCTGCTGGATCTTGGGTATGATAAACTATCAGTATCGGTAGATGTTTATTCACCTGAAGAATATTTTGTGGTGGTGCATCACCTCCAAAATAAATCCAAAGCACTGGGATTTCAGGAGTTGCTTAAGAATAATAAAAACTATAAAATAGAGAGAGAGTCTTTTGTAATCTCATCAGAAAATTATAGAATTGTACAAATTAAGAAAAATTTAAGAGAATTCAAGACTCTTAACTAAAGCCCTACCATTATGTTTTCTGAAACCAAAAAATCAAAGACTGCCGCTTCTAATGGCGAGCAAAACCGAATCTCTTCCGGCACTGTGATTACCGGAGAAATTAGTTCAAAAGGCTGTTTCCGCATCGAAGGTACTCTGGAAGGAAGCCTTAAAGCTGAAGGTAAAGTGGTGATTAGCGAAGGAGGACTCATCAACGGAACACTGGAATGTGAAAATGCCGATATTGAAGGCAGTTTTAAAGGAAAACTTAATGTTTCGGGAGTGCTTACTCTAAGGAGTCCGGCAAATATTGAAGGCGAAGTCGTTACCGGAAAGCTGGCCGTCGAACCCGGTGCGGTTTTTAATGCCACCTGTGAAATGAAAGGCGCCATAAAGCCACTGAATGATGAAAGAAGAAAACAACAACGGGAAGAAAAATCTGCTTAAAAATTGGGCAAAATTCACCGGGATTGGACTCCAGATGGGCGGTACCATTTTCGTTTGCGCCTGGATTGGAAAAAAGCTGGATGAAAATTACAATTCTACCGAAACCAATTGGTTCACGCTGGGATTTGTACTTTTTGGCCTTGTAGCTTCCATGTATCTTGTGATCAAACAACTTAACGATTTTAATAAATAATCACTTCTTTTTATGATGACTAAAATAGTAAAGCTGGGATTTGCCCTTGCTTTGGTATTGGGTTTTGCTTATCTCCTCGAAATTTATTTTGCGAGCGGGGATGAGCAGGTTAGAAAACTCATCAACTTCAGTTATTTATACAATTTCGGGTTTTCTGCTTTACTGCTTTCCAATTATATTATTTTTAAAAAACAGCTGATAGAATTTATCGGATTTATTTTTTTGGCCGCAGGGGTTATCAGGATCGGACTTTTTTATTTTCTTTTGCAACAGGGTGATTTTGGAGATTTTAAAGAGAACTTTTTTCTCTTTTTTGTTCCTTTTATACTTTGTCTGGGGGTGGAAATTTTATTTTTAGCGCGAGAACTCAACAGGGCTAACTTCAATAATAACAATTAATTACTCCTTTTTTTAGAAGTTTTGACTTATTCCCAATTTTATGATTTTTCTTTTTAGATAATTGTGTACATTTGCACCCAAATTTAAAGACCGAAACTGTATCTTAAAATGCGGAAGAAAAACATTTTTAAATTCTTATTAGGCGGCCTTTTTATCCTCGTTTCTTTGAATCTGAACGCGCAGGAAAATGAGCATAATGCTGGAGAACATGAAGCTGTAGCTCATGAAACTGAAGAAGAGCACGGTGCTATTAATACAAAAGAAGGTATTAAGGAATTTGTGGGGCACCACCTTATGGATTCTCATTATTTCAATCTTTTGGCTAATGGGGAAACAGGGGAGCATTATGGTACGCCGCTTCCGGTGATCATTTGGGACGAAGGTCTTCATATATTTTCTTCGGCGAGATTTCACAACGGCGAAGAACTCGTTGAGATCGACGGAAATACTTACAGACTATATCATACAAAAATTTATAAGACCGACGCTGAAGGAACAATCCATTACGGCGAAGATGGTTTCCCTACCAACGAGCGCCCGCTTGATTTCTCGATCACCAAGAATGTGGTGATGATGCTTGTTGTGGCCCTTCTTCTTTTTGTATTCTTCCGGATTCTGGCAAAAAATTATAAAAGATCGGCAATACCTAAAGGTTTGGGAAGGTTTCTGGAACCTTTGGTAGTGTACGTTCGCGACGATATCGCAAAACCGAATATCGGTCCTAAATATAAGAAATACATGAGCTTTTTGCTTACCGTGTTTTTCTTCATCCTTTTGTCGAACCTTTTTGGATTGACTCCCCTTGGTGTGAACATCACCGGAAATATAGCGGTGACTTTTGCACTTGCATTAGTAACCTTTTTTATAGTACAATTCAGCGGGAATAAGCATTACTGGAAACATATCTTCTGGATGCCCGGAGTTCCTGTACTTATGAAGATCGTTTTGATGCCTATTGAAATTTTAGGTATGTTCACCAAGCCTTTCGCATTGATGATCCGGCTTTTTGCCAACATGACCGCTGGTCACGTGGTAGTAATGAGTTTACTTGGTTTGATCTTTATTTTTCAGAATTGGGTAGCGGGACCAACATTTTTCGGATTTACCATTTTTATATCGATAATTGAATTGTTGGTGGCTTTCCTTCAGGCTTATATTTTCACCCTGTTGAGTGCACTTTATATAGGAATGGCAGTTGAAGAACATTCAGATCATCCGGAAGATCACAGTGAAGATTTACCGGTAGTATAATTTTAGAACAAAGTAGAAGTAAGTTTAATTTTAAATAGTTAGTTATGGAAATCCCAGTAATGGTTGGAGCAGGTTTAATCGTGATCGGTGCAGGTATCGGTCTTGGTATGATTGGTGGTCGTGCTATGGAAGCAATCGCCCGTCAACCTGAAGCAACCGGAAAGATCCAGACCGCAATGATTATTATCGCTGCGTTATTGGAAGGTATTGCATTCGCTGCGCTTTTCGCAGTGTAATTAAACAAAAAGGAAAAAGCCTTGTAGCGGTTGGCTGCAAGGTTTTTCCTTAATTTAAAATTGAGCGAAACATCATATTAGTAAAATAAATTATGGAAAAGTTAATTAATGATTTTTCATTCGGATTGTTTTTCTGGCAAATAGCGATCCTTGTAGTTTTGATCTTGTTGCTTAAAAAATTCGCCTGGGGTCCAATTCTGAATTCTCTTAATAGCAGGGAAGAAGGAATTAAAGATGCCCTCGAATCGGCTGAGAAAGCACGCGTGGAAATGCAGAATTTAAAGGCTGATAATGAAAAGCTTTTGATCGATGCTCGTATGGAAAGAGACGCTATTCTTAAAGAGGCCAGGAATTTGAAAGAAAAAATGATCGCTGAAGCATCTGATGAGGCACAGAAAAAAGCTGATAAGATCGTAGCCCAGGCTAAAGACAGCATTGAGCACGAAAAGCAGTCGGCAATGAACGAATTGAAAAATCAGGTAGCTAATCTATCAATCGAGATCGCTGAAAAAGTGGTTCGTAAAGAACTTTCCGATAAAAAAGAACAATATCAAATGATCGAACGAATGATCGGTGATGCAAAGCTAAACTAAGAGTATGAGAGGAACCAGGGCAGCAAAACGTTATGCAAAGGCGATTCTTTCACTCGCAAAAGATAAGAACTCGGCCACTAAGGTGCAGGAGGATATGTTAAGTATCCTTCGTACTGTTGAGGGCAGCAAGGAGCTTAGCGATATGTTAGGGAGTCCGGTTATTAAAAACAGCCTTAAAAAGAAATCTTTAAGTGCTATTTTTCCCAATCTGAATGAATTGACGCAGGGTTCGGTTGATTTGCTTATCGAAAATGGTCGTCTTGAAATTCTGGATGCTGTTGCAAGACAGTACATTTACATGTATAACGAAGACAATCAGCTCAAGGAAGCAATTGTGACTACCGCAATTCCATTAGATAAAGAATTGGAAAAAGTTATAATGACAAAGGTTAAGGAATTGACCGGTACCGAGGCAAAACTGAAGCAAATCGTTGATGAAAGTATCATTGGCGGATTTATATTAAGGATTGGGGACCTTCAGTATGATGCAAGTGTATCAAGAAGTCTCAATAACCTGAAAAGAAGATTTAAAGAAAACACATACGTTTCAAAAATTTAATAAAAACCGGTGCGCATGGCGTGCCATTTTATCTGAATAATTATGGCAGAAGTAAATCCTGCTGAAGTATCAGCAATATTAAAACAACAATTATCTGGTTTTGAAGCCAAAGCCTCTCTGGACGAAGTGGGGACTGTTCTTACCGTAGGAGACGGTATTGCCAGTGTCTACGGACTCGCCAACGCCCAATATGGTGAATTGGTACAGTTCGAAAGTGGTCTGGAAGGAATCGTTCTTAACCTTGAAGAAGACAATGTTGGGGTAGTACTTTTAGGACCTACGAAAGAGATCAAAGAGGGTTCAACTGTAAAAAGAACTCAGCGAATTGCCTCTATCAATGTTGGAGAGGGAATTGTTGGAAGAGTAGTTGATACTTTGGGAAACCCTATCGATGGGAAAGGAGATATTGAAGGGGAAACCTTTGAAATGCCCTTGGAGCGAAAAGCTCCCGGTGTAATTTTCCGTCAGCCGGTAAACGAGCCGCTTCAAACCGGTATCAAATCTATCGATGCTATGGTGCCGATAGGAAGAGGTCAGCGTGAGCTGGTAATTGGTGACCGTCAAACTGGTAAAACTACCGTTTGTATCGATACCATCCTTAATCAGAAAGAATTTTATGACAGGGGTGAGCCCGTTTACTGTATCTATGTGGCGATTGGACAAAAAGCTTCAACCGTAGCGGGGATTGCCAAAGTCCTTGAAGACAAAGGAGCCTTAGCTTATACCACTATTGTGGCCGCTAATGCTTCAGATCCTGCTCCAATGCAGGTGTATGCTCCTTTTGCCGGCGCGGCGATCGGGGAATATTTTCGTGATTCGGGACGTCCTGCGCTGATCATTTATGATGATCTTTCAAAGCAGGCGGTAGCATACCGTGAGGTTTCGCTTTTACTTCGTCGTCCACCAGGACGTGAAGCGTATCCCGGAGACGTTTTCTTCCTTCATTCCAGATTACTGGAGCGTGCAGCGAAAGTGATCAATGATGATAAGATTGCAAAACAAATGAATGACCTTCCTGATGTTCTTAAAGATAAGGTGAAAGGTGGAGGTTCTTTAACGGCCCTTCCTATTATCGAAACCCAGGCAGGTGACGTTTCCGCATATATTCCTACCAACGTAATTTCGATCACCGATGGTCAGATATTCTTAACTTCTGATTTATTCAACTCGGGTGTTCGTCCTGCGATTGACGTGGGTATCTCTGTATCCCGTGTAGGTGGTTCGGCTCAGATCAAATCGATGAAAAAAGTTGCGGGTACCCTTAAACTCGACCAGGCTCAGTTTCGTGAATTAGAGGCCTTCTCAAAATTTGGATCAGATCTGGATGCGGCGACTCTTGGAGTTATTGAAAAAGGTAGAAGAAACGTGGAGATCCTTAAACAGGGACAAAATGATCCTTATCCGGTGGAAGACCAGATCGCGATCATCTATGCAGGTTCCAAAAACCTTCTTAGAAATGTGCCTGTAGATAGGGTTCGTGAATTTGAAAGAGAATATTTAGATTATCTCGATACAAAACATAGAGATGTTCTGGATACTTTGAAAGCAGGTAAACTGACTGATGAAGTAACTGATACCCTTACTCAGGCAGCTAAGGAGCTTTCAGAGAAATATAAGAAATAGTATTGAGTAGTGAGATTTGAGATATTAGATCTTGAATTTCCTCCTCAAATTTATAAGGTTTATAGTGTTGATTAAAAGTTATCCGTACTAATTACTCAATACTCAATACTAAATAAAAATGGCAAACTTAAAAGAATTACGTAGCAGGATCAATTCGGTTTCCTCGACCATGCAGATCACCAGTGCCATGAAAATGGTATCGGCTGCAAAGTTGAGCAAGGCGCAGGATGCGATTACTTCCATGCGACCTTATGCCGAAAAGCTTACGCAATTGCTTCAGGATCTAAGCGCTACACTTGAAGAAGAATCTGGGAGTGAATTTGCTGAAAAACGCGAGGTTAAAAAAGTTCTGCTTGTGGCCATTTCCTCAAATAAAGGACTTGCCGGAGCTTTTAATAGTAATATCGTGAAGAAAGTAAAGGCTAAGATCCAGGGTGAGTACCAGGGTAAGGAAGTTGAAATACTTTCATTGGGTAAAAAAGCCAATGATATATTGAAAAAAACTTTTCCTATCGCCGGCAATAACAATGATATTTTTGACAATCTTAATTATGACCCGGTAGCGGAGATCGCAGAGGATTTAATGCAACAATTTCTTGACGGGAAATATGACAAAATCGAGATTATTTACAACCAGTTCAAGAATGCTGCCACCCAGGTGGTAATGGATGAACAGTTTCTACCTATAGAGAAGTTTGAAAGCGATGAGAACAAACAATTGGATTACATTTTCGAGCCTTCAAAACTTGAAATTGTAAAGGAATTGATCCCAAAATCTCTTAAAATGCAACTTTTTAAGGCTCTTAGAGATTCTTTTGCTGCTGAACACGGTGCGCGTATGACTGCGATGCATAAAGCGACCGATAACGCGAAAGAACTTCGGGATGATCTTAAATTGTCTTACAACAAAGCTCGTCAGGCTTCTATTACCAATGAGATCCTTGAGATCGTTGGTGGTGCCGAAGCGCTAAACGGATAAAATGACTATCATCCTGAGCGGAGTCGAAGGATGAATAAAACATTAAAAGCCTCTCATTCCGGGAGGCTTTTTCTTTTGGTACGGCTTTTGTCTTTTACTTATCAACTAAAACTCATCATTATGAAAGCCAGTGTACTTTTATTCTCAGGGATCTTCAGCTTATTGTTTTTTGGCTCCTGTGGCGGCAATAAGAATTTACAGGAAAGAGCACCCGCTCAATTCGGTAAGATATACACTACAAAAACGCCAAAAGGTATAAGGCTAAATATTCCTGTTATTGCAATTCAGGATCAGAAAGTTTCCCTTAATTCGGTTTATTTCCGCGGAATGAAATCGGCTTTGACTCAAAATGAGGAAAAACCTAATCTTTATGTGGCCGATTTCCGCACCGGAATGGGCGATATAGTGATGCATAAAGAGCCAAAAAAGGAATATGGGAATCAGCCGCCACAAATGCCCGAAAAAAGTCCGGTAAAAATTGAAAAGGACGAAGCCTTACTGGTATTTATCCAGAATGGAGAGACCAAATACTACAAGCTAACAGGAATTGTGGAAAAGGAATAAGAGCTCCGGCTTTTATAATCCTGATTTATTCAGATATTTGTAATAAATCAACCCGCTCCTGTTGAGTACTTTAAAAAGATTTTTTCAAGACACTCTTATTTACGGTTTTGCGACGGTATTCCCACGGCTGATGAATTTCATCCTGGTGCCTTTGCACACCGATATCCTTCCGCGTGAGGAATATTCAGTAAACACCGTTTTTTACGTCTGGGCCGCCTTTTTCAATGTGCTGCTTACCTACGGGATGGAAACCTCCTTCTTCCGGTTTTTCAGCAGGGCCAAAGATTCCGA
Source organism: Christiangramia fulva (assembly GCF_003024155.1). Classification (NCBI taxonomy): domain Bacteria; kingdom Pseudomonadati; phylum Bacteroidota; class Flavobacteriia; order Flavobacteriales; family Flavobacteriaceae; genus Christiangramia; species Christiangramia fulva. The sequence continues at coordinate 1,326,133 of NZ_CP028136.1, forward strand.
AAAAGTCTTCTCTACTGCTTTTATCGCGCTCACAAGTACAACGGTAGTATTTGCCATTCTCGTCCTTATTTTTCAGGATCAGCTGGTGCAGCTAATGGATCTCGACCCTTATTATTTTCAGCTTCTTTTCAGCGTTTTGATACTCGACACACTTGTAGTCGTTCCTTTTGCTTATTTGAGAGCTACCGGAAGGCCACTGAAATTCGCTGGTATAAAGATCCTCAATATTCTCACTTACGTGGGTCTGAATTTCTACTTCCTGTGGTTCGTCAGGAAATTTCCCGACTATTCCCCGGTGTACATAACGAAAAATTACGACCCAAAAGACCTTGTGGGATATATTTTTATGGCCAATGTGGCTGCCAGCGGGATTACTTTTATTTTGCTTCTCCCGTATTTTTTCAGGACTAAAATAAACTTCAGTGTCGATATTTTCAAGCAGATGTGGAAGTATGGATGGCCTATCATGGTTGCCGGTATCGCCTTTGTGATCAACGAAAACCTCGATAAAATCTTAATTAAAGACATGATTTCCGATGAAATTATGGGAGCCTATTCCGGGTGTTATAAACTGGCTGTTTTTATGACCATTTTCGTGCAGGCCTTTAAAATGGGCGCCGAGCCTTTCTTTTTCAACCATGCTCAAAAGGAAAACGCCCGGGAAACCTACGCAGAAATTTTAAAATATTTTGTCATCTGCGGAAGCCTGATTTTTTTGATTCTCGTCACGTATATTGATTTCTTTAAAGCGCTGGTTATTCGCGATTCGTCTTACTGGATCGCCATTAGTATCGTTCCGATCGTTTTGATGGCGAACCTTTTTCTGGGTATTTATCACAATCTGTCGGTTTGGTATAAGCTCACCGATAGAACCCGCACGGGAATGTATATTTCGGTATTCGGAGCGATAATTACCATTTTGCTGAATATTTTCCTGATCCCGGTGATAGGATTCATCGCATCTGCCTGGGCTACACTTATCGCTTATGGAAGTATGATGATCATTTCCTATTTCCTGGGAAAAAGATACTATCCCGTGCCTTATAACGTTAAAAAAATAAGTTTCTATTTGTTTTTATCCGTAGGACTTTCCATACTTTCCTTCCTGTTTTTCAGGGAAAATTATCTGATTGCAACGGGATTGAATTTGCTGTTCCTCGGAATCGTTTTTTCTATGGAAAGAAAACAACTCAATAAAATTCTGACTAAATGATTGTAAAAGTTATCAATAAATCGAAGCATGCGCTTCCCAATTATGAAACCGAAGCCTCAGCAGGTCTTGACCTGCGGGCTAATATGGAGGAGCCTGTTGTGCTGAAACCGCTCGAGAGGGCCATTATTAAAACCGGACTTTTCATTGAGCTTCCAATTGGTTATGAAGCACAGGTGAGACCACGAAGCGGACTCGCCGCCAAAAAAGGAATTACGGTGCTCAATTCTCCCGGCACCATCGACGCCGATTACCGCGGCGAAATTGGGGTAATTCTGGTGAATCTATCGAATGAAGAGTTTAGCGTCCAGGATGGAGAGCGCGTCGCCCAGCTTGTAATTGCAAAACATGAGCAGATAGAATGGGCCGAAACCGAAGTGCTTCAGGAAACCCAACGCGGAGCTGGCGGCTTCGGAAGTACCGGCCACAAATAAATTAAAAAATGTCATTGTGATCCGCCTCAGGCGGAGAAGCGATCTCATAATTAAATCAATAAAAATTAAGAAAAAGAAAATTCAATAATGAAAATAATCGTACCCATGGCGGGTCGTGGTTCACGACTTCGTCCTCACACCTTAACCGTCCCTAAACCTTTAATTCCAATCGCGGGAAAACCTATAGTTCACCGATTAGTCGAAGATATCGCGAAAGTGCTTGATGAAAAGATCGATGAGATCGCTTTTATCATAGGTGAAGATTTTGGAGAACAGGTGGAAAAAGATTTGATGAAAATTGCCAATTCTTTGGGTGCTAAAGGCACGATCTATTATCAGGATAAACCTCTTGGAACCGGCCATGCGATCATGTGTGCGAAAGAATCTTTAAGCGGTCCCGCGGTGATCGCTTATGCAGACACTCTTTTTAAAGCCGATTTTGATCTTGATAAATCTGCTGATGGCGTAATATGGGTGAAGAAAGTTGAAAACCCTTCTGCTTACGGGGTTGTTAAGCTAAATCAGAATGGGGAAATTGTTGACCTTGTTGAAAAACCAAAGGAATTTGTTTCAGATCTTGCGGTAATCGGTATTTATTATTTCAAAAATGTTGAAGTCCTGAAAGATGAACTTCAGAACGTGCTCGATCAAAAGCTTACCCGTGGGGGAGAGTATCAAATCAATGACGGTATTCAGGCTATGAGAAAGAATGGCCTGAGATTTGTTCCCGGAAAAGTGGATGAATGGATGGACTGTGGGAATAAAAATGTAACGGTAGAAACCAATGGGCGAATGCTCAAATTCCTTCACCAGGATGGAGAGAAACTGATTTCAGATTCTGTAAAGATCAAAAATGCCGAGATCACCGAGCCTTGCTTTATTGGTGAAAATGTGGAATTGATCAATGTGAAAATCGGTCCGAACGTTTCTGTTGGTGATGGAACGAGAATAGAAAATTCCACTATTAAGAATAGTCTTATTCAAAACGAAGCCGAGATAAAAAATGCCAACCTTGATAATGCGATGATTGGTAATTATGCTAAGTTTGACGGTAATTTCACCCAGATCAGCATTGGTGATTATTCGGTGCTGGAATAAGTAAAATAGATGAAAAACCTGATTCTCATACTTTTTCTGTCGATTTCCGCCTTTTCTTCCGAAGGCCAGGAAATTCCGCAGCCTTTAAAAGATGTGAGTCAGGATGATCTTGGAAATGCCAGCGATGCCTTTCAGGAGCATTTTTTTGAAGCCCTTAAACAGAAAGGAATTGAGAATTATGAAAAAGCCATAAACCAACTTCAGCAATGTCTGAAAATTGACGACACACAAGCGGTGGTTTTTTTTGAATTGGGTAAGAATTATCGGGAACTGGAAAATTACGAACAGGCGATTTCAAATTTTAAAAAGGCCCACGAGCTGGAACCAAAAAGGGAGGCGATCCTGAATTTTCTTTTCCAAACCTATGGGATGACCGAAGATTATGCCGGAGCCATAGAAACGGTAAAAAAGCTCATTCCCATGGATCCTAAATATAAAGAGGATCTCGCCAATCTCTATTTACTCAATGAGGAGTATGATAAAGCACTGAAAACACTGGATGAACTGGATGCTAAATACGGCAGCAATACCTATCGCACTTCCCTGCGCAGGCAAATTTATGCCCGCACAAACAATACTGATGCACAGGTGCAAAATTTAAGGGAAAGCATCGCCAGCAATCCCGATGTTGAACAAAATTATCTCAACCTTATTTATATTTACAGCGACCAGGGCAATGAAGAGGAAGCTTTTAAAGTCGCTCAGGAGCTTTTAAAGACGAATCCCGGCTCTTCCCTGGCTCACCTGGCTCTGTATAAGTTTTATCTGAATAAGGACAATCCGGAAGCTGCAATCGCTTCGATGGATATTGTCTTCGAGAGCGAAGAGATAGACGCAGAGACCAAGTTTAAGGTGCTTAACGATTTTCTGAATTATGTTCAGCAAAATCCAAAGTATGAAGAGCAGCTTATTGAGGCTGCCGGAAAGCTCAAAAACTGGGAGAATACTCCAAAGATCTATGAACAGCTTGGAGAATATTACCTTAAAAAAGGCAATAAAGAGAATGCTTTAAAGTTTTTTGAACTTGGGATTAAAGAGGATCAGGATAATTTCCAGTTAATCAAAAATATCCTCATTTTGCAGTTAGATTTTGCCAGGTTTGAGGAGGCAAAGCTGCTTAGTGAAAATTCCCTCGAAATTTTTCCAACCCAACCGCTCCTGTATTTGTTTCAGGGAGTTGCTTTAAATAAGCTTTCTGAGTTCAAAAAGGCTGAAGAAAAGTTAAAGGAAGGCCTGGATTATCTCGTTGAAGACCGTGAAATGGAAAGTGATTTTTACCTGCAGCTGGCGCTGAGCTATGAGGGAATGAATGAGATGTCTAAAGCGGAAGAATTTCGCAGAAAGGCTGAAAATCTTAAAAAAGAGATCAATTGATGTTACGAAAAGTTACCATATTATTGATGATATCTGTTTTTGTGGTTTCCTGCGGAAGCCGTAGAGGAATAAACCGAAAAATTGCTACCCGGGACGCCGAAGCCGTTTCGGTGATCAGGAAACATTATAAAACCGAGACCGATTTCAAAACTGCTAATGGGAAATTAAGGGCTGTTTATCAAGATGAAAATAAAAGTCAGGCAATAACGCTCACCTTCCGAATGGAAAAAGATAAGGCCATCTGGATGAGTGCCAGTGTCCTTGGATTCCCTGTGGCAAAAGCCTATATCACACCTGAACAGGTGAGCTATTATGAAAAGGTGAACCAAACCTATTTTAAGGGTGATTTTAGTCTGGTAAGCGATTTTTTAGGAACTCCCCTTGACTTTCAGAAACTTCAGAATTTACTGATCGGCCAGGCCATTTATGATCTTCGCGATGAGGAATACGATTTTTCTACCTCACCAAGAGGCTTTCAGTTTGTGGCCGATGATGCGCTTATCAAAAAAATGTTTCTCCTGGACCCGGCAACTTTCAAAGCTCAGGCACAACAACTGGTTCAGCAGCAGGAAAACCGAAGTCTCACCGTGACCTATTCCGACTACCAGAAAGTTGACGGTTTTATTTTCCCTGAAAAAATTAAAATTATTGCCAATGAAGGAGGCGATAATACCAATATTGAACTTACCTATCGTTCTGTAAAATTTAATGAGGACGTGAGTTTTCCTTTTGAAATTCCTTCAGGTTATGAAGAAACCAGTTTAAATTGAAAATTATGAAGCATGTAAAAACGCTTTTCATTTTATTACTGTTTTTCGGAATCGCTTCTTCCCATGCCCAAAGCAAACGTGAGGAACTTGAAAAGCGACGGGTGGAACTTCAGAATGAGATCAGGCGTATCAATGAACTGCGTATTGGTCAGCAAAAAAAGCGGCAGTCGGTCTTAGGACAGGTCGAAGATCTTAATCAGCAGATAAAAAGCACTGAAAATCTTATAAAAGTCACCAATCAGCAGGCAAATTTGCTTACCCGTGAAATAAATACGAATACCAAAAAAATCAGTCAGCTTAGAAAAGAACTTGAAGAATTAAAAGACGATTATGCCCGGATGATCCGTAAATCCTATAAAAGCAAATCGCAACAAAGCAGGATCATGTTCCTGCTATCGTCTAAAAGTTTCCTGCAAGCCTATAAGCGCCTTCAATACATGAAGCAATATACCAACTACCGCAAGAAACAGGGTGAAGAGATCAAAGAGCGTACCCGTGAACTTCAGAAATTAAACGCTAACCTCGCCGAACAAAAGGAAGCCAAGGAAAAACTGATCGCTGAGAACCGTAAGACCAGGGCCCGTTTGGAAGAGAACAGGAAATCGCAGCAGGAATTAATGTCAACCATTAAGAAAAGGGAAGGTGAGTTTGCCGCTCAGATCAGAAAAAAACAACAGGAAATAGATAAAATAGACAGGGCCATTGAAGAAATGGTACGTGCTTCGATAGCCAAAGCCAATGAGGAAAGCGGTTCGTCTTCCCGGGATACTTACGAATTAACTCCCGAGGCAAAAGCTCTGGCAGCCGATTTTGCCAATAATAAAGGGAAATTGCCCTGGCCCGTTAAATCTGGCGTTGTTACCATGCAATTCGGGAAACACCCTCATCCGGTGGTTCAGTCAGCAATGATCAATAATAATGGCGTGCGTATAGATACCGATAAAGGAGGAAAAGCCCGTGCTGTTTTCAATGGGACGGTAAGCGAGGTGCAGGCAGTAAAAGGAGCCAACATGGCCGTTATGGTGCGTCACGGTGACTATATTACCATTTATAATAACCTGCAAAGCGTTTATGTGAAGAGAGGCGATAAGGTGGTGACCGGACAGGAAGTTGGAGAGGTAGCCACCAGTAAAACCACGGGAAAAACCACGCTTCATTTTTTCATTTTCAAGAATACCCAGAAAATGGATCCTGCAGACTGGATCTATCAAATGTAATTTGCCCCAGATTGTGAATAAACCTTTTCTTTTTGGAAGTACCGATTAATCTTTAAAAAGCGCTTTTAGCTCGGTAGCTTCATTAGGTTTCATTTTTCCGGCCAGGACAAGACTTAGTTGTTTTCTTCTTAAGGCAGCGGCATATCTTTCCTTTTCAAGTTTGGTTACCGGTTCCAGTTGGGGAATTTGAACAGGTGTACCGGTCTCATCTACCGCCACGAATGTATAGATCGCTTCATTGGCCTTTGTTTTGCGGCCACTTTCGCGGTCTTCCACCCAAACATCTATAAAGATCTCCATAGACGATTTAAAGGCTCTGGAAACTGCCGCTTCTACGGTTACAACACTTCCTAAAGGGATAGCTTTATTGAAGGCCACATGATTTACCGAAGCTGTAACCACAATCCTTCGGCTGTGACGACGAGCGGCAATGCTGGCTGCGCGATCCATACGGGCGAGTAATTCACCCCCGAATAGATTATTTAAAGGATTTGTTTCACTGGGAAGTACAAGATCGGTTAAGGTAGTACGGGAATCACTCGGTTTTTTGGCCTCCATAGTTGATTTTTTGCAAAAATAAGGCCCCCGATTCGAATTTTCCCGTTAAAAGAGTATTAAAGTTCCTGAACAAGCAACCATGCGGCTTCATTGGTTTTCTTGATCTTATAAAGAGCATTTATAGCCTCCCTTCTGGTTTGATAGCTGGAATAGACCACCTGATGAAGTCCGTATTTATTGGCGCCGATCAAACGGGCTTTGTAACCTTCCTCCTTAAGTTCTTTAACTTTCTTTTCGGCGTTTTCTTCTACTCTAAAAGCTCCGGCCACTATATGATAGTTGCCCGATTGCTTCTCAACCTCGAAAGTTACTGCCGGCAACGGATTGTCGATCACAAAGGTAGCCTCCTGGATTTGTTGCTGCAGCTGGTTTTCTGCTTCCTGCTGCTCCGCAATATTATGCTGGCTTACCTGATGGCTGTAAATATTGAGTCCGGCATAGCCAGAAAGTCCCAGCGCAATAAGACCTATCGCCGCATATTTAAGAATGGAGGTGCGTCTTTTCTCGGGAGTAAACAGCAAAGGCGCTTTTTCCTCGAGTTGAGCCACTTCTTTTTTATAAATTTCCCTTTGAAGTTCAGTCACTCCAAAATTACTAAGCCCATACGAGTGGGTAAGGAAATTAATACTGTTGTTTGGCTCGAATTGAAGTTTATCTTCTTCATCAAGATAAAGTTTGCCAATATGACCAATTTCAGTTTTTTCACCTTTTTCCAGGCTAATTTCGAGATCATAAACAAACTCGCGAACCATGTTCGTAGCCGCTTCATACGAAACACCCTGCACTTCGGAAATATAATTCGCAAGCAAACCATCATTTCTTAAAAGCTGGCGGTTAAATGAAATTAACTTTTTAGGCGGAAAGAACTGCCCTGTTTTTTCATCGATATAAGCCGATTGTTTTTGAGAAAGAAAGGCTCCGAAACCTGGCAGAACCACGCATTCGTATCGGTATAATAAATCCTGGATGTAGCTGGCTATATTCATTGAAGGCAAAAATAGAGGTTTAGGTCTAAGGCTAAAGTTACCCAAAGAATTTTTATTAACAAATCTTTTTTTCTGTAATTTTGATCAAATTGGCCGGATGAATTCTGAAGATTTACTTTACACCTTAGCGCTGCAACATATTCCAAATCTGGGAGATACAACGGCCAAAAAATTGATTCGGCATTTCGGAAAAGCCGAAAATATCTTCAAAGAAAAGAAAAGCCGTCTTCTGAAAATAGACGGCATCGGCCAGCTTCGCATTAAAGAATTAGGCAGTTCTGAGCATTTCAAAGCGGCAGAATCTGAAATAAAATTCATCGAAAAAAATCACATCAACACTCATTATTTTCAGGAAGAAAATTATCCGCAAAAACTGAAACACTGCCTGGACGCTCCAATTTTATTGTTTTCAAAAGGAAAGTTTGATCTGAAGAATAAAAAGATCCTCAGTATCGTCGGAACGCGGCAGATCACCGTGCATGGAACTCAGTTTTGCGAAAAACTTATTGAAGATCTGGCCGTTATCGATCCTGTGATCATTTCGGGATTTGCTTATGGCGTAGATATTACCGCTCATAAAGCGGCCGTCAAAAACGGACTCCAAACCATTGGCTGCCTGGCGCACGGCCTGAACCAGGTTTACCCGAAAGCGCATAAAAAATATGTAAACCAGATCGAAGAGAATGGTGGCTTTTTCACCGATTTCTGGAGTACCGATAAATTTGATCGGAATAATTTTCTAAAAAGGAACCGAATTATTGCAGGTTTGAGCGAAGCTACGGTGGTTATCGAAAGCGCTGAAAAAGGTGGCGCACTTGTGACGGCCGATATTGCAGCTTCTTATGATCGGGAGGTTTTCGCGGTGCCCGGAAGGCCCGGTGAAAAATACAGCATTGGCTGTAATAACCTGATAAAATCTCAAAAATCACATTTGCTTACTTCAGCGGCTGATCTTTTGTATATTTTGAACTGGAATATCGAAGACAGGCCGGCAGCAGTCCAAAAACAGTTGTTTTTTGAACTGGAGGAAGACGAACAGAAATTATATGATTTTCTAAAAGACAGAGGAAAGAGTGAATTGGATGTACTCGCTTTAAACTGTCATTTTCCAACCTTTAAAACCGCTTCGATTTTACTCAATATGGAATTAAAAGGAGCCATCAGGCCCTTGCCGGGAAAAATGTTTGAAATTATTTAATATCCGGCTTTTGCCCGCACTTTCCCTAAAACAACATCAGCTACTTTTTTTGCTTTTTTCGCTCCAACTGCGAGGGCTTTATCTACCTCCTCGAGATTATTGATGAAATATTCATATTTCTCTCGGGGTTCAGAAAATTTTTCTTTGATCAGTTCGAAAAGCGCTTGTTTGGCATTTCCATAGCCGTAACCACCAGCCTCATAATTCTTTCGCATTTCTGTGATCTGCTCTTCACGGGCAATTAGCCTGTATAAAGCAAAAACATTGCAGGTATCGGGATCTTTGGGCTCTTCCAGAGGTGTACTGTCTGTCTGGATTCCCATGATCTGTTTTCTCAGTTTTTTATCTGTCTGAAAAATATTGATGGTATTCTGCTTGGATTTGCTCATTTTTTCACCATCGGTTCCCGGCACATACATGGTTTCCTTTTGCACTTTGGCTTCCGGAATTACGAAAACCTCGCCCATTTTTGCATGGAACCTTGATGCCACATCGCGGGTCATCTCCAGGTGTTGTAACTGATCTTTTCCAACCGGAACAATTTCAGCGTCATAAAGCAGAATATCTGCAGCCATTAGCATGGGATAAGAGAAAAGTCCGGCGTTCACATCTTCGAGGCGATCAGCCTTATCTTTAAAAGAATGCGCCAAAGTTAGCCTTTGATAGGGAAAAAAGCAGCTTAAAAACCAGGTAAGCTCGGTAACCTGAGGGATATCGCTTTGACGATAAAACACAGTTCTTTCAATATCCAAACCACAGGCGAGCCATGTCGCCGCCACCGAATACGTATTTTGCCTTAAAGTTTCAGCATCTTTTATTTGAGTAAGGGAATGAAGGTCGGCGATAAAAATGAAAGAATCGTTAGCCGGGTCATTAGCCATTTCAATTGCAGGCATGATGGCTCCCAAAAGATTGCCAAGATGTGGCGTTCCTGTACTTTGGACTCCTGTAAGTATTCTGGACATTGGCTTGTGATTTTTCCTGCAAAGGTAAATTTTTTATGGAATTCAATCGGTTCATTTTAGTACTTTTGAAGTTATGCGCATTCTCAAATCGGCGGCAATTCTTCTCTGGCGAATCTGGTTTTATATTTTACTGGTGGTGCCGATCGTTATTATGCTCCCGGTGCTTATTGTTTTGACTTCTGCGGAAAGGTTTTATCCTCAATTCTTTATTTGTGCCCGGATTTGGGCGAAAATCATCATTTTTGGGATGGGTTTCAGCGTTAAAACGCTTGCTGAACAGCTGCCGGAAAAACACAAGAGCTATATGTTTGTGGCCAATCACACCTCGATGTTGGATATTATGCTGATGCTCTACGTGATCAAAAGGCCCTTTATTTTCCTCGGAAAAAAAGAACTGGTCAAAATTCCAGTTTTCGGGTTCTTTTACCGGCGAACCTGCATTCTTGTTGACCGAAATAATCAGAGAAGCAGGAAGGAGGCTTTCACCGAAGCACAGCGACGCCTGGAACAGCAAAACAGCATTTGTATTTTTCCCGAAGGGGGCGTGCCTGATGATCTTTCCATTGTTCTTGATACTTTTAAAGACGGCGCCTTCCGCCTTGCCCTGGAGCATCAAATTCCCATCGTGCCCTTAACTTTTCACGATACGAAAAAAAGGTTTTCTTATAAATTCTTCACTGGCGGGCCCGGGAAATTAAGAGTGAAAATTCACAAATTCATCTGTACTGAAGGAATGGAATTAAAAGATCGCCGAATGCTAAAAGAGAGAACCAGGAAGGTGATCCTTGATGAATTACAGAGTCCTTCGGTTTATTAAAATTTTAGGGTGATACCTGAATAAATTCCAAAATTCACCGGCTGCACACTTTGGACATTATTAAAAGTATTCAACTGATATTTAAAAATTGGCTCTAAACTTAGGCTGAATAGATCGTTTAGATCATAATCCATTCCCACGCCAATATTGGTGCTAAAACTTGTTGAATTGATATTATTTGCCTTGCCCAGACGGGTATTGGTATTTCCCGAAACCAGATCCACGCGGTTCTCGTCAAGGAACAAAGTACTCGCACCGCCAATGAGGTTCAGTCCAAATTTTGTGTCGATCAGGGCATATTCCAATTCCAGCGGCACTTCGATAAAACCGAATTCCTGGTTGATCTCACCGGGTGTGAACAAAGGAGCTGCCAGAAAACTTGAAACGCTCGCGGTATTGAAGGAATTCGACGGATTATTGCCACGAATCGCAAAGACCTCCCCTGATGAATTGATATTCGCGAGTCCGCCGGAAATGGCGACTGGTGAATAAGAAATATCCTCTACGGTCTGATTCACATTGATCTTGCTGATACCAGTCCTGATTTTAATTTTTTCTGAAATTGCATAGGCCACTTTTACGCCGTATGAAACGGTCACATCAGAAACCGAATTGTTATTTGCCAATTGCGAAGAAAGCTCATTTCCGCTTCCCAGGTTTTTGTAAAAAATAGGAGCCGCAAAAGTTGAAAGGCTGAGCCTTTTGGTGTTGGTTTCAGCAAGCTCTTCATCAGATTTTTCGTTTTTCTTCTCAAGCTCCGCCAGAGCATTTTCTGAAGGCATATTATTTTCTACAGAATCTTTCGAATTTTCGACATTTTCAGCGATCGCTCCGGAAACAGAAGGCTTATTTACTGCTCCCGGAGGATCAACTAATTTCTCCTTTTCACTATTTTCTTCCTGATTTTTGCTGGTATGGACATTTTGAGTTGCAGCAATGCGCTGGTTTTTTTCCTTTTCGGAAATTTTTTCCTTTTTATCTGAAATTTGTCCAGTTTCAGAATTAGGTTTTAATTCATTTTTATTTTCCTCCTGATCATTTTGGGCAACAACCGAAGTTTTTTCGGAAGAATTAAAGTTGTTTTTTACTTCTGGAGGTTCCTTATTTAATTTTCCCTCATCTTCAGAATTTGAAATGGCAGAACCTGACTGGGAGCCCGGTTCTTTATCTGATTTTAATGAATTCTCAGAAGGCTGTTCTACAATTGAGGGGGAAATTGAACCATTCGCAGGTTCATCGGTAAATAAAAATCCTGCGATTACAATGGCGATAACGGCAGCAACGCCCGCTATTTTAAACCAAAGCGGAATAATTAAAGGTTTTTTATCATCCTTTTTATCAAGTTCTGAAGCGATCTTGTCCCACATACCGCTGGGTGGATTGGCTTCAAAATCCTTGAATTTCTCCTGAAAGATCCTATCTATGTGTTTTTTTTCTTTCATGATGATTGTGCAGAATTTTGCCTTTCACGGCTTTCTTCAATTTTTTCTTTTAAGGCCATTCTTGCGCGTGCAAGATTAGACTTGGAAGTGCCTTCAGAAATATTCATCATTTCTGCAATTTCCCGGTGTGAATATCCGTCCAGTACGTATAAACTGAAAACCTGTCGGTAGCGATCGGGCAGAGCCTGTATACATTGAAGAAGAAAATTGATTTCAAATTCTTCTTCTTCAACTTCAGGATCTTCTTCTTCGATTTGCGCTTCATTGCTCAGGCTATAGACTTTTTGTTGTCGGTATTTCTGAAGGCAGGTATTAACCATCACACGCTTCATCCATCCCTCAAAAGAACCTTCTTCTCTGAACTGTTTGATCTTATTGAAAATTTGCACGAACCCATCCTGTAAATTATCCTCTGCCTGTTGCCTGTTTTCTGAATATTTAAGGCAAAGGCCGAACAGCTTAGCCGCATATAAACGGTAAAGCTGTTCCTGTGCATTGCGGTTCTCCTTCCTGCACTGATGGATGAGTTCGTGTAAACTCACTAATAGTGATCTGTTTTAAATTTCAGATTAAGCTCCGGTATTAGTATTATCTACCACCGGAACAGTGACTTTATCATATAAAGATTGACCGGTTGAATCTTTCCCGATCCAGAAATTGAATTCATATTCTCCATCTTCATCGATCAGAATAGTGAATTTACTGGTTCCGGTATCTCCTTCGGAAGATTCATCACAAGTGCCGCTTAGATTTACCAGGCTTATGGCTCCAACATAGATTTTTCTTCTTTGTTCTGAGGAGCTTCCTGCCCTTCTGGCATCTAATGAATTAAAAGCGTAACATTGGTTTGGAAGCTCATACGTTACATTCACTTCATAGGTTTTGCCTTTTTCAAAAGATTCAGGGAGGTCATTCCCGGTAATAGCAACAAGATCGTAAGCTACATTTGGGCCTGATTCATTATCGATTGAACATCCTGAAAGGAGGATTACTGACATTAATACAAAAACGATTTTTTTCATAAATTTTTATTTTGCTTTTGTACTGTAGATGCAATAGACTCAAAAAGGTTGCGTAAAGATCAAAAAAAATCCCCGTGAAGGGGATTAGATTTTTATTCCTGAGTGATCTTAATAGCCTCCTTGATTTTGGTTTCAAGTTCATCCATTAGATCAGGATTATCTTTCAGCAATGCTTTTACCGCATCCCGGCCCTGGCCGAGTTTAGTGTCTTCATAGCTAAACCACGAGCCGCTCTTTTTTATGATCTCGTATTCCACGCCTATATCGATGATCTCACCGATCTTGGAAACTCCCTCACCATACATAATGTCAAATTCGGCAGTTTTGAATGGTGGAGCTACTTTGTTCTTCACAACTTTCACGCGGGTCTTGTTACCCATAACGTTATTGCTGCTGTCTTTGATCTGGGTGGATCTTCTGATATCAAGGCGAACAGAAGCATAAAATTTAAGTGCGTTACCACCGGTAGTGGTTTCCGGATTTCCAAACATCACACCGATTTTCTCGCGGAGCTGGTTGATGAAAATTACCGTACAATTTGTCTTACTTATTGAAGCGGTTAACTTTCTCAAAGCCTGTGACATCAAACGCGCATGAAGACCCATTTTGGAATCTCCCATTTCCCCTTCGATCTCGCTTTTGGGAGTAAGAGCTGCAACCGAGTCGATCACGATTATATCGATCGCCCCGGAACGGATCAGATTATCGGTAATTTCAAGAGCCTGTTCTCCGTTATCTGGTTGAGAGATGATGAGGTTATCAATGTCTACATGCAGTTTTTCGGCATAGAACCTGTCAAAAGCATGTTCAGCGTCAATAAAGGCTGCGATACCGCCTTTTCTTTGTGCTTCAGCAATTGCATGAAGAGTAAGAGTGGTTTTACCTGAAGATTCTGGACCGTAGATTTCGATCACCCTTCCACGCGGGTAGCCGCCTACCCCCAGCGCAAGGTCAAGACCCAGAGATCCTGTAGAAATCGCATCTACATCTACAATATTCTGATCACTCATTTTCATGACCGTACCCTTGCCGTAGGTTTTGTCCATCTTGTCTAAAGTAAGCTTCAGCGCCTTTAGTTTTGCCTCTTTCTCTTTATCGTTGCTCATGTTGAATTTTATATTGAAATCTATAAATAAGGTCTGCTAAATTACTATAAGTTTTAATGCAATCCAACAAAATTAATTGTCCATTTTTGGAAATATTCCAATTTTATGGAATACTTCTCGCCAGGGCTTCTATGATATCATTAACCTGAAATATTTTGACGAAAGATGTATCTTTGAACACCTCAAAATTTGGTGTATGACCACTATTGGAAAAATAGAGTTAATGGCCCCTGCGGGGAATTTTGAATCGCTCCAGGCGGCGATAGATAATGGCGCAGATTCAGTTTATTTTGGCGTGGAGCAACTCAATATGCGAGCCCGGGCCAGCATAAATTTCACTCTTGACGATCTGCCTGAAATTGTAAAAAGATGTGAAAAAAAAGGGATAAGAACATATCTTACCCTTAACACCATTATATACGATCACGATCTGTCACTCATCAAAACTTTGATAGATAATGCTAAAAAAGCAGGTGTGACCGCGGTAATCGCAATGGATCAGGCGGTGATCGCCTATGCCAGACAGGTAGGTATGGAAATTCATATTTCCACCCAGATCAATATTACCAATATAGAAACGGTTCGATTTTACTCCCTGTTTGCCGATACCATGGTGATGAGCAGGGAATTAAGTTTGCGGCAGGTAAAAAAGATCTGTGAACAGATAGAGAAAGACCAGATAAAAGGCCCTTCAGGAAAACTGGTGGAAATTGAGATTTTCGGCCATGGTGCTTTATGCATGGCGGTTTCCGGTAAATGTTACCTAAGCCTGCATTCTCATAATTCTTCAGCGAACCGTGGTGCCTGTAAACAGAATTGCCGAAAAAAATATACGGTTATCGATCAGGAATCGGGTTTTGAAATAGAGCTTGACAACGAATATATGATGTCCCCGAAGGATCTCTGTACCCTGGATTTTCTTGACCAGGTGATAGAAACCGGTGCAAAGGTTCTTAAGATCGAGGGAAGGGGAAGAGCTCCCGAATATGTTGCCACCGTGATCAAAACTTACAGGGAGGCAATCGATGCTTTTTACGATGGAACTTATTCCGAAGAAAAAGTAACTACATGGATGAAAGAACTTGAAAAAGTCTATAATCGCGGCTTCTGGAGTGGCTATTACCTGGGCCAGAAACTGGGCGAATGGAGCGATGGTTCAGGATCGCATGCTACTCAGAAAAAAGTATATATCGGGAAAGGAGCTCATTACTTTCCAAAAACAGGTATTGGCGAATTCAAAATTGAGGCCTATGATATTAAAGTGGGTGATCGACTTTTAGTGACTGGTCCAACCACCGGAGTGAAAGAATTCGATCTTCAGGAGCTAATGGTAGAGGAGAAGATTTCAGAAAAAGCAACAAAAGGGGATTCCTGTACCATTCCTCTTGATTTCAGGCTGCGCCTTTCAGATAAACTATATAAAATTGTGCAGGTCTAATGGTAGTTGTAACTTTGCAGCGCCAAAAATGCATAGGTTGTAATTACTGTGTGGAGATGGCACCGGGTCAATTTCAAATGTCGAAGAAAGACGGGAAAAGCGTGTTGCTCAATTCCAATGAAAAAAAAGGATTCTTTACGCTTAAGTCTCACGATAACAGTATCTTTGATCCCTGTTTGCAGGCGCAGAAAGCCTGTCCGGTAAAGATTATTACCGCGAAAATTTTATAAAAAATCTTTAACTCTTAAAATATTGGTATAGCATGCAACTGTACAATAAATTAAGCGCTAAGGAGAGAGAAGCTCTTTTAGAAGAGGCCGGTGAAGACAGGCTTACGCTCTCTTTTTATGCCTACGCGAATATCGGAAATCCGCACCTTTTCAGGAATCATCTTTTTATTGCCTGGGACAAAATGGAAGTTTTGGGAAGAATTTATGTAGCTCACGAAGGCATCAACGCTCAGCTTTCGGTTCCTGCAAAACGTTTTCTTGAATTCAAGGAATTTCTTGACGAAATTTATTTTCTGAAAGATGTCCGGCTGAATATCGCCATTGAACATGACCTGAAATCATTTCTTAAGCTCAAGGTGAAAGTTCGGGACAAAATTGTGGCCGATGGCCTTAATGATGAAACTTTTGATGTCACCAATAAAGGTGTTCATGTTGACGCGCTTAAATTCAATGAGCTTATCAATGATCCGAATACCATTTTGGTGGACATGAGAAATCATTATGAAAGTGAAATTGGCCATTTTGAAGGCGCTATCACTCCAGATGTGGATACTTTCAGGGACAGTCTTCCTATCATCGAAGAAGACCTGAAAGAACATAAGGAAGATAAAAATCTCGTTATGTATTGTACCGGCGGGATACGTTGTGAAAAAGCGAGTGCTTATTACAAACACCGCGGCTTCAAAAACGTTTACCAGCTTGAAGGCGGGATCATTGAATATGCGCGGCAGGTTGAAAAATTAAATCTTGAAAATAAATTCATCGGGAAGAATTTCGTTTTTGACCATAGGCGTGCCGAGCGTATTACCGAAGATGTGATCTCCCATTGTCACCAGTGCGGAAAACCCTGTGACACTCATGTGAATTGTGCAAATGAAGCCTGTCATTTGTTATTTATTCAATGTGAGGAATGCGCCGAAAAAATGGATAATTGTTGTTCCGAAAAATGTAAAGAGATACATGCATTGCCTTATGAAGAGCAGAAGAAGCTCCGAAAGGGAAAAGGAAACAGCAATAAGATCTTTAAAAAGGGAAGATCCGAAGTTTTGAAATTTAAGCAGTAGGTTTCTGCTTCGAAATGGCGGTGCCAATTAATATTGGTATATTTACTCGATGAGTGAAAATTCAAAGGCCCGGTTTCCTGGGTAAGAATTTATTTAATTCTTATGCTTTGGGAGCTTAGAGGCTTTGAATTGTGAAATTTTTTACGAACCCCAGGAAGGTGCTGGAATGAAATTTTGAGCTGGAACCGGTTCGATTATCCGAATCAGAAAATATTCAGCTTTCCTCCGGCAGACTTCTCAATATATATAATCTATGGCTTGCAGCAGTTGCTCGACCGGTAAAGACGGTCAGCCGAAAGGATGTAAGAATAACGGTACCTGTGGAACTGACGGGTGCAATAAACTCACTGTTTTTGACTGGTTGTCGAACATGTCTCTTCCGGGAGGTGTGGAACCCTTTGATTTCGTGGAAGTCCGTTTTAAAAACGGACGTAAACATTTCTATAAAAATACCGAAAATTTAAGTCTGAATATCGGTGATATCGTCGCTACTGAAGCCAGTCCCGGGCATGATGTGGGAATGGTTAGCCTTACCGGTGAACTGGTACGCATTCAAATGAAAAAGAAGAAGGAAGATCCCGAATCAGGGGAAATTCTGAAGATTTACAGGAAGGCATCTCAAAAAGATATCGACGTTTGGCAGGAAGCCCGTGACAGGGAAGAAAAGATCAAGCAGCGCGCCCGCCAGATCGCTATCAGGCTCAATTTGAGTATGAAGATCAGCGATGTGGAATTCCAGGGCGATGCCTCTAAAGCCACTTTTTATTATACAGCCGATGACCGCGTGGATTTCCGTCAGTTGATCAAGGAATATGCTCATGAATTCAATACACGAATTGAAATGAGGCAGATCGGACTCCGTCAGGAAGCTGCCAGACTTGGAGGAATTGGTTCCTGCGGAAGGGAATTATGTTGTTCTACCTGGTTAACCGATTTCCGGTCGGTAAGTACTTCCGCGGCAAGATACCAGCAGTTATCGCTGAATCCACAGAAACTGGCGGGACAGTGCGGTAAACTTAAGTGCTGTCTTAACTACGAATTAGATACTTATCTCGAAGCTTTAAAATCTTTTCCAAAAACCGACGTTAAGTTAAAAACCAAGAAAGGAATAGCGGTTTGCCAGAAAATTGACATTTTCAAAGGTTTGCTTTGGTACGCCTATGAAGGGGAATGGATGAACTGGCATAAACTCACTCCTGAACAGGCAAATTTGATCATCGCTAAAAATAAAAAAAGCGAGCAGGTGGGAAGCCTTGAAGAGTATGAACTGGAGATCCAGATCGAAGACAGCAAAAAACCAGATTTCAATAATGTTGTTGGTCAGGACAGTCTTACAAGATTCGATCAGCCAAAGAAACGCCGATCCAGAAAAACTAAAAAACGAAAAAAACGAAAAGGGAATACCTCATCAAAGTCTAAAAATGCGTAGCTCATTCATCGTTTTATTTCTTTTAGGCAGTATTTTGTTTTTTTCGGCCTGTGATAAAAAAAGGGTTTTTGATGAGTACCAGTCGGTAAGAGGCTGGAATAAAGATTCAGTGATTAGCTTTGATCTGGGAACACTTGATACTTCGAAGGTTTACAATCTTTTTATCAATCTCAGGAATACGAATGAATATAAGTATAGCAACATTTTTTTGATTACCAACATGCAGTTTCCCAATGGAAAAGTGATTAGCGATACCCTGGAATATGAGATGGCAAAACCTAATGGGGAATGGCTCGGCACGGGTTTTGGTGATGTGAAGGAAAACAAATTGTGGTATAAGAAGAACGTAAAGTTCGATGAAGCCGGAAATTACCAGGTTAAGATCAGGCAGGCGATGAGAAAGAACGATAGTGTAAAGGGAATTCAGCTGCTTGAAGGCATCACCGATGTAGGCTTCAGAATTGAAAAAACCGAAAAATAATATTTAAGAATTAAATGGCCCAAAAATCGAAAAAAACTAAAAAATCTACGCATAGCAATCGTCCCTATATTATTGGTTTCTGGACATTGTTTGGTATTGGGATACTTTTGGCAATCTTTGTTTTCCTGTTAGCCGGCTGGGGTGCTTTTGGTAAAATGCCGACCTTCGAGGAACTCGAAAACCCTGAAACCAATCTTGCCACTGAGATTTTTTCTTCCGACGGAAAGACACTGGGGAAATATTATAATGAAAACCGGACACCGGTGAAATATGAAGATCTGCCCGAGCATTTGGTGCAGGCATTGGTGGCCACCGAAGATGAACGTTTTTATAAACATGCCGGTATAGATGCCCGCGGAACTTTAAGGGCAGCTGTATTTTTAGGCCAGCGCGGAGGTGCCAGTACCATTACCCAGCAGCTGGCTAAACAGTTATTTACCGAAAATGTTTCAGATAGTTTTACGGAAAGGATCTTTCAGAAGATCAAAGAGTGGGTGATCGCGACCCGTCTTGAGCGCCAGTATACCAAGGAAGAGATCATTACCATGTACTTCAATAAATACGATTTTGTTTACCAGGCGGTCGGTATCCGTTCTGCTGCGAAGATCTATTTTGGAAAAGAGGCTAAAGATCTCAATATCCAGGAGTCTGCCGTTCTCGTTGGAATGCTTAAGAATGCAGCTCTTTATAATCCTGTTCGCCGTCCAGATCTGGTAGAGGCAAGAAGGAATCAGGTACTGGAACAGATGAATCGCAATGGCTATATTTCAGAAAATGAAATGGATTCGCTTCAGAAATTACCGATGAAGATCGAATTTACTCCGGAAGGTCACGACGAGGGAATGGCTACTTATTTCCGCGCTTACCTTCAGGGCTTTATGAAAGACTGGATCGAAAAAAATCCGAAGCCCGACGGCAGTCACTATAGCCTGTACAGAGACGGATTGAAAATATATACCAGTATTGATTCCCGTATGCAGGGATATGCCGAAAATGCCGTGAAAAAACATATTGCGCATTTACAGGAAGAGTTTGATCGACAAAATAAAAATAATCCAACCGCTCCTTTCCGCGATATTGATAAGAGCGAGGAAGAAAATATCATTCAGCAGGCGATGAGAAGGTCTGACCGGTGGTACACTATGAAAGCCGAGGGAAAATCGGAAAAAGAGATCCTGGCTTCTTTTAAAAAACCACGGGAAATGAGAATTTTCAGTTGGAAAGGAGACATCGATACCACCATGACACCCCGGGATTCAATACTTTATTACAAATCTTTTCTTCAGGCCGGATTGATGTCTATGGAACCCCAAACGGGCGAAGTGAAAGCCTGGGTGGGCGGAACCAATTTTAAGCATTTTAAATATGACCACGTAAAACAGGGAAAAAGACAGGTAGGTTCTACATTTAAGCCGTTTGTTTATGCTACTGCAATCGATCAGCTTAAATTCTCACCCTGCGATACGCTTCCTATGAGCCGTTTCACGATCGAAGCGGGCAAATATGGGAATATGAAAGACTGGAGTCCCCAAAATGCAGGTAATGAAGGTTATGAAGGAATGGTAACTTTAAAGGAAGGGCTTGCAAAATCTATCAATACCGTGACTGCGAGGCTTATCGATAAAACCGGTCCGCAACCGGTAATCGATCTTGCCCAGAAGCTTGGAGTAGATGTGAGTAATATTCCTGCAGTGCCTGCAATTGCACTCGGTGTAGCCGATATCAGCCTTTTCGAGATGGTTTCAGCTTTCAGCACTTTTGCCAACCAGGGAGTTTATGTGAAGCCCGTGGTGGTAAACCGCATTGAAGATAAAAACGGAACCGTGCTTTACCAGCACACTCCGGTTACCCGTGATGTGCTGAGTAAGGAAGCTGCCTACGTCACCATTAACCTTTTGGAAGGTGTAACCGAGGCAGGTTCAGGAGTTCGTTTGCGCGGTACCTGGGGCAAAGACCGAATTGATTATAAACGCGCGGTAACAGGTTATCCTTATGATTTTAAAAACCCGATTGCCGGAAAGACAGGAACAACCCAGAATCAAAGTGACGGATGGTTTATCGGAATGGTGCCTGATCTTGCTACCGGTGTCTGGGTAGGCGGGGAAGACCGTTCGGTACACTTTCCTACGATTACCTACGGACAGGGAGCCACTATGGCTTTGCCAATCTGGGGGATGTATATGAAAGATGTTTATGCCGATGATAAATTAGAGGTTTCAAAAGAAGAATTTGAAAAACCTGAAGACTTAAGTATTGAAATAAATTGTGATAACTACGGCCGGAAGAAAACTTCACAATCTTCGGTTCCCGACGAACTTGATTTTTAGGAATTCGTAATTTTTCATGATTTTATTTCAGAAATAGGCAATTTCCATCCTGTTTGCCATTGCAGCCACTGCATTATTTTCGTATTTTCGGGTAAAAATCGGAAATAATGATCATAAAAACGGTAAAGAATGCTCAGGAAGCGCTGGAAGACGTTCGCGATGGCATGACCTTTATGCTGGGAGGCTTCGGTTTATGCGGAATTCCTGAAAATTCCATTTCAGAGCTCAAGCGGCTCAACGTAAAGAATCTCACCTGCATCTCCAATAATGCCGGGGTCGATGATTTTGGTCTCGGACTTCTGCTTCATAAAAAACAGATCGATAAAATGGTTTCTTCCTATGTGGGAGAAAATGCCATTTTCGAAAAGCAAATGCTTAGCGGCGAGCTTGATGTTGAACTGATTCCACAGGGAACCCTTGCTGCACGCTGCCAGGCTGCCCAACAGGGATTCCCCGCAATTTTTACACCTGCCGGATACGGTACCGAAGTAGCCGAAGGCAAAGAAACCCGCGAATTCGATGGTAAAATGTATGTTCTGGAAGAAGCTTTTAAAGCCGATTTTGCCTTTGTAAAAGCCTGGAAAGGAGACAAAGCCGGGAACTTGATTTTTAAAGGTACGGCCCGGAACTTTAATCCGGTGATGTGTGGTGCCGCCAAAATTACGGTAGCTGAGGTGGAAGAACTGGTAGAACCAGGTGAACTGGATCCCAATCAAATCCATATTCCGGGGATCTTCGTGCAACGAATTTTCCAGGGAGAGAATTATGAAAAAAGAATAGAGCAAAGAACGGTTCGTAAAAAATAATTTGAAATTTTCAATGTACCAATGTACCAATGAATCAATGGAAAAAAGGAAGAATATTATTGCTGAGAAATCGATAGAATTTTCTTTGATGGTCATTGGATATTGTGAGGAACTGGAGAAAAATCACAAATATGTTATTTCAAACCAGCTACTTAAGTCGGCAACAAGTATTGGAGCAAATATTCATGAAGCTCAAAACGCTGAGAGTAGAATTGATTTCATTCATAAAATAAAAATTGCTTTAAAAGAACTGGAAGAAGTAAAATACTGGTTATTGCTTTGTGAAAGGGCTCAATCTTATCCTTTTGATCCTGAGCTGAAAAGGAGGGCAGAAGAAATAGGTTTAATTATGTATAAAATTGTGAGTACAAGCAAACGGAATTTAACCAGTAATAATTGATACATTGTTCAATTAATGAATTAGTAAATTAAGATGTTAGACAAAAACGGAATAGCAAAACGCATCGCCAAAGAGGTAAAAGATGGATATTACGTGAACCTCGGGATTGGAATTCCAACTCTGGTCGCCAATTTTGTGCGCGATGATATACAGGTGGAATTCCAGAGTGAAAATGGGATTCTCGGGATGGGGCCCTTTCCCTTTGAAGGTGAAGAGGACGCCGATCTTATCAACGCAGGGAAACAAACCATCACCGCATTGCCCGGAGCGAGTTATTTTGACTCAGCGATGAGTTTTGGGATGATCAGAGGGAAACATGTAGATCTTACCATCCTTGGCGCGATGGAAGTCGCTGAAAATGGCGATATCGCAAACTGGAAAATACCCGGGAAAATGGTGAAAGGTATGGGAGGAGCCATGGACCTTGTCGCTTCCGCGGAAAATATCATCGTGGCGATGATGCATACCAATAAGGCCGGTGAGTCGAAATTGTTGCGAAGATGCACTTTACCTCTTACGGGTGTGGGCTGTGTGACCAAGATTGTTACAAATCTGGCGGTTTTGGAAGTCACCAAGGACGGATTCAAATTACTTGAAAGAGCGCCTGATGTTAGCGTGGAAGAAATAAAGCAAGCTACCGAAGGGAAACTGGTCGTGGAAGGTGAAATTCCCGAGATGAAATTGTAAGAAATCTGCTGAAGTTAAAGATTTCGGCCAATTTAAATTTTGCTTATTTCGGTTTCGTTTAAAAGATTTTCCTGGCGTAGCCTTAAGATCACCTGGGCGATTGCTAAAACGTCCCTTTCGCAGTATTCAACAATTCTGGTCAGGTCTTTTTCTTTATAATAGACTTCGCACACCATCGAGCCATCAATATCTTCTTTTGGAGAAGATATTCCGAGAACGTGGGTTAATAATTTTAAGGAAGTATAGTGTTTATAATCTCCAAATTTCCATAATTCCAGGGTGTCAAGGTGAGGTACTTCCCACGGCTTTTTTCCGAAGAGATCCAGCTTTGCCGGTAAGCGAATTCCATGAATCAGCATGCGCCTGGCGATGTACGGAAAATCGAATTCTTTTCCGTTGTGCGCGCACAAAAGATGGTAAGGCTGGAAGAAATGCTCTTCCAATAAATTGCTGAAATCGCGCAGCAGCTTTTCTTCCTCTCCCTTAAAGCTCGTCAATCGGAAGTTTCGGCTGCCATTCCTGAAACTGAAATAACCTACCGAAATGCAGATGATCTTTCCAAATTCAGCCCAGATCCCTGCCCTGTCATAAAATTCTTCAGGGGTAAATTCATCCTTCCGTTGGTATTTCGATTTATCTTCCCAAAGCAATTTCTTTTCAGCCTCCATTTCTGAAAATTCTGAAAATTCGGGAACGGTCTCTATATCCAGAAAAAGAATGTTTTCCAGATTTAATTTATGAAGCATTTTCCATCATTTTATAAACCTCATCAATATACAGATAAAAGTCTTTATGATGTTTATTTATTTTCTCCCTGATGAGTTCCTTTCCCAGGCGCACGATGATGAGATCATCCTCAGGGATCACAATAACATACTGCCCCAAAACGCCCCGCATATAGAAGATATCCTTGTTTTTATAATCGCTGAGCCAGAAACCGTAGCCGTAGTATGGGGTATCTTCAAAACGGGGATGTATCGCGGTGGCCACAAAGGAAGAATCGAGCAGATGTTTTCCATTCCACTCTCCATAATGCTTAAAAAGCCTGCCGAATTTCGCGAAATTTCGCGCGTTGCTGGCGATACAACAATAGGCTTTTTCCATTCCGTTTTCCCGGCTGTCGATCTGCCATAAACCCTCATCATTCATGCCCATAGGTTTCCAGAAACTTTCACTGAGGTACTGGCTAAGGCTTTTACCGGTTGCTTTTCTAATAATCATTCCAAGCAATTCGGTGTTTCCGCTGAGGTATTCAAAATCTTCCCCGGGTTCTTTTACAACTTCAAGATTGAGGATTCCTTTTTCGATATTTTTCGAGAAATAAGCTCTGGCGGTACTTCCAAAAGGATTAAAATAGCTTTCGTTCCAGTTAAGCCCAGAAGACATGGAAGCCAAATCGCCTATGGTCAATCTCTCATCAAATTGCGGATAGAAATCGGCCACAGGCTGATTGATATTTCTGAGATATCCTTCCTGAATTGCCTTGAACATCAGTGCTACTGTAATGCTTTTGGCCATGGAAAATGAATTCGTCCTGGAAAATTTTCCGTAATCATCAAAATATTTTTCAAACCAGATACTGTCATTTTTAATGATAAGGAATGCAACCGTTTCCAATTCGGCATTCAGGCTGTCCAGGGTTTTGGTAGCTTCAATCTGGTTATAACCTTTCGCTGTGGGCCATTCCTGAATGGTATCGGCATTGGCAATCACATGATTATCGAAGTAGGTGTAATCGTCTATAAAAGCCGTTTTATGACCGGTAAAATAAGTGGTTCTAATTCCTTTGAAAATGTAAGCGTAACCAAAAGCATAGAGCAGAAGGGAGACCAAAAGCAGAAAGGCTATGAAATAAAGGAAAAACCGGAGGAACTTTTTCATATCCTTAAATTACAATTTTTAAAACAGACTTTGTTGTGCCGGCGGATTTTCGAAATCGAGCAGCCATTTCTTTCGATGCAGGCCTCCCGCATACCCGGTAAGCGAACCATCGTTGCCAATCACCCGATGACAGGGGATAATGATCCAAAGCGGATTTTTCCCATTTGCGGCGGCAACCGCGCGAATCGCTTTTTCGTCGCCAATTTTTCTTGAAAGTTCGAGGTAGGAAGTGGTGGAGCCAAAAGGGATATTTTGCAGTTCCAGCCATACTTTTTTCTGAAATTCTGTTCCCTGCGGATTTAATTTTAAATCGAATTCTGTGCGCTCCCCGCTGAAATATTCTTTAAGTTGTTTGGCAGCAGGCTGAAGTATCGGCGATATCTCCGGAAAATCTGTTCCTTCCTCATCTGAAATTCTAATGGTTCGAAGTCCGTTTTCATCTCCTTCCAGAAAGGCGATACCAAGAGGAGTTTTAATTTTTGCCGTTTTTATTGGTTTCCTGAGATTCCTCATTATTTGATGTCTCTTCTGAAGTGGCTTTATTTTCGGTTTCCTGCTCCTGTTTACGCTGGATAAGCCCAAGTCTTTTCGCGCGACGTTCCCAGTTCTTTCGCGCCAGAAGCTGCATATTTTCCACCCGGTCGCTTTCATCCATAATTTCAAGTCCCAGTAAGGTTTCTATAATATCTTCCATGGTCACAATTCCGGTTACGTTTCCAAATTCATCCACGATCATGGAAATATGAGCCCGCTTCTGGACAAAAATATCGAAAAGTTCCGGGATTGGGGTTTTGTCATGGGTAACCAGGATATCGCGCTTTATACTGCTAAGGGGCCTGTCGCCTTTTTCATCGATCATTTGTTCCAGCACATCGTCTTTCAGAATAAATCCGGAGATATTGTTCGATTTGCCCTTATAGACAGGGATTCTGGAAAATTTCAGGTTTTTATGATTTCGGTGAAATTCTTCCAGGGACAATCTTTCATCTTCGGTAATCGCTACCGAAAACGGCGTCATCACATCTTTTGCTTCGACAGATTTGAAGACAAGGAGATTTTTGATCACCGTAGTCTCGCTTTCTTCAAAAACGCCTTCCTCCTCGGCAGCATCGGTGATGGCGGCAAATTCTTCTTTACTCATACTGCTCACATGTGCCGATTTACCAATGAGTCGCGTGGTGAGCATCAACAACCAGAGAATGCCGGTATATTTCAGCGGAAAGATCATAATTTTAAGTGAACGTGCGGTAAAGTTGCCCATTCGTTTCCAGTAAGTTGCCCCGATCGTCTTCGGAATTATTTCAGAAAGCACTAAAATAGCGAGCGTCATCAAAGCGGAAACTATTCCCACGGCATGGCCACCGTGGCCAAAGGTCTTTTCGGCTTGAACGCCCACTAAAATTGCGCCTACCGTATGGGAAATCGTGTTAATGGTAAGAATGGCAATGAGCGGCTTATCAATATCCTGCTTCAGGTGAGCAAGGATTTTCGCGTATTTCCTTCCTTCTTTCCTTTTGATTTTGATATATGAAGGGGTAATGCTTAGCAGGGCAGCCTCCAGGATTGAACACATGAAAGAAAAAAATATGGAAAGTGTTGCAAATAAAAGCAGTAATATCATGTACCGGTAACTCTTAGACCGGCTAATTTATGTATTCTGAAACCAAATTTTTTAAAAGAAATGATAAAAGCGAAAAGGCTGCCCAAAATCCAGCGTTATGGCAGACTGAAATTCTGAACAACCTTTGTGGTTTAATATTGGGAAATATTTTAAACAGCCAGATTTTTATGAATCAGCGTATCCCATATTTTGGCGTCATTCAGCCTGATATCGGCGTCGATGCTTTCTTCGTCTTCTTCATCATAAAAAGTAATGCCGGTGATTTTTGAAGCATATTTATTTTCTAGATCAAGGCTTAGATAAATGATGCGCTCCTTTTTGGAAGCGCTGTAACCTGCCGGAAGCATTTTTTTGGTGATTTTCACATTTTTCACATCTTTTAGATCAAAAATGTCATAATCAGCGCTACCTCTGAATTCTACTACAACCAATTTCTTATTGTTGGTATCCAGGCCAAGACTTAGCGGGCCATAAGTGCCGGTTTTATCAAATTTTAACCGGTGTTCTTCGGCGATCTTCTGAAGAAATTTATTGTGTTTTTTCTCATTGGAATTTTGTTTAATGAGTACGTATAAGATCGGGAACATGAATAAACCAAACAATAATAAACCGATCAATAAAGAGTTGTTGTCCATTTTTTAAATATTTAAATAACTGAAAGATTTGCCCCTTTCTGTGGAAGCGGCAAAAGATGTTTTGGTTAAAGAACCACGAAAAATCTCTTCAGGTATTTACCAGAAAAAATGGAAAGGAAAGATTTGTTTTTTCAGAATATCACGGAAATTTACCGGTTCTGCGGCGATGCAAACCTGCGGCTGCCGGGATAACTTATACTGAAAACCGGGAAAAGTTCCGAAGAAAACTGAAGAAAGATCCTTATCATTCTCCAGCTGATTTTGAAAAAACGAACCATCATTTTCTTCGCAAAGAAATGCCTGGTCATTAGAAGAAATCTTAAAGAAATTGCCTTTGTGAGCAATCTTTTCAAAATGTGCTTCAGGAAAAGTAAAAGCTTTTACCCCTGTTGCAAGCAAAAAGACCTGCAACAGTACCAATGGAAATAAAAGCTTCCTGATTTTCATACTACAAATGTATGTAGAAAGAAAATTCGCTGTTTAAAAATTTAGTTATATTTTTTAAATTTTCAGGAAATTAATTTAACTGCTTCTTTCGCAAAATAGCTGGCTATGAGGCTTGCCCCGGCTCGTTTTATTGCCAGTAATTGCTCCATCATCACCGCGTCATGGTCCAGCCAGCCTTTTTGAGCGGCCGCTTTGATCATCGCGTATTCACCGCTTACCTGGTAAACAGCTACCGGGATATTCACAACATTCCTGATGTCCCGAACGATGTCCAGGTAACAAAGTCCTGGTTTTACCATTACGATATCGGCGCCTTCCTCAATATCCATTAAAGTTTCCTTCACCGCTTCCTCGCGGTTTGCGGGATCCATCTGGTAGCTTTTTTTGTCTTTAGGAATATCTTTGGCATCCACGGGAGCAGAGTCTAAAGCATCACGAAACGGACCGTAAAATGCAGAAGCATATTTGGCACTATAGCTCATAATGCCTGTTTCATAAAATCCTTCGTCTTCCAAAAGGCTGCGCATCTCGAAAATACGACCATCCATCATATCGCTGGGCGCGACGAAATCGGCTCCGGCTTTGGCATGAGAAAGTGCCATTTCTGAAAGTACGGCGGTGGTATCGTCGTTCAAAACTTTTCCTGCATCGATAATTCCGTCATGGCCATAAATCGAATACGGGTCGAGCGCGACATCGGTCATTACCAGCATTTCAGGCTCGGCTTCCTTTACCGCTTTAATCGCTCGCTGCATCAATCCATCGGGATTTAAAGCTTCTTTTCCGGCATTGTCTTTCAGGTTTTCCGGAACTTTTACGAATAACAGCACAGATTTGAGACCTAAACTCCAGAGTTCTTTGACTTCCTTTTTCAGAAGGTCCAGGCTTAACCTGTAATATCCCGGCATGGAACTGATCTCTTCTTTAATATTTTTCCCTTCCACCACAAAAAGCGGTACAATAAAATCATTAGGAGAAATTATAGTTTCCCGCACGATGGAGCGGATGGAGTCGTTAGTTCGGAGTCGTCTGTTTCTTCTTATTATCATAGTCATAAGTTTTAAGTAATAAGCTTTAGGCCTTTTTTATTTCAGTTTTTACTTTCTGAATAAGGCTAAAAAACATCTTTTTAATTTCGGATATATCCGAAAGCAAACTTTCAGAAGTGTTATTATCTATAAATTTAAGATCCCGAGAAACTTCGATCAGGTATTCCATTTCGAAAGCAGAACCACTGGAAATATGTAAAAAATGATGAAATTCTTTTTGGGATTGTCTTCCACAGCCTTCAGCAATATTCGTTGGTATCGATAAAGCAGCTCGGTCGATTTGTGAAATCAGATTAAATTTTTCTTCTGAAGGAAAATGTTTAGAAACCTGATAAATCTCCAGCACTAACGAATGTGACTTTTGCCAAACCTTATAATTTTTATAATCTGTCATGGCTTATTGCTTAAAACTGAAAACTTAAAGCTAAGAAACCCATTTTCGGGGTTCTTTGAGCACATTCAATAGTTTTTCTTCTTCACTTCCTGGCTCTGGATGATGATCATATTTCCACTGCACATGCGGCGGAAGGCTCATCAAAATACTTTCAATACGGCCATTGGTCTTTAAGCCGAATAAAGTTCCCTTATCATGTACCAGGTTGAATTCTACATAACGTCCGCGGCGAATTTCCTGCCACTCTCTTTGAGCTTCGGTAAAATCCAGATCTTTTCTTTTTTCAACAATTGGGACAAAAGCTTCAAGAAACGAGTCTCCAACTTCAGTAACAAAATTAAACCAGTCTTCTATAGTTCTCTTTTCGTCTGGTTTCAGATAGTCAAAAAACAAGCCGCCTATACCTCGGGCTTCATCGCGATGATGATTCCAGAAATATTCATCGCATTTTTTCTTGTACTGAGTATAAAATTCAGGATCATGCTTGTCGCAGACTTTTTTTGAAACCTTATGAAAATGTTCTGCGTCTTCCTCGAAAAGATAGTAAGGCGTGAGATCCTGACCGCCACCAAACCACTGGTCCACTACATTACCTTCTTTGTCATACATCTCAAAATAGCGCCAGTTTGCATGAACCGTTGGGACCATGGGGTTCTTCGGATGGATCACCAGGCTGAGTCCGCAGGCGAAAAAATCAACATCTCCTACCTTGAAATATCGCTGCATGGCCGGCGCAAGCGGACCATATACGGCTGATATATTTACTCCTCCTTTTTCAAACACCGCGCCGTCTTCAATTACTCGGGTGCGACCCCCGCCACCTTCCTCGCGTTCCCAGAGATCTTCATGAAATTTTGCTTTTCCGTCGATCTCTTCCAGTTTTGAAGTGATTCGATCCTGTAGATCTTCGATATATTTCTGAAAACGTTCTCTCATTCTCCTGTCAGATCTTTTGCACGGTTTATTTTCTGAATAAGTCCGAATGAAAAAGTTCTGGTCTCTATTTGTGAAAACTCATAAAGCAACAGTGATTTCTGAGCCAGTTTTTGCTGATTTTCCTCTTCATGAAAAGGAGCCGTTTTAATCAAAAGATCACCCAGTTGTTCATATTGCTGACCTCCGAAATGATTTTCCTGTAGCTGGTTCATCAAATCTTCATCGGAAGAATTCATGATCGCCTCCAGATCGGTGCCGGCAATTTTCTGAAGCACGTCGCGCACTTTTCTTTCCTGTTCCATTTTCCATAGATCGGGAACAAATTCGATATCCAGAAGGTCGGTCAGCGCTTCGCTGACTTTCTGCTTTTCTTCGTCGCGAAAACCTTTATTCAGCATAATTCTCTATTTATATTCTTTTACCGCATCAACAAATGCACGGGCGTGATCAACCGGAATATCGGGCAGAATTCCGTGGCCTAAATTCGCGATATAGCGATCTTTTCCAAAAGCGTCGATCATTTGATGCACCATTCTTTTGATTTCGGAAGGCGGCGAATAAAGCCGGGCAGGATCAAAATTTCCCTGCAAAGTAATTTGCCCACCGCTTAAATATCTTGCATTTCTGGCATCGCAGGTCCAGTCGACACCTAATGCTGAAGTGCCACTCTGGGACATGGTTTTCAGCGCGAACCAGCAGCCTTTTCCGTAAGCAATCACCGGGATCTCATCTTTCAGGGCATCTATGATCTGCTGCATATATTGCCAGGAAAACTCATGGTAATCCTGCGGTTCCAGAAGTCCGCCCCAGGAATCGAAAAGCTGGATGGCATCCACGCCGGCTTTTACTTTTTCCTTTAAATAAGCGATGGTAGTATCGGTGATTTTTCTAAGTAAGATATGTGCGCCTAGCGGATCGGTAAAGCAGAATTTCTTGGCCTTATCGAAGGTTTTAGAGCCATGTCCCTGCACAAGATAACACAAAATTGTCCACGGTGAGCCGGCAAACCCAATCAGCGGGACCTCATCATTTAGTTCCTGCTTCGTAAGTTTGATCGCTTCAAATACATAATTGAGTTCTTCGCGAACATCGGGAACAATTACTTTATCAACTTTCTCTTTTGTATCAATTGGATCGGGCACTACAGGACCGCGGCCGGGCTGCATTTCAATATGGATTTGCATCGCCTGGGGCACCACCAGAATATCGCTGAAAAGGATCGCCGCATCGGTGCCCACCTGTTTGATAGGCATTACAGTGATTTCAGTGGCGAGCTCGGGAGTCTGGCAGCGGGTGAAGAAATCATATTTTTCTTTCAGTTTCATGAAATCGGGCAGATATCGTCCTGCCTGCCGCATCATCCACACCGGAGGCCGTTCCACGCTTTCTCCCCTGAGGGCTTTTAACAGCAAATCGTTTTTGATCATTCTGAATCTATCTTTTGGCCGGACTTCCTGAAATAGGAAACGCATTTTGCGATCACATTTTCAATGCCGGGTTGATTGGCAATTTCTATATTTTTTGTGTATTTTTTTGCTTCTGAAGCGGTTGTCTCACCAATACAGAAGGCAACTCCCTCGATTTCATTTTCTGAAACAAAACTTTGAACACCACTCGGGCTGAAAAACAGAATTCCGTCAAAAGCTGAATTGAATTTTTTGTGCGCCAAAGAGGTTTTGTAAACTTCGATTTCTTCCAAAGGGATACCGTTTTCCTTCAGAATTTTCGGAAGTTCGTCCCTTCTCCGATTTCCGCAGAAAAAAGTGAACTGCTCATTTTTATGATTTTCCTTCAGCTTTTCGGCGAGACTTTTCGAATTATCGTCGATTTCGCAAATGCTAAAACCATTTTTTTCAAGCAGGGCCGCTGTTTTCTCACCCACGCAAAAACAGTTTTCAATTTTCAAATTCTTCTTCAGAATAGCTTTTACCGCGTTCTTACTGGTGAAAATTGCATTTTTGATATTCGTTTCCGGAAGCTGAAAATCGAGGAAATCTATAAGGATGGCATTATATTCCACCAGGGCAATATCGGCGTTAAGAAGCAATTGCTTCTGGTTTTCGGCCAGTATTTTGGTAGAAAGAATGCGCGGCATGTTCTAGTTTTTTAGGATCGATTTGATCTTTTTCATCAGTTCGGCACCGCCATTTTGAAGGATTTCTTCGGCGCAGGTTTTTCCCAGATCTTGAAATTGATCGGCCGGCACTATTTTTTCAACCTCGATCTTTTGTTTTCCATCAATGCTGAAAAGAGCGCCTTTAAAATGAATTTTATCTTCAATAATACGGGCGAGACCGCCAATGGGTGCCGTACATCCACCCTCCAGAACTCTTAAGAATTCCCGTTCTATATGTACACAAATTTCAGATTCTCTATGATTTAAAGCGGAAAGTGCTTTTCGGCTATATATATCATTTTCCATAGCGACAATAAGCATCGCTCCCTGTGCCGGTGCAGGAATCATCCAGTTGAGGTCTATAAAATTATCGGGTTTTATTTCGATACGTTCGAGACCGGCAGCAGCGAAAATCGCTCCATTCCAATCATTTTCTTCCAGCTTTTTGAGGCGGGTATTTACATTTCCGCGTAGGTCAACAACTTTATGACTGGGATATTTATGAAGCCATTGTGCTTTTCTGCGGAGGCTGCCGGTGGCGATGGTGCCTTCATTTTCAAGAAAATCAAGGCCTTTATGAATAAGTATATCGGTGGTATTGGCCCTTTTCATCACCGCTCCCTCAACAATATCTCTGGGCAGTAGCGTGGGCACATCTTTCATTGAATGCACTGCGATATCGATCTTTCCCTGGATCATAGCGACATCCAGTGTTTTGGTAAAAATACCGGTAATGCCCATTTCGTAAAGCGGCTGATCAAGGTTGAGATCGCCTTCAGATTTTACGGGTACGAGTTGGGTTTCATGGCCGGTCTGTTCCAGCGCCTGCTGCACGGTTTTCGCCTGCCAGAGCGCCAGTTCGCTGTCACGTGTGCCAATGCGGATCACTTTGTTCATTTCCGAAATTCTTCAAGCTGAAAAACCTTTTGTATGAGTTCCAGGCTTTCATCGGTTGACTCGGAATCTTCTTTTAAATGATTTGCGAAGTGTTTCATGATCTTCTGGATCATGCGATTGGTCACGACTTCTACCTGTTCGGTGTCGAAATCGTTTATTTTTTTTCGCTGAAAATCGATCTCGGCGTCTTTCATCGAGCGGAGTTTCTTTTTCAGGGCTTTTATGGTAGGCGCGAATTTTCTTGTTTCCAGCCAGCTGTTAAATTCACCTTCTACTTCTGCAATGATTTTTTCAGCCTGCGGAATGAATTTCTTGCGCCTTTCAAGGGTCTCATCGGTGATCTGTGAAAGATGGTCCAGGTGAACCAGGCTTACATTCTCAAGATCTTTTACATCGTCTGAAACATTCTTTGGAATGGATAGGTCCAGAATGAGCAATTCTTTTTTCGGATAGATCAGTTCCTTGGAAATGGTAGGGTTCTGAGCTCCGGTGGCAACAATAAGAATATCGGTGTCGCGAATTTCAGCCTGAAGGTCGGCATATTCCTTTACGATCAGGTTGAATTTCCCGGCGATCTTTTCAGCCTTATCTTTCGTACGGTTGATAAGGGTAATATGACTGTTATCGGTATGTTTTACAAGGTTATCACAGGTGTTTCGTCCAATTTTTCCGGTGCCAAAAAGAAGGATCTTTTTACTGGAAACCTGGGGAATATTATTCAGAATATATTGTACCGAAGCGAAACTTACCGAAGTCGCACCGCTTGATATCTCGGTTTCATTCTTAATGCGCTTACTGGCCTGGATCACGGCATTGATGAGCCTTTCCATAAATGCATTTGCCAGCCCCATTTTTTTGGAACGTCCGAATGCTATTTTCAACTGACTGATGATCTCAAAATCGCCAAGGATCTGGCTGTCCAAACCGGTTCCAACACGAAAAAGATGTGAAATTGCCTGCTTGTTTTTATAAACATAGGCTACTTTTTCAAATTCCTCAACAGTACCGTGAGTATGTTCGCATAGTAATTTAATCAGTTGAAAGGGATGTTGGGCAAAACCATAAATTTCGGTGCGATTGCAGGTAGAGGTCACGATAATAGTATCGATGTTTTCAGCCTGGGCCTGCTCCAGCAAGCGTTCTTTGGCTTCTTCATCAAGGCTAAAATGACCTCTAATCTCAGCATCAGCCTTTTTATAGCTCAAGCCTATCGAATAGAAATGTTTTCCAGTGGCGAATTGATATTCTTCCATGAATTGATTAAGGAGATTCCGGCGCAAAAATAAGGGAATGTTAAATTAAAAAGTAACGCTTGAAGTACTAAATGTGTCGATATATGATAATTATCATGAAAAAGGATATCAAAATAGGGAAATACTGTACTTTTGTAGTAACCAGAGGGCCTTCGGAGGCTTCTGTTTAGATTCATTCTAAATAAACTCAGTCGGAGATGAACGAAAACCCGGAAAAAAATAACGCTGTAAGTATTTCAGAAGAGATAAAAATAGAAGAGGGTTTCTATCTTTTGAAATTCCAGAATGACACCAAGGACAATAAGTTGATGTCCAGGGATATAGACAATAGTTTTATCCAGTTTCATTTTAATGTGAAGGGGTATAGCAAGTTTCTGTTTAATAAAAGTTCTTATGAACTTCCGTTGCCTGAAGAGAATTCACTTCTGCTCTATAATCCTCAGCAAAATTTGCCTTTAAACGTGATGCTTTCCGGAGAATCCTGGCTGATTTCCCTGGTGATCTCTATCAAGAAGTTTCATTCATTGTTTTCCCAGGAGGCCAATTACATAACTTTCTTAAGCGCAGATAATAAGGATAAAAAATATTATAAAGATGCGGCGGTATCACCATCTATGGCTGTAGTCCTGAACCAGCTTATGAATTTTAGCCTAACTCCCAGTATTAAAAATCTTTATTTCAGGGCAAAAGCCTTAGAACTTCTGAGCCTGTATTTCAATAAAGCCGAAAATCCCGATCTTGAACAATGCCCTTTTCTGAGCGATGAGGAAAACATCAAAAAAATAAGACGAGCCAAGGATATTATTATTTCTAGAATGGCCGAGCCTCCTTCGCTGCAGGAACTTTCCAATGAAATAGGCCTGAGCCTCAAAAAACTAAAAGACGGTTTTAAACAAATTTATGGCGATTCCGTATACAGTTTTTTATTTGATTATAAAATGGAATATGCGCGCAAGCTCCTTGAAACCGGGGAATACAATGTCAACGAGGTCGGCTTGAAAATTGGCTACAGTACAGCGAGCCATTTTATTGCCGGTTTTAAAAAGAAGTTCGGAACCACGCCAAAGAAATATATACTTTCCGTAAATTAAACCTTATGAAATATTTTTTATTCTTTTTTCTTGCTTTATGCTCCGGATTTTTCGTGTCTGCCCAACAGCAGGTTTTGGTATTCCATGAAACCCAGGGCTGGCATCATAAATCGATTCCTGATGGGGTAAAAGCGATTAAGGAATTGGGGCAGAATAATGACTTTCAGGTCACCGATTCTGATGATTCACAAATTTTCCTTTCCGAAGATCTTTCCAATTACGACCTTATCATTTTTCTGAATACCACCGGTGATGTTTTTAATGAAAAGGAGCAGCTGGCTTTTCGGAATTATATCGAAAATGGAGGAAATTACCTCGGAATCCATTCCGCTTCAGATACCGAATATGACTGGCCTTTCTACGGAAAACTGGTGGGTGCTTATTTTAAAAGCCATCCCGCGATAACTTCAGCAAAAATTAAGGTTAAAGATCCTTCCAATGAAATGGTTTCCCATTTACCGCCGGTGTGGGAACGCACCGATGAATGGTATAATTTCAATGATATTCAGGATGATATCAATGTGCTTTTAGAACTTGAGGAGTCTACTTACGAAGGAGGCGAAAATGGCGATTTTCACCCTATTGCCTGGTATAAAGCCACCGGAAACGGCGGAGTTTCGATTTACACGGCTGGCGGGCACACCAGCGAATCGTATACCGAACCTCTTTTCAGGGAACATTTACTTAGGAGTATACAGTTTGCCCTGGAGAAAGGAAATAATTCTATTAAGCAATAGAAAACTATGATTCTGTTCCCTGGTTTGGGGAAGATTTATAGCCTTATTTTTGTATTCGAAAAAGAAAAATTATGAGTAAAGGCGTATTGCTGGTAAACCTTGGATCTCCTGACAGTACCGATCCGAAGGATGTAAAAAAATATCTCGGTGAATTTTTAATGGATGAACGCGTGATCGATGTGCCGTATTGGGCGCGGACATTGCTGGTAAAAGGAATTATACTGAATACGCGTCCGAAGAAATCAGCAGAAGCTTATAAAAAGATCTGGTGGGATGAAGGTTCCCCGCTTATTGTTCTTTCGGAAAGATTACAGTCTAAAATCGATGATATCACTGCGGTGCCGATCGCTTTGGCGATGAGGTACGGATCGCCGGGAATATATGAAGGGCTCAAAGAATTACACGATAAAGGAGTTGATGAGGTGCTGCTTTTTCCGCTTTATCCGCAATTCGCGATGGCCACCACCGAAACAATCCTCGTGCTGGCAGAAGAGCTTCGAAAAAAGCATTTCCCTGAAATGAACTTTACCTCGGTACCTGCTTTTTATAATCATCCGGACTACATCCGAACACTGGGAAACAGCATTGCTGAAAGGCTGAAAAATGTAGAATATGAACATCTTCTTTTTTCTTATCATGGCGTTCCCGAAAGGCATATTCGCAAAAGTGATGTGACCAACTCGCACTGTAAAATTGACGGTAGTTGCTGCCAGACGCCTTCCACGGCGCACCAGTTCTGCTATCGTCACCAGTGTTTTGAAACCACCCGGCTTACCGCTGAATATCTTGGACTGAAACCCAATACCTACAGCGTTTCTTTTCAGTCCCGGCTGGGATTTGATCCGTGGTTGAAACCTTATACCGATCGTACTATCGAAAGACTGGGAAACCAGGGAATGAAAAAACTAGCTATTGTGACTCCCGCTTTTGTTTCAGATTGTCTCGAAACCCTTGAGGAAATTGCCATGGAGGGAGAAGAGATCTTCCATGAGGTTGGCGGAGAAAAATTCACAGTCGTTCCCTGTTTGAATGATCGTGATGATTGGGTAAAAGTGCTGGCGAGGTGGATTGATGAATGGGCACACCAAACTCCGATCCAATCCTGATGGCTCGTAAAAATTCAACAGACCTGGGTGAAAAACCCATCAGTAAACTGTTAATTCAGCAAGCGGTTCCGGCTTCGATAGGTATCCTTGTGATGTCCCTTAACATTCTAATCGACACTATTTTTGTTGGAAACTGGATTGGCGCCATTGCCATTGCAGCCATCAACGTGGTTTTGCCCGTTTCGTTTTTTATTGCCGCTTTGGGAATGGCTATCGGTACCGGTGGCTCTTCAATAATTTCCCGCGCTCTTGGGGCAGATGACAAACCCAAAGCATTGAAGACATTCGGAAATCAAATAACATTGACCTTACTGCTTACCGTAGGCCTGGTAATTCCCGGACTGTATTTTATGGATTTCCTGATCCCCGCTTTTGGAGGAAAGGGAGATATCTTTGAGCCTGCGAAAGTCTATTATACCATTGTTTTATACGGGGTGCCGTTCCTGGCGCTCTGCATGATGGGGAATACAGTGATCAGGGCAGAAGGAAAACCGCGATACGCGATGATCGCCATGATCATACCATCGGTTGGAAATCTTATTCTCGATTATATCTTCATCAACAGGATGGATCTGGGAATGGCTGGAGCGGCCTGGGCTACAACCGCTTCTTATATGCTCTGTTTTGGATATGTTTTCTGGTTTTTCCTTTCAGATAAATCTGAATTGAAGATTTCGAAAACTCATTTCCGGATGGATTTTCCAATTCTGAAGGAAATAGGGTCCCTGGGGGGAGTGACTTTATCCAGGCAGGCGGTGGTGAGCCTTACCTATTTGTTGATGAACAATATCCTTTTCAACCTCGGGGGAGAAGATTCGGTGGCGGTTTATGCCATTATCGGCAGGATGCTCATGTTTGCTTTGTTTCCCGTGCTGGGAGTTACCCAGGGATTCTTGCCTATTGCGGGTTTCAATTACGGAGCACAGAATTACGACCGGGTACGAAAATCGATAAATACGGCAATTTTGTATTCCAGTGCTCTCGGCCTTTTGATCTTCCTTGGGATCATGTTTTTCGCCGATGATATTGTATACATTTTTACTCAAAATGCAAATGTGGTAAAAGAAACCCCACCGGCTATGAGGTGGGTGTTTGCAGCAACGCCAATTATCGCGCTACAGCTTATTGGAGCGGCTTATTTTCAGGCGATTGGAAAAGCGATCCCTGCTTTCCTTCTAACCTTATCCAGGCAGGGATTTATTTTTATTCCGCTTATACTCATTCTGCCTGTTTATTTTGGAGAAACCGGCGTCTGGGCTTCTTTTCCGGTAGCCGATTTACTGTCAACTATAATCACAGGGTATTTTCTGAACCGGGAAATTGTAAAAACACTCCGCTAGGCTTTTCCGAAAATTAACATATTTAACTATCTTTAAATCCGTTCACAAATCTTTTATTTTCATGATAAATAAGTTATTTCGTTCAGGCCTTTTCGTATGCCTGATTTTTTTAATTTCTTCTAATGATCTTTTAGCCCAAAATTTTGACAAAAAACTTTATGATGCGCTCGATTATCGGTTAATCGGACCTTTTCGTGGAGGCCGAAGCGCTGCAGTAACAGGAG
This sequence comes from Christiangramia fulva, assembly GCF_003024155.1. NCBI lineage: Bacteria > Pseudomonadati > Bacteroidota > Flavobacteriia > Flavobacteriales > Flavobacteriaceae > Christiangramia > Christiangramia fulva. The sequence goes on from NZ_CP028136.1 coordinate 1,364,919, forward strand.
TTCCCGGTCAGCCAGATTTGTTTTACTTTGGTGCAACAGGCGGCGGGGTTTGGCGTACTGAAAATGGAGGCGAAACCTGGGAAAATATCTCCGATGGCTTCTTCGGAGGCTCGATAGGTTCTGTGGAAGTGGCTCCGAGCGATCATAATGTGATCTATGTGGGCGGAGGTGAAGGTACCATCCGCGGAAATGTTTCTTCCGGAAATGGCGTCTGGAAAACTGTCGATGCCGGTAAGACCTGGAAGCATATGGGGCTTGAAAAGAGTCGGCATATTCCCAGAATGGTGGTGGATCCCAATGATTTTAATACCGTCTACGCTGCAGTGTTAGGAAATATCTATAAGCCCACCGAAGAAAGAGGCGTGTATAAATCTACTGACGGAGGTAAAACCTGGAAAAAGACGCTTTTTGCCAATGAGAATGCTGGAGCTGTCGATTTGGTAATGGATCCTAAAAATCCACGAATTCTTTATGCTTCTACCTGGAATATTCAGCGTACGCCTTACAGCCTGAGCAGTGGCGGACCAGGTTCGGCTTTATGGAAGAGTACCGATAGTGGCGAAAACTGGAAAGAGATTTCAAAAAATAAAGGTTTTCCAACGGATACTCTGGGAATTATTGGGGTAACCGTTTCACCCGTCAATAGTGAACGCGTTTGGGCAATTGTGGAAAATAAAGATAAAGGCGGCGTTTACCGAAGTGATGACGGCGGCGATACCTGGGAATATGTGAATGATGATCGCTCTTTGAGACAAAGGGCCTGGTATTATTCGAAAATATATGCCGATACCAAAGATGAGAATACGGTTTACGTGATGAACGTAAGCTATCATAAAAGTACCGATGGCGGAAAAACTTTTACCAGTCATAATGCACCCCATGGTGATCACCACGATCTATGGATCGCTCCCGAAGATCCTAACCGCATGATCATTGCTGATGATGGCGGGGCGCAGGTAACTTACGACGGCGGAAAAACGTGGAGTACCTATTACAATCAGCCTACGGCGCAGTTTTACAGACTAACTACAGATAATGCTTTTCCTTATCGAATTTATTCTGCCCAGCAGGATAATTCAACCATCCGAATTCCATATAGAACCGAAGGCCGCTCTATTGGCGAAGACGACTGGGAAGAAACCGCGGGGGGAGAAAGCGCGCATATCGCGGTAGATCCTGAAAATCCCGAAATTGTTTATGGCGGAAGTTATGATGGCTTCCTAACCCGCTTCAATCATGAAAAAAATACCGTACGAAGCGTGAGCGTTTGGCCTGATAATCCGATGGGGCATGGAGCCGAGGACATGAAATACCGTTTTCAGTGGAATTTCCCTATCTTCTTTTCACCCAATGATCCAGATAAATTATATACAGCTTCCAATCATTTACACATGAGTACCAACGAAGGACAAAGCTGGAAGGTTATAAGTCCTGATCTTACCCGGAACGATCCTTCAAAACTGAAATCCTCCGGTGGCCCAATTACTCAGGATAACACTTCCGTGGAATACTACGGAACCATTTTCGCGGCTGCTGAATCTCCTGTGACTCCAGGATTGCTGTGGACCGGAAGTGATGATGGTCTTGTTCACGTCTCCAAAGATGGAGGCAAAAACTGGGAAAATGTCACTCCTAAAAATCTGCCTAAATGGGCGATGATCAATAGCGTGGAGCCTTCTCATTTCGATCCCGGAACTGCTTATATTGCCGCAACAACTTATAAATTAGGTGATTTTGCACCCTATCTTTTCAAAACAACCAATTACGGCAAGTCCTGGAAAAAGATCACTGATGGAATAGAAGCTGAAGATTTTACCCGCGTAGTAAGAGAAGATCCCAAACAAAAAGAACTTCTGTATGCGGGAACTGAAAACGGCATGTATATTTCTTTTGATGATGGTGCCAACTGGAGGCATTTTCAGTTAAACCTTCCCATTGTTCCCGTTACCGATTTAAAGATCAAAAATAACGATCTTATCGTTGCCACACAGGGAAGGAGTATCTGGATCATCGATGATCTTACGTTGTTGCATCAGTTATATAACACAGAAAATAAGGGGAATATTCTATTTAAACCTGAAGATGCATACCGAATGGGAGGAAGTTCCAAAAAAGGATCATTAACGGCCGGCACCAATCATCCTGCGGGAGTAATGACCTATTTTTATGTTGAAGATCCAAAAGACAAGACGATAAAGTTGAGTTATCTCAATGCTAAAAATGATACTATCCAAACTTTCAGTACCGATAGCGAAAAAAATAAACTGGAGGTAAAACAGGGTGCAAATTTGCAAACCTGGGATTTAAGAGGAAAAGGCGCTAAGGTGCTTGACGGAATGATTCTCTGGTGGGCGAGTACCGATGCTCCACAGGCAGTACCCGGTGAATATAAAGTTGTTTTGCAGGTTGGCGATGAGGTGCAAACCAAAAATTTTAAAGTTCTGGCCGATCCTAATGCCGAAACCGATATTGCCGGAATGCAAAGGCAATTCGATTTTATTTCAGATGTAAATAATACGGTTGATAAAGCCCATAAATCAATTCAGAAAATGAGGGACCTGGAAAAACAGCTTTCGACTTTTGAAAAAAGGTACAAGGGCGACGAAAAGGTAAAACCCCTGGTTGAAAAAGCGCAGATGTTAAGCGATTCAATTTCTGAAATTGAGAACGCACTTTACCAGACCAAAAACCGAAGCAATCAGGATCCGCTTAATTTTCCTATAAAATTGACCAATAAACTGGCACATTTGAATAGTCTCGTTGGAATGGACGATTTTCCGCCAACCGAGCAGGATATTCAAGTTAAAAATGAACTGACCAAAAAGGTTAATTCGCAACTTGAGAAGTTTGACCAGCTGCTTTCCGATCAGGTAAAAGAATTCAATAAACGCTTTAACGAAATGGACCTGAACTATCTTTTTGTAGAAGCTGAAGATTAATGGAATATTACAATTACATAAAAGCCCTGCATCTAATCTTTGTGATAACCTGGTTTGCGGGGCTTTTTTATATCCCGAGACTGTTCATTTATCATATCGAAGCCGCTCAAAAGGAAGAACCCGAAAAGAGTATCTTGATCAATCAGTTTAAACTGATGACCAAACGGCTCTGGCTCATCATTACCTGGCCTTCAGCAATTTTGGCCACGCTTTTTGCCGTAATTCTGCTTATTATGATGCCTTCCTGGCTGCAGCAGGGCTGGATGAACGTAAAATTGTTCTTCGTATTGCTGCTTTTTGCCTACCATATCAAATCTCATTTTATTTATAAAGAGCTACAGAATGATATTGTGAAATGGTCTTCGCACCAAATGCGCATCTGGAATGAAGGCTCCACGCTAATCCTTTTTTCGGTGATCTTTTTGGTGATCGTTCGCAACGCGATCAACTGGATCTACGGGGTTTTAGGTATTTTTCTCCTGGCAATTTTGCTTATGCTGGGCATCAGGCTCTATAAAAGAATCAGATCAAAAAACCCGAATGCCTGATATGGTGTGATAATTGTTGCAATGCAAGCAAGCCGGTGTATATGAAAATGCTGAAACTCTCTTTACGAACGCGGATATTTATTTCCATGATACTTTTGGTCCTGGGAGCTTCTATCCTAATTTTTGGAGTGACGGTTTATCAGTATAAAGAAGAGGCGGAAAGTTATCACCGTGAACGGCTGGAGCGCAAAGAGGAAGCGATTCGCGAAAATATCAAGATCATTCTCGCCAATACTTCTTACCTCGTAAACACCGAAAATATTGGTAATATTTTGCGTGACCGAAAGCAGATCTACGATCTCGCCGCGATCCACGAAATGCAGATCTATATTTACGATCTCAACGGAAATCTCATCATTAAATCTGATGAATCTTTCTTTCGCGATACTGCCAATGCGAAGCTGAATGATAAAATTCTGAAGGAACTCAGTGCTTCTCCTGAAAAACATCTGCTTAAAAAAACTGAGATCAACGGTCAAAAATACCAGTCTTCCTATTCCTACATAACCGACGAAAAATTCAAACCGCTGGCAATTCTATATCTGCCCTATGTTCAGGACGATTCTCTTTTGAATCGTGACCTTCATAATTTCCTGGTGAAAATGGGAGAAGTATATCTTTTTATGCTTCTGCTGGCGATTATTTTGTCATTTTTCCTTTCAAAATATATCACCAAATCGCTGAAGATAATTTCTGAAAAGATCAACCAAACCAGGCTGGATAAGCGCAATCAAAAGATCGAGATCGGGAATGCCACTGAGGAGATCTACTCACTAGTTTCGGCCTATAACAGTATGATCGATGAGCTGGAAGAAAGCGCGGTAAAACTGGCTACCGGTGAGCGCGAACAGGCATGGCGCGAAATGGCAAAACAGGTGGCGCACGAGATCAAGAATCCGTTGACACCGATGAGGTTGAGCGTCCAGAGTTTTCTTCGGAATTTTGACAAAAACGATCCGGAAATAGATCAGAAAGTGAAGGAATATTCAAATACGCTCATTAACCAGATCGATACGATGAGCTCGATAGCTTCGGCCTTTTCAAATTTTGCCAAGATGCCGGCACAGCAAAGCGAAACGCTGAATGTTCCTAAAATCGTAAAACTGGCGCTCGACATCTTCAATGAACCTTATATCGAATTCAAATGTGATAAAGAGGAGATCCTGGCCAGATTTGATCGAACGCAGCTGATTCGCGTGATCACCAATCTGGTGAAAAATGCCATTCAGGCGCTTAATGAAACTGAAAATCCGCATATTGTAATTTCTGTGGAAGAGGAAGATGAAATGGTATGTGTTTCGGTATGCGATAATGGTTCAGGGATTTCCGAAGAAAATAAAGAGAAGGTTTTTGAGCCCAAATTCACCACAAAATCGAGCGGAATGGGCCTCGGACTTGCGATGGTAAAAAATATCGTGGAGACCTATAACGGAACCATCTGTTTTGTGTCTAAACAAAATAAAGGCACTATCTTTAAAGTTAGATTTCCAAAATAAAACTTATGAGCTACCAGAATATTCAAACTGAAATTGACGAAAATATTTTAACGATCACGATTAACAGGCCCAAGAAACTCAATGCTCTCAACCGTGAAACTATTCAGGAATTGCATGAGGCCTTTAAAGAGGCGAAAGCTGATGAAGAGGTGAAGGTTGTTATTCTTACCGGTAGCGGGGAAAAAGCTTTTGTAGCCGGTGCAGATATTAGTGAATTCGCCGATTTTTCTCCTAAAGAAGGAAAAAGACTTTCGGCTGAAGGACAGGAAAAACTCTTCAATTATGTTGCCAATTTTCCGAAACCTGTTATAGCAGCCGTGAACGGATTTGCTCTTGGCGGGGGACTCGAACTGGCCATGGCGGCACATTTCAGAATTGCGAGCGAAAATGCGAAAATGGGGCTTCCCGAAACTTCTTTGGGAGTGATTCCGGGTTATGGTGGCACACAGCGGCTGCCACAGCTCGTAGGTAAAGGTCGTGCCATGGAAATGATCATGACCGCCGGAATGATCGATTCCAGCCAGGCTTTACAATACAATTTAGTAAATCACGTAACTGAACCTGATGAACTGCTGGAATTTGCAGAAAATATGGCGCGTAAGATCATGAAAAATTCTATGGTGGCTATTAAAGGGGCTATCAGGGCGATCAATGCCAATTATGAGGCCGGAAGAAACGGTTTTGAAACTGAAATTGAAGAATTTGGCCGTGCTTTTGGAACCGAAGATTTTAAGGAAGGAACTTCAGCCTTTCTAAACAAGCGAAAAGCAGATTTTCCAGGGAAATAATTTTTTAAAAAATTGTCATTACGATCCGCCTTGAGCGGAGAAGTAATCTCAATGAAATTTACGATTTTCGAAGTTGGAGGTAACAGCTTTAACTTTATCAATATGACTGTCATCTTGAGCGGAGTCGAAAGATGACATTTTCTATTTTAACCTGGTCTTTTCTGAAACTGGAATCAGGACTTTTCTGGACTGGGAGCTTTAGGCTTAAGCTTGTAGCTGAAATTATGAGATTGCTTGTCCGCCCCTGGCGGATCGTAAGGACAACAGCCTGTGATTAGTCACTTCGAGGGACGAAGTCAACGAAGCAGTCTCCTTTATTGTACAATATTCTATAATGGCTTAGAGCTTTAAGCTTAAAAGCTCTTAAACTTTAATAGGAAAAAATCCTTTAAATTGGAAAATATCCATATTTTTGAAATATGGAGAAGGATTTTATTAAAGGAAGAGGAGCGCAGCAAAATGTGGCAAATAAATTCCTGGAACATCGCCATGAAATGCGCGATGATTTTTTGAATTACTGCGCGACAGAAGGAGATGAAGCCCAGGAAAACAAGACCAGCATCATTGAAACATTTCCAAAAACCATAATCAATAAAGTTACCAGTCCCGATGTGGGGCCGGGTTATAGTTTGAATCCCTATCAGGGTTGTGAGCATGGCTGCATTTATTGTTATGCCAGAAATTCTCATGAATACTGGGGCTATGGCGCCGGACTCGATTTTGAACAGAAAATTCTGGTAAAAAGAAATGCGGTAGAACTGCTTGAAGCCAAACTGAGAAGCAAAAGCTGGAAAGCCGAAACGATCATGCTTTCGGGAAATACCGATTGCTATCAGCCAGTCGAGAAGAAGCTGGAAATAACACGGAATCTTTTAAAGACCTTTCTAAAATATAGGCATCCGGTGGGAATAATCACCAAAAATGCCCTGGTACAACGCGATCTTGATATCCTGAAAGAATTAAATGAACACAGGCTCGTGAATGTGAATATTTCAATAACGTCCCTACAGGAGAATACCAGGAGAATTCTGGAACCACGAACGGCCAGTATCAATAGAAGACTGGAAACGGTAGAGAAACTTTCGAAAGAAGGTATTCCGGTAAGGGTGATGATGGCTCCTATTATTCCTTCCATCAACAGTCATGAAATTATGCCTTTGGTAAAAGAAATTTCCGATCGTGGAGCTTTGGGTGTAGGCTATACCATCGTGAGATTAAACGGAGCTATTGGAGGAATTTTTACCGATTGGATCAAAAAAGCAATGCCAGACAGAGCTGAAAGGGTACTAAATCAAATCGCTCATGTTCACGGCGGAAGTTTAAATGACAGTCGTTTTGGAACCCGCATGAAGGGAGAAGGTGAATTCGCCGACCAGGTGGCACAGCAGTTTAAAATTGCCAGAAAACTTTATTTAAAAGACCGCGAAATTTCGCCCTTGAATTGCGATCTACACGAGCAGTTTAAAGACGGACAAATGAAACTTTTTTAAGCCTCGCCATTCCATTCGGAATAGAATTGATCAAGAAAACGCTTCATAAAAGCATGTCGATCTGCGGCGATTCGGCGCCCGGTTGCGGTATTCATCCGGTCTTTTAGAAGCAGCAATTTTTCATAAAAGTGGTTGATGGTAGGGGCTGTGGAAGCTTTATATTCTTCCTTGCTCATGTTAAGGTTGGGCTCGATCTCAGGATCGTAAAGGGCTCTTCCTTTAAATCCGCCGTAATTAAAAGTCCTCGCAATCCCAATGGCGCCAATGGCGTCAAGCCGATCGGCATCCTGGACTATATCGAGTTCGACGGAAGTAAAATCCCTTTCCACATTTCCACCTTTAAAGGAAATATTCTCGATGATCTTGATTACATGATTGATAATCGCATCGGGAACTTCGCGAGATTTCAGGAATTCACGGGCCATTTCCGGACCAACGCTTTCATCCCCGTTATGAAATTTGGAATCGGCTATATCGTGCAGCAGAGCTCCCAATTCCACCACCAGCATATCGGCGTTTTCACCTTTCGCAATATGCCGTGCATTATTCAAAACCCTTTCAATATGAAACCAGTCATGTCCGCCTTCGGCATTTTTGAGCGTTTCTTTTACAAAATCAATGGTTTGGGAAATAAGCAGGTCTTTATTCATCAATTATCGGATATCTGCTATTATCGTTCTTTCCACTTCGGCTACAAGACTTTCGGCATCGGTAGAATTGACCGGAATAGGTTTATGAGTTTTTAAATGAATATGAACGCCGGGGTCTATAGGGAAACTTCCATGTTTAAAAAGCTTCCAGGAGTTATTGATGGTTATGGGAACCACCACGGCATCGGGTAATTTTTTAAAAAGCATCATCATTCCGCTCACCTGGAATTTCTTTGGTTGCCCGGTGCGGCTTCGGGTGCCTTCGGGAAAAATTACTGCAGAGCGTTTTGTTTTTGCAAGATAATCGGCAAACTTGCTCATTTTCAGCAAAGATTCCCGGCGATTTTTACGGTCGATCAAAACCGAACCACCATGTCTTAAATTGAAACTGATACTCGGGATCCCTTTTCCCAGTTCCTTTTTGCTTACAAACTTCGGGTGATGTTTTCTAAAATACCAGATAATAGGCGGGATATCGTACATTCCCTGGTGGTTAGCCACAAAAATGCAGGTTTTATCAGCGGGAATATCGAAATCATTTTCTACTGTAAAGGTTGTTCCCAGTAAATTCAGGCAACGAAGAAGAAAAAAATTGAAGATATCCACGCTTTTTTTATGAGCCTCATAACCGCCAAGTTTCAGGGAAACCCACTGGATAGGGTGGAAAACCAGAAGCGTAATTCCGAAGAAAAAATAAAAGACGACCGATAAAAAGTATGAGAGTATTTTTTTCATTTTCTTAAAAATACAAAAATAGCTATTTCAAAGCATAAAAAAGCCCCACGCAGAGGCGTGAGGCCTTATAAATTCTTAATTGTTCACTAGCAATATTCGTTGTAAGCTCCCATAAGGTTTTCTGCGATCATTTCAGCCGGACGGCCTTCAATATGATGGCGTTCCAACATATGAACGAGCTCTCCGTCTTTAAAAAGCGCCATGGAAGGAGAAGAAGGAGGGAAAGGCAGCATATAACCACGAGCCTTTTCAGTAGCTTCCTTATCTACTCCGGCGAAAACGGTAAATAAATTATCGGGTGTTTTGGCATTCTGAAGAGAAAGTCTGGCTCCTGGTCGGGCATTGGCAGCGGCACAGCCACAAACCGAATTCACAACTACAAGCGTGGTTCCTTTTTTCTCCATCGCCTTTTCTACATCTTCCACGGTGTGCAATTCTTCAAAACCAATGCTGGTTAGATCTTCTCTCATTGGTTTCACCAATTCTGCTGGATACATATATTACGATTTTAAATTATAAAACTTATTTGAAGCACAAAGATACAAATTATGTTTGGCTATACATATCTCAAATTCCTATGAACAAATAGGTTGAATTTATATCCTTTTCTAATTCCTCAGAATTTATTAAGCTTGTGGCTTCCGCTCTTAAAGTGTTATCTTAGCGGCTAAAGAAAATTGCCCAATGATCAAATGGCTTGCCGCAGTCCTCGGATTTATGTATGCCCGCATTCCGGGGGCGATACTTGGCTTTATTATAGGTACACTGCTCGACAATTATATACGTTCCACCGGCGGATTGCTTAATTCCTGGTTTGGCGAACAGAAACAGCATGTTTCTCCCGGTGATTTTGAACTGAATCTCCTTTCCCTGTGCTCCATAGTGATCAAGGCTGACGGCCATGTTTCTCAACAGGAACTCGATTATGTAAGAACCTATTTCGTCCAGTCTTACGGAAAGGAGCGCGCAAATGCCACTTTTCGCACCTTTAATGAAGTGGTGAAGAACCGGCAGGTTTCGGCTTCGAGAATTGGCAGGTACCTTGCTGCAAAAACCAGATATGCGACCCGGCTTCAAATCATTCATTTTTTATTCGGCATAGCTCAGGCCGATGGCCGCGTGAGTGAGCCGGAAGCGGAGGTCATCCAGGAAATTGCAGGATATCTTCAGCTCAACCGCCGCGATTTTGAAAGCATAAAGGCCATGTTCTTTAAAAAGGCCGATTATGCTTATACCATTCTCGAGATTGAAAAAAATGCCAGCAATGAGGAGGTGAAAAAAGCCTACCGGAAAATGGCCAAAAAGTACCATCCCGATAAACTCGGACATATGGATGAAGCCTACCGAAAAGGCGCCGAGGAAAAATTCAGAAAAGTCCAGGAAGCTTACGAACTAATTCAAAAGGAGAGAGGTATGTAATTTTTTAGCTGAAAATTCTACCCTGTAATTACCTGTTTTTAGGTTGAAAATTTAGGTTAGGCTAAAAATAAAGTTTTATAAAGCCAAAAAAGCCTTATTTTTGTTTTATAACTCGAAAAGAATATGGGGATCAGTCTTTCTGAAGAAAACTATTTAAAAGCCATTTTTCATCTGGAAGGAACAGCAAAAAATGGCGTTAGCACAAATGCGATTGCCGAAGAAATGCAAACAAAGGCATCGTCGGTGACCGATATGGTTAAAAAGTTATCAGATAAAGATCTGGTGAAATATCGGAAATATCAGGGCGTGAAACTGAGTCCAAAAGGCAGGAAAGAAGCTGTAAAAATAGTGCGGAACCACCGTTTGTGGGAATATTTTCTGGTAGAGAAACTCGATTTTAACTGGGATCAGGTGCATGAGGTTGCAGAGCAACTGGAACATATAAAATCTGAAAAACTCATACATGAGCTGGATCGATTTCTCGGTTATCCGAAAAGAGATCCGCATGGCGATCCAATTCCAGACGAGGAAGGAAATTTTGCAAAAACCAGCCGAATTCTCCTGAGCGAATGCCGTGAAGGTGAAACCGCCATTGTGATGGGAGTTAAAGATTCATCGGCATCTTTTCTTCGGTATTTAGATAAGAATAACATTGCTCTTGGAAGTAAGATCACCCTTTTGCACAAAGAAGATTTTGATCAGTCTGTATTGGTGGAAACTTCAGAAGGGCAGATGAGTCTTTCCAAAAAGACGGCTTTTAATCTTTTTGTAAAAATACAGGAAAATGAAGGCTAAGGAAAAGCTGAAGAGATCTCTGGAAGAGGTGCATGGTTCGGTAAACGCCTCTGACCAAAAAACCTTTTGGAGGAAAATCTTCGCCTTTTTGGGCCCTGCCTACCTGGTAAGTGTTGGATATATGGATCCCGGGAACTGGGCCACCGATATTGCCGGCGGAAGCCAGTTTGGATATTCTCTGTTGTGGGTGCTGCTCATGTCTAACATCATGGCGCTATTGCTCCAGAGTTTGTGCACCAGGCTTGGGATCGTTAGTGGTCTTGATCTGGCACAGGCCTCCCGAAAAGAATATCCCAAATTTGTTAATTTTATTCTTTATATTTTGGCTGAAATAGCCATTGCTGCTACCGATCTTGCCGAAGTGGTGGGAATGGCCATAGGCCTTGAGCTTCTTTTCCATATTCCACTCCTTTGGGGCGTAAGCATTACGGTTTTTGACAGTTTTTTGCTGCTTTTTTTAATGAATAAAGGGATTCGCAGAATGGAAGCCTTTATCATTTCTTTGGTAGCGGTCATCGGTTTGTGTTTCTTTCTGGAATTGTTTTTCGCAAAACCCGATTTAGCTGAAATAGCAACTGGTTTTATCCCTGAAATTAAGAACAATCGTGCCCTTTATATCGCAATTGGAATTATCGGTGCGACGGTGATGCCTCATAATCTTTACCTTCACTCCTCGCTGGTACAAACCAGAAAGATCATACCAACTAAAGCGGGCATAAAACAGGCATTGAAGTATAATTTTGCCGATTCGGCAATCGCCCTGAATTTTGCCTTTTTTGTCAATGCTGCCATTCTCATTCTTGCCGCTTCGGTCTTTTACAAAAATGGAATTTACCAGGTTGCGGAAATTAAGGACGCCCATGCCCTGCTGGAACCTTTACTCGGAAGTTCTCTGGCACCTGTTCTCTTTGCACTCGCCCTGATCGCGGCGGGACAAAGTTCTACGCTAACAGGAACCCTGGCAGGACAGATCGTAATGGAAGGTTACCTGAATTTGCGGATTCAGCCCTGGGTACGAAGACTCATTACCAGGCTTCTTGCCATTATTCCCGCCTTGCTTACCATTTATTTTTTTGGGGAAAGTTCCACCGGTGAATTACTGGTACTTAGCCAGGTCGTGCTAAGCCTGCAACTGGGATTTGCCGTGATTCCGTTAATTCATTTCGTTAGTGATAACAAAATGATGAAGGGATACCAGATAAAATGGCCCATTGCAGCAGCTTCCTGGCTCATTACCATAATCATAGTTTCTTTAAATGTAAAGCTGGTAAACGATGAGATAATCAATTGGCTTCAGAATTCCGAAAACCCGTTTTGGATCTGGATTTTCGTTATTCCGGTTGCTATTGGGGCCGTATTGCTCCTTCTGTTCATCGGTTTATGGCCCTATATCAAAAGATTTTTCGCTGAAAAAGAGACCAAAATGGTCCCTCATATAACAGCTTCACAAATTGGGCAACTTTCTATTCCGAAAGCTTATCAGAATATTGCGGTAGCGGTCGATTTTTCTACAGCCGATAGTAAAAGTATCGCTTCGGCATTACAAATTGGAGGAAAAGAAGCAAAATACACCCTTGTTCATATTGTGGAAACGCCGGGAGCTATTCTTTATGGAAATCAGATAAAAGATTTCGAAACCTCCAGCGATATGGAGTTTCTTGAAGATTATAGATCGGAGCTCGAAAATAACGGCTACCAAATAAATATTCAACTCGGTTTCGGGCTTTCCAAAAAAGCTTTGCCAAAAATTGTAAATTCCGGTGATTTTGATTTACTGGTTTTAGGTAGTCACGGCCATGCCTTTTTTAAAGATCTCCTCTTCGGAACTACCGTAGATAAGGTTCGCCATCGTATTAAAATACCAGTTTTTATTTCATAAAATTCACAGAATATGCAAGGAGTTATTGAATATTTTAAAAGTATTGATCCCGTTCTGGCGGCTCTTTACGCAACAATTTTCACCTGGGGGTTAACCGCTTTAGGAGCTTCACTGGTTTTTCTTTTAAGAGGAATGAATCGAGCATTTTTTGATGGAATGCTGGGTTTTACGGGGGGTGTAATGGTGGCAGCCAGCTTTTGGAGCTTGCTTGCTCCGGGAATTGAAATGAGCCCGGGGGAAGGTTTTGCAAAGGTAATTCCGGCTGTGATCGGCTTCTCGCTCGGCGCCCTTTTTATTTTCGCACTTGATAAGATCCTGCCGCACCTGCATGTAAATTTTAAAGAAACTGAAAAAGAAGGGGTAAAAACTGCCTGGCATAAATCTATACTTCTTACCCTGGCTATTACCTTACATAATATTCCTGAAGGGCTTGCTATTGGAGTGCTTTTTGGGGGTGTGAGCGCCGGCTTTGAGGGCGCAACCATTGGAGGGGCCGTTGCTCTGGCCATTGGTATTGGTTTGCAGAATTTTCCTGAAGGTTTTGCCGTGGCTATGCCTCTACGCCGCCAGGGACTCAGCAGGTGGAAATGTTTTAATTACGGCCAGCTTTCTGCAATAGTTGAGCCTATTGCCGCGGTTTTAGGTGCCTGGGCGGTGATGACCTTTAAACCTGTCTTGCCCTATGCTTTATGTTTTGCCGCCGGCGCCATGATTTTTGTGGTGGTAGAAGAGGTGGTACCAGAATCACAGCAAAGTGCGCATACTGATATCTCAACACTTGGTTTTATCGGAGGATTTATGATTATGATGACGCTGGATGTGGGACTTGCTTAATTGCAACAAAGCTTGTTCCGGATCGTCTTTAAAATAAAACAATTATGAGAATATTCTTAGCGGTATGTTTAATGCTTCTGGCCGAAACTTCTTTCCCGCAAACCGGAGAAGCCGAAAATTTCAGAAATATTGGCGAGGAGCTCTGTCTCGGAGGTAAGTTAGCGTTTGAAGATTATTCCATAGTCTTTTGCGAAGTGATCTCAGATTCACGCTGCTCAAAAGGAGTTAACTGCATCTGGGCCGGAGAAGCAAAGGTAAAACTTGAATTTTTTAAAGGAAATAGATCGTTGGGTACAGGAATTTTTACTTCAGCCGGAACTTCATTAGCTGAATTTTTTGATAAAAATAATATTGAGATTAGCAGATTTTCACTTTATCCATATCCGGATATCCGGCGGAAAATAAATCCTGAAGATTATTCCTTATTTATTGAAATTTCCGAAAAAGTAGATTGACCTTTAATGATCGCAGCCACAATCAGAAACTCCGCAGGAACCTGATTTCTTTTTTCCACCTAAAAACGCTGGCTTCCAGATGAACTTGGTCACCAGATAGCCAGCAGCAATCAAAAAAATTATAAATACTAATATTTCCTGTAAACTTACCATATTCTATGTGTCGTTTTTACTGTCTATAAATTACTATTTTAACAGCTGAAATGCAAGTAAAGCAACCAAATATGCGAAGCTGCTCATAACAATCAACTGTAATAACGGCCATTTCCAGGTATTAGTTTCCTTTTTCACAATGGCAAGCGTACTCATACACTGCATCGCGAAGGCATAAAAAAGCAGCAGGCTCACGCCGCTTGCAAAGGTGAACAAGGGACCACCTAGAACCGGGTTTGTTTCCGCGGCCATTCTATTTTTGATGGTTTCTTCCTCATCACTTCCCACACTATAGATAGTAGCCAAAGTCCCTACAAATACCTCCCGGGCGGCAAAAGAACTGATAATGGCAATCCCAATTTTCCAGTCATACCCCAGAGGTCGTACAATCGGCTCGATTCCCTGCCCCATGATGCCGATATACGAATGTTTCAATTTATAAGAAGCGATTTGATTTTCGAGTTTTTGATCGGAAACATTCGCAGGATTCTGATATTTTTCCTTAACGATTTCTTCGGCGTTTTCAAATTTATCGCCCGGCCCATAGCTCGCCAGCACCCAGAGGATAATAGAAATAGCAAGGATAATTTTTCCGGCGCCGAAAACGAATGATTTTGTTTTCTCAACTACATTTATACTGACATTTTTCAGCATAGGCAGCTTGTAATTAGGCATTTCAATTACAAAATATCGTTTGGATTTGTTTTTAAGGATCTTGTTGAGGATCCATGCTGAAAAAATTGCCATTCCGAAACCGATAAGATAAAGCAGCATAAGGGTTAAGCCCTGATAATTCAGTCCGAGTATCGTCTTATCGGGAATCACTAGCGCGATGATAATTAGATAAACGGGCAAGCGTGCCGAACAGGTGGTGAACGGAACCACCAGAATGGTGATAAGACGTTCCTTCCAGTGTTCAATATTTCTTGTAGCCATGACTGCGGGGATGGCACAGGCGGTTCCAGAAACCAAGGGAACCACGCTTTTTCCGCTTAAACCGAACTTTCGCATAATCCTGTCCATTAAGAAAACTACCCTGCTCATATAGCCCGATTCTTCAAGAATGGAAATAAACAGGAACAAAAATGCGATTTGAGGAATGAAAATGATAATTCCGCCCAGGCCGGGGATTATTCCTTCAGAGATGAGGCTTGTAAAAGGTCCGGCTGGTAAAACGGCATTAGACCATTCTGCCAGCTTCGCAAATTCGGTATCAATAAGATCCATGGGATAACTTGACCAGTTATAGATAGCCTGAAAAATGGTTAGAAGAATGGTAAAGAATATCAAATATCCCCACACTTTATGAGTGAGAATGCGATCCAGCCTGGAACGAAGATCGGTGGCAGCATCTTTATCTATCGTTAAAGTCTCTTTTAAAACTCCGTTTATGAACTGATATCTTAAAATTGTTTCCTTTTGCTGAAGCCTTTTAAGATCACTTCCCGACTTGGTATTGAAATCAGCGGCGTTGTTGATCCCTGACCTGCTGATGTTGCCAAAATTGACGTCCTGGGTGATCACCAACCACAACTTGTAAAGCGACTGGTTGGGAAACATTTGTCGTAGATTATTAAAATATTCCGGGTCAATAATTGAAGCATTTAGGCAGGGCTCTATGGGTAAATGCCGATAATTGATAATGAGTTCTTTTAAATAATCAATTCCCATCCTTTTCCGGGCGCTCACGAGGGCGACCTTAGTCTTCAATTTCTCTTCAAATTCCTCAACATTAAGGCTGATGCCTTTTCTTTTCATCCTGTCGGCCATGTTTACCACCAGGATGGTAGGAATACCAAGATCTTTTACCTGGGTAAAGAGGAGTAAATTTCTTTTCAGATTTTCCACATCGCTTACCACAACGGCAACATCGGGATAATCTTTATCATTTTTATTAAGAAGCAGTTCGATGACCACGTTCTCATCAAACGAAGAAGCATTCAGGCTATAAGTACCGGGCAGGTCAATGATATGGGCTTTTAACCCCCGCGGAAGTTTACAAATGCCTTCTTTTTTTTCAACAGTAATTCCCGGGTAATTCCCCACTTTCTGGTTAAGGCCGGTTAGCTGATTGAAAACAGAGGTTTTGCCAGTATTAGGATTTCCTATTAAGGCAACATTGATTTGTTTTGCCATATTAGCTTATCAATTCAATTTCGATTAAAAGGGCAGTTTCTTTTCTAATAGCCAGATGACTTCCGTTGATATTCAGATACATCGGGTCTTTGAAGGGAGCGGTTTGTACCAGCTCGACCACATTGCCGGGCAGGCAGCCCATTTCCAGTAACTTTAAAGGGAGCATATCGGCCGAGAAGTCTTTGATGATCCCGCGCTGGCCCCTTTTGAGATTAGCAACCGTTACCTTCATTTTTATTTAGATTGATTTTAAACAAGGCAAAAGTAATGGAATTTAGACCAATAGAAAAGTGAAAGCATAAAAAAGTAAGTTTACTTATATTCTTTTTCCAGAACCCCAATATCGTGCATAAGCTGTTCGATAGCTTTTGGGTCGGTCCCGTCATAAAATCCCCGGATTCGCCGTTCTTTATCCACAAGCACGAAATTTTCGGTATGGATCATATCATACTTCCCGCCATCTCCGGTAGTTTTGGTAGCCAGGTACGATTTTCTAGCCAGTTCATAGATTTGCTTCTTATCGCCGGTAACAAGATTCCATTTTTCATCGATAACACCTTTTTCTTCGGCGTATTTCTTTAAGGCCGGGACACTGTCGGCCACCGGAAAAACGCTATGGGAAAGCAATAACACCTCAGGGTCGTCTTTGATTTTTTCCTGTATTTTCACCATATGATCGGTCATTATAGGGCAAATGGTCACACAGGTAGTAAAGAAGAAATCGGCCACATAGATCTTATTTTTATAAAAATCCTGGGTGATGGTATCACCGTTTTGGTTTATTAATTTGAAATCGGCAATACGGTGGTATTTCCGAACATTCTGAACGGTAGAATCTACCAGTTCGGCATTTACCATATCAGGCTGATATATAGGAAGCCTTTCTTCGGGTTTGTAAAGATTGTAGATGGTGTAAATAATGATTACAGAAAGTATAAACATTACAATAGCGAATGTCTTATAGCGAGCAAAAAACTTTAGCATTCTCAAAATTTTGGCAAAGTTAAAGGCTGAAAATGAAATAGAAGAATTCTACCTGTAAAAATTTCAATGTCTGCTGGAACTCAAAAATATAAACTTTCGTAGGAGAGTAGAAAAACTTACTTTTGTGCGATTTAAAAATTGAAGCTACTTAATGGATCCATTTTTAGTAAAAGCCATACAATTAATACTCAGTTTGTCCTTTTTGATCATACTTCATGAAATGGGGCATTTCATTCCGGCGAAACTTTTTAAGACGCGGGTAGAGAAATTTTTTCTGTTTTTTGATGTGAAGTTCGCCCTTTTTAAAAAGAAAATTGGTGAAACCGTCTACGGGATCGGTTGGTTACCTCTTGGGGGTTACGTAAAGATTTCGGGGATGATCGATGAAAGCATGGATAAGGAGCAGATGGCCCAACCGCCTCAACCCTGGGAGTTTCGAAGCAAACCAGCCTGGCAGCGATTGATTATCATGCTGGGAGGGGTTACCGTGAATCTGGTGCTGGGATTCCTGATCTATATGATGATCATGTTCGTTTGGGGCCGAGCCATAGTGGGGCCCGAACAAATGTCTGAAGGTTTTGCAATTGCTGATACTTTTAAACAATATGGATTTGAAGACGGAGACAGGATCCTGAAGGTAAACGGAAAGGATTTTGAAAATAGCCTCGACATTAATAAACATCTTTTTTTGAGGGATGTTCGAAGCATTACGGTTGAACATCAAAATGGGGAGGAAGAGACTATTTCGATTCCTGATGAGATAGGCATTAAAATGTTTCATGAAGGAATCATGCAACCTTTTGTGCCCATTAATCACCCGGTAATAGATACGGTAGCGGCTAATATGGCGGCGGCAAAAGCCGGTCTACAGAAGGGTGACAGCATTATTTCACTTAATAAACATGATATTGGATACTGGCATGAAATCGCGCCAATTTCTGTGGAAAATAAACAGAAGGAGATCGAAGTGGTTTTTGAAAGGGACGGGGAGATCCTCAGCCGTAATATCGAACCCGACGAAGAAGGTAAGTTGGGAATTGGTCCGCTTACCAATATCAAAATTAAAAGAAAGACCTACGGATTCCTTCAAAGCATCAGCAAAGGTTTTGATTATGGTTACTGGACCCTTCGGGACTATGTTTACCAGTTCAAATATGTATTTACCAAAAAAGGAGCCAGCCAGTTAGGAGGTTTTGGAGCTATTGGCGGTTTATTTCCCGATACCTGGAACTGGATGGGCTTTTGGCATACCACAGCTTTACTTTCTATCATCCTTGCTTTTATGAATATTTTGCCTATTCCGGCTTTAGATGGGGGGCATGTAATGTTCCTGCTTTATGAGATGATCACCGGCAGAAAACCGAACGATAAATTTATGGAAATTGCACAGATGGTAGGCTTCTTTATTCTTATCGCTTTGGTACTTTATGCTAACGGAAATGATATATATCGCTGGTTATTTGAATAGTATCAAAAAGGCAAAAAATTTCATTCAAAAAATTTAAATTTTGTTTTGACAGCATTTAAAAATTGATTTATATTTGCAACCGCTTTTAAAGCAAAACATTCCTCCTTAGCTCAGTTGGTTAGAGCATCTGACTGTTAATCAGAGGGTCCTTGGTTCGAGCCCAAGAGGAGGAGCAAACAAAGCCAGCCGGAAGGTTGGCTTTTTCTATTTCAGTTTGGGCGAGAAGTTTATCCTGAGCGCCGTCGAAGGGTTTATCCTGAGCGCCATCGAAGGGTTTATCCTGAGCCCCGTCGAAGGGAGCCCAAAGAGGAGGAGCCAGTAAATAAGAAGCCTTTCGAGAAATCGGAAGGCTTTTCTTTTTTTTGGGTACAACATAGGTACAACAAATTTTCATTTACTTTTTTAACACTTCAGTGCGGGACTTGGCATTTTCAGTGATCTTTAGAAATATTTCCATATAAAATAGTTTGGAAAATCAAATTTTAATTCGAAAAACAAGATATAGGTATATTTAGGGAATATGATCCCCGAAAAATGGTATATTTGGGGAATATAATCCCTGAATATGATTAAAAGAATATTAGAAAAGAAAATAGAAAATCGATTTGGAACTGGGAAGGCCATTCTTTTAATTGGTCCAAGGCAGGTAGGTAAAACTACCCTTTTCAATAAATTATTAGAAGGGAAAGAATTCCTTTTTTTAAATGGAGATGACCCAACGGTAAGAAAATTATTATCCAACCCTAATTTAGAACAACTCAGAAATATAATAGGGACTCATAAAATAGTTTTTATAGATGAAGCCCAACGTATAGAAAATATTGGGCTTACCCTCAAATTAATTACTGATCAAATGAAATCAGTTCAACTTTTAGTCAGCGGTTCGTCAGCCTTCGAATTGAACAACCAGACTCAAGAACCGTTGACAGGCAGAAAATGGGAATATCAGCTCTATCCTATTTCCTGGAATGAATTTGAATCACATATGGGATTTCTTAAGGCGGAGCAACAGTTAGAATTACGAATAATATATGGGATGTATCCTGATGTGATAAATAATTTCGGCGAAGAAAAGGATATTCTAAAACAACTAACGGATAGCTACTTATATAAGGATATTTTGAGTTATGGCGGAATTCGGAAACCAGAGGTCCTTGAAAAATTATTACGGGCCCTTGCCTTTCAAATTGGCTGTGAAGTGAGTTATAATGAATTATCCCAGTTATTAGGAATTGATAAAAAGACAGTAGCAGCCTACATTGACCTCCTTTGCCAGGCGTTTGTAATATTCAAACTTCCAAGCTTCAGTAGAAATTTACGAAACGAAATAAAAACTAATCATAAAATATTCTTTTATGATACTGGCGTCAGAAATATGGTAATCGGTGATTTAACGCCTTGGGAAAATAGACAGGATAAAGGTAATTTATGGGAAAACTTTTTGATAGCTGAACGTCTAAAGAACAGGGCCTACAATAATTCCCTTGCTAAAGGGTATTTTTGGAGAACCGTGAAACAACAGGAAATTGATTATATCGAAGAAGAAGCGGGAATATTAAAAGGCTTTGAAATTAAGTGGAATCAAAATAGAAAAGTAAAAGTACCTAAGAAGTTTTCAGAAACATATGATGCGAAGGTAACGATTATCAATAGAAATAATTTCAGAGATTTTTTAAAAAACGGATAAATCCATGTTCAGGTGATAAAAACCAACCTGGCCAGTTGAATTTATCACTTGAACATGGCATATACTATAAAAAAATAATGGCCGTTATCTATGTCTATTTTATGTTTAAATGTTTATTAAAATCGTGCGATATGAAAATCAATAAATTTTTACCGGGAATTTTACTTTTCGCTGTGTTATTTCAATCGTGTTCAGAAAATGATAATACGGTTGCGCCAGATTTGAATGCGGTGGCTTTTTCAGCCGATGCACATGTAAGAACTTCAACTCTTCCCCAAAGTATTTTGGATTATATAACAGTTAACTATCCTGAACTCACAATTATTAAGGCTGAGGTTGAGGATAATGAAAATTATGAGATCACGCTGAGTGATGATACCGAACTTATATTTAATGCCCAGGGGGAATTTCTTGGTATCGATGATGATAATGAGGATGATTTTGGTGATGAACATATACAAGCTTCCGCTTTACCTCAAAATATCCTGGATTTCATTCATACTAATTATCCTAATATCAATATTGAAAAGGCCGAAATGGAGAATAATGGAAATTATGAAATCAAACTGGAAAATGACCTTGAACTAATTTTTGATGGGCATGGTAATTTCTTAGGCCAGGGCCAGGATGAAAATAATGACGACCAGGGAGAAGATCACGAAGATCTTAGTCCAAATGATCTGCCTCAGGTAATAAAGGATTATATAACCGATAATTATCCTGATAATACCATAATCGAAGCCGAGATGGATGAAGAAGCTTATGAAATTACCCTGAATAATGGTGTTGAATTAAAATTTGATCAGGAGGGGAATTTTGTTTCTTCGGAAGACGGAAATGGAGAAAGTGAAGACGAGCATGAAAGTGAAAACGATTAACAAATTCAACTAGGAAGGCAAAAACTTTTTGGCTCCTTAAAAATGATTTTCTTTAAAAGAACTGCTAAAAGCCAGCCAAAAGGTTGGCTTTTTCTATTTCGGTTTGCGCGAAAACCTGTTGCCGCAGGCAGAGGAGGCAAATGTTTTAATAAAACATCACTTTTGTTGGCTGAATAACCAATCCATCAGCATTGGGTCGCTGTAAGCAGCTATCCATGAAAAATGACTAGTTTCGGGATATTGAGTATATCCTGGATGAGCACCTGCTTTGGTTAAGGCTTCTACCATATTCTGTGATAAAACGGGATCTACAGTTCCGTCTAATGCTCCATGAAAGATCCAGATTGGAATATTTGCAATAGTTTCTGCTTTTGAAACATCACCTCCTCCGCAAACCGGAACTGCAGCGGCGAATAGCTCTGGATAACGCGTAATTGCATCATACGTGCCAAAACCTCCCATTGAGAGTCCGGTTATGTATATTCGATTGGTGTCAACCGGCAACTTTAATACAGCTTCGTTAATTAATTCCCTTAGAAGTTCCATAGGCCGCGTTGGTGAAGGTTTAAGAGCCATATCTTCCTCAGAGAAATTGGCCCAACTCATATCTTTTGGGCACTGAGGGGCAATAACAATAGGATGATGCATTTTCATATTTTGGTCTGAAGCAAAATTCAAAACTCCCCATTTTAATTGAGCTTCATTGTCATCGCCTCGTTCTCCCGAACCGTGTAAAAAAATTACTAGTGGATATTTACTTGTAGGGTTATAATCTGATACAAGCATTCTATAATTTAAGGTATCACCTTCAGCGCTTACATATTTTTGATAGCTAAAAAGAGCCGATTGTGAAAATGAGTTGGTAATGCTTCCGAAACACAAAAGCACTATACTCCACGCAAATAAACTTGATTTTAAGAATTTCATATTTTTCAGATAAGAGAATTGAAAATAACGGTTAGAAGATTCGGGTAAGCCCATATATTATGGAGTCATAAATATTATTTGATTTAATATCTGGTTTCTTAAGGTAACCAATTTAGCTCTTTTCTATGAAACCCGGCATTTTCGATAGCGCCGTTGACAGCTTTTCTGTATTCTTATTTCTTTTGAAAAAATTTATTGGAGATTGGTAAAAATAGCAATATTGAGATAATAATTAAAAGTACGATATGTGTAAACATCTCAACAACCGAGTGTAGTGCACTAATAGCAATGTGATAACTCATCCAGAGAATCGCTAACCATCTTGCCCACTTGATCCTAAAAAGTAACAGCACGCCACAAACTATCGCTAAAACTCTTAAGATTAAAACCCAAACTGATTCATACCAATCTGTTATATGAGATTTGAAAAATTCCTGAATATGATATATTAAACCCAAAGATCCAGCAAGAATAAATAAAATTGCCACAGTAATAACTGGAAAAGGCCTGCCTTTCATGCGGAAAGCAATTTAAATTTTTCATTTCAAACTAATTTAGCTCTTTTTTGTGAAACCTGACATTTTCGATTGCGACTTAAGTTCTTATTTGAAACTACCCGACTTATTCAGTTTCTCTACTATTTTTTTTCGAATTCTATTTAAAGAATCCGGGTAGTTCCACATGGGCTGGTATGCTTTTCGGAAACGCCATACAAAAAGCAGCCAAAAAAAGGCTATTACAATTCCAAGAATGGGATTAGGTTCAAACATCAAATGTGTCAGCAAAATGGAATGATGAAGGGTGCTAACAACACTAGTCCTAATGGTGCGGTTCGTTTAATAATTATGAGAATTCCTGAAGCAACGTAAGTAATTGACATCACCGGACTAATAAAGCCTTTTGAGAAAATAGCCTCAGCAAAGGCTTTTACTGCCGGACTGCCCGGATATTCTGAACCAGGCAAAAAACTCGCAATTACCAGTAAAGATTTTAAGCCAATAAGTAAAAATAGGAGAGTAAAAATCCACCTTAGTACCGAAAGTAATTTATCAATTTTCATATTGGAAAAATTTAAATGAAAATCGGGGGCTTACCTTAACCAGCCTCTGCATATATTTATTTTTAATCTGAAAGTTTTTAAAAATATACTCTGCTATTATTTATGATTGGGAGCATCAACTAAACCCAGGAATTCTTTGGCATTATCGTAAAGGATCATCTGTTTCTCTTTTTCCGTTAAAAAACCGAGGGCGTTAAATTTGTCTATTGAAACTACCATGCTTTCCGGCCATACCATTTGATCTGTACCGTACATTACTTTGTTAAGAACGCCGTAGTTTTTACACTTTTTAAGAAAATTAACAGCTATCTCTTCTGATATTGGGCTGGCCCAAAACAAAACCCCTAAATCGGAATATACATTTGGGTAATATGCCATTAATATTACTGCATTTTCCCAAAAGATCGCGCCGGCATGTTGTAAACAAATTTTAATATTAGGATAGGTGGCAATAATATCTTCAATTAATGCAGGGTCACCTTTAAAAATTCTTTTTGCTTTACTTTCGGAATGTGGAGCGGGAGGACCTGTGTGATACATTACCGGTATCCCGTATTTCTCGCATATTTCTATATAGGGTTTGTAAATAGGATTGGTTAATGTAGTACCGTCATAGACTGAGCCTACCTCTCCAAAAACTTTAATTTTCCCATTTTTAATTAACTGCTCAAATTCATCTACCGGAATCAAATCTGTACCGGCACTATAGCCGGGAATAAATCTATCATCAGCTTCCATCCATTTTTCATTAGCTTTTAAACTGTTGCTAATAACCGCGTATTCAATATGTAAAGAATCCATTAATTCTATCGTTCGTTTGAGATGCCCTTTAGCCGTAGCGGGGGAGGATATATTTCCTAACGGATAGGGGCGACCTCCATAATAATCTTCATCAGTATACGAATGCAGGTGCACATCTATAATCTGGCTTATACCAATATTGATACAGAAAATCAATAGGAAACTTAAGCTGATTTTTTTCATCGCCTTTATTTTTTGTTCCTTTTCAAGTAAGATTATTTTGCAATATAAAAATTAAATGTTTGAAAATGAATCATTTAGATATAATTAAAGTGAGAAAGTTGTGAATTTTTTACAATTCATTTCAGGGCACTCCTCCATCACTTCATCACTCCATCACACGATCACTCCATCACACGATCACTCCCTTACTTTCCCATCTCTTAAATATTATTTAATAAACCGGTAATACCTGGGTCATATCAGTTTTCTTTATTTGCCTAGTCTTTTAGACACACACTTTAAAATCGTTAAGTTTTTGTCGACTGGATTCGAGTGTGTGGGCTGTCCTATTTTCGGACAGCCCTTTTTTTAAATGATCTAAAATAGTTAATACTGGGAAAACATTAACTTAACATTACTTCTGTTTCTTTGTGCCCGACAAAAACTTAGAAACGATTTTAAAATGAAATTACGTATTGGGGTCTTAATGGCCTTTACCTTCCTATCAGTTAATGTATTCTCTCAGGAAATCAGTGACACGAAATTTGGAAAAGGAATGTTCAATTTTACTGCTAAAGATAGTTCCTTCAGTGTAAATTTCGCACCGCGTATACAATTTAGGTCTATGACAACCTGGAATTATGACGGCGAAAATTTTGGGAACCCTGAACAGAATTTTCTTATAAGGCGAGCTCGCTTAAAATTTAAAGGTTTTGCGTATTCACCTAAATTACAATATAAAATAGAATTAGGATTGTCTAACAGGGACATCTCAGGCGCAAATCAATTCACCGGCAATGCGCCAAGATTCATTCTTGATGCGGTGGTCATGTGGAATTTCTATGAAAATTTTGAACTCTGGGTGGGCCAAACAAAATTGCCCGGAAATATAGAAAGGGTGATTTCTTCTGGAAACCTGGAGTTTATTGACCGTTCTATTCTCAACAGCCATTTTAACCTGGACCGCGATGTTGGCTTCCAACTGCGACATCTTATCCACTGGGGAGGAGATTTCTACACCCGTGAAAAATTTGCTTTCTCCCAGGGCGAAGGAAGAAATATAACAACCGGTAATCTTGGCGGATTTGAATATACAGGAAGGTTGGAATTACTTCCATTTGGAGAATTTGAGCATGGAGGAGATTATTCTTCTGCCGACCTGGTGCGGGAAGAAACTCCAAAACTTATGATGGGTTTTACTTATGATTTCAATGATAATGCAGTAAAAACGCGTGGAAATCAGGGGTCTTATATGTTTTTATCCAATAATGACCTTTATCAAACCGATATTACCACTACGTTTCTGGACGCTATGTTCAAATATGAGGGATTTTCCCTAATGACAGAATATGCTCATAGAAATGCCAAAGAACCGGTGGCCATGCAGCAGGGAGAAAGTACTCCTACAGGCGATATTGTTTTGGAAGGAAATGCTTTCAATATCCAGGCCGGCTATGTGTTCCCCAGCAATTATCAAATTGCTGCGCGTTACACAGAAAACAGCTATGCCAATGTTACAGGCGAAGCCGATAGAAATGAGTATACTTTAGGATTATCTAAATATATTGTAGGGCATAAACTAAAAGTGCAGACTGATTTTAATTATGATACTCTTGGCGGTATACAAGATGAAATTAGCTGGAGATTAGGTTTTGACCTTCATTTTTAAATGAAATAAAAAAGGGGAAATACCCTGTTTAATTATAAAAAATGGAAAATTTTTATTTATTGATATTGGTCGCACTTGCCGTTCTTGCGGTGGTTGACCTGGTTGTTGGGGTTAGCAATGACGCTGTTAACTTCCTCAATTCTGCTATTGGCTCTAAAGGCATCTCCTTTAAAAGCATCATGATCGTTGCCAGCCTGGGGATTTTCATTGGCGCTGTTTTCTCTAGCGGAATGATGGAAGTTGCCAGAAAAGGAATCTTTGTGCCCGGGGAATTTTATTTCGATGAGATCATGATCATTTTTATAGCGGTCATGATCACCGATATTTTGTTGCTCGACTTCTTTAACACCATTGGGCTGCCCACCTCCACAACGGTTTCCATAGTTTTTGAATTATTAGGAGCGGCAGTGATAATGGCTCTTATTAAAGTAAGTGCCAATGATACTGAATCTTTTACCGATGTTTTAAAATATATAAATACCGATAAGGCTTTGGAAATCATTTCAGGCATCTTTCTTTCAGTGATCGTTGCCTTTACTGTGGGAGCCATCGTGCAATGGCTTTCACGGCTGGTTTTTACTTTTGAATATGAAAAGAAAGTAAAGAATTTCGGTGCAATATTCGGAGGGATTTGTCTTACTGCCATTGGCCATTTCATTATTTTTAAAGGTCTGAAAGGCACTCCTTATTATGATGATTTCAAAGGATTTATTACAGATCAGGTTTACCTTATTTTAGGGGTAGGCTTCGTGTTCTGGACGCTTTTCTCCTATCTTTTTCAAAAGATTTTCAATAAAAGTATTCTTACTGTGGTGATTGCCGTGGGAACTTTTGGACTTGCGCTGGCTTTCTCTGGAAACGACCTGGTAAACTTCATTGGGGTTCCTATGGCCGGATATCACTCTTATGAAGCGTGGATTGCTTCGGGACAACCGGCAAGCAGTTTTTCTATGAATGTGTTACAGGAAAAAGTACCTGCTGAGCCATTATTGCTTTTCATCGCAGGTGGCGTTATGGTGCTCACCCTGTGGTTCTCAAAAAAAGCCAGAAGTGTTGCCGAAACCGAAATCAATCTTTCCCGGCAGGGACACGGTTCTGAGAAGTTCAATCCGAATATTCTTTCCCGTTCGCTGGTTAGCGGAAGCACGCGTTTGGTTTCTTTTTTAAGAGCCACCGTGCCTGTGGGAACCAAGCAGCGAATAAGTAAAAGTTTTGAAAAACCTGAAGAAGATGTGGCTGTCGCACTTGATAAAGACAAGCCTGCTTTTGACCTTATTCGGGCCTCGGTAAACCTTACCATTGCAGGTGTCCTGATCTCGATAGCAACCTCATATAAACTTCCGCTTTCCACAACCTATGTTACTTTTATGGTGGCGATGGGGACTTCGCTGGCCGATCGTGCCTGGGGAAGAGAGAGTGCGGTTTATCGCGTTGCCGGCGTTCTTAATGTAATTGGCGGGTGGTTTTTTACTGCTTTCAGCGCTTTTGTGGCAGCTGGAGTCCTTACCTATATTATTTTCCTCGGAAGAGGCCCTGCAATAGCTATTCTTTTGATAATTGCCATAGGATTGCTTTTCAGAAATTACCTGGTGCACAAGAAAAACCAATCTGCTAAAACCGATACTTCCGGACTTAAAAAATCGGAAAGTAAAACTGTTCAGGGAATAATTTCCGAAAGTGCCGATAACATTTCAGATGTGATTAGGCGCACCAATAAGATCTATTCTGATGTGATCGAAGGCCTTGCAAAACAGGAGAAGTCGAAGCTTAAAAAGAGTAAAAAAGGTGTTGCCAAACTCGATGCTGAAATCGAGGAACTTCGGGATCATATCTTCTTTTTTATAAAAAGCCTTGATGAAAAAAGCGTACGCGGAAGCAGCTTCTATATCACCATTCTGGCCTATCTTACTGATGTTGCTCAATCGCTTGAATTCATTTCGAAAAAGAGCTACAAGCATGTGAACAATAATCATAAACCCCTTCGCTATAACCAGATCAATGATCTAAAAGAGATCGATGAGGTCTTGAAAAAGTTACTTGAGGAGATCGAAGAGGTCTTTAATGAACGTAAATTTGATAAGATAGAAAATATCATCGCTCATAAAGAAGTGGTCCTGGCCAGACTTTCAGAAAAACAGGAAAAGCAGATCAGCAGGACAAGAACTGAAGAATCAAGTCCAAAAAATACTACTTTGTATTTCAATATTCTGCTTGAATCCAAAGACCTGGTGAACGGGATCATGAATCTCCTTCAGGAATACAATGCGAGTTATAAGAAAGTATAGGTTTTAGACTATTTTTTAATTAAAAAGCCGCTCAAATGAGTGGCTTTTTCTTTTCCTGACCATATTCTGAATTTTGAATGTTTTTCAATATATTAAATACACATTTTAAAACTGTGTTATGAAAATCGTTCTTCAGCAAATAGAAATAGAAGTCGCACAGGGCGATATCGCAAATCAACCAGGGATTGATGCCGTTGTCAATGCTGCTAACGCCGAATTGGCACCGGGCGGAGGCGTTGCAGGCGCCATTCACTCTGGAGCAGGCCCGAAACTTTACGAAGAATGCCGCAAGTTGGCTCCCATAAAACCCGGGCAGGCTGTGATTACCAGGGCATATGATCTTCCTAATAAATTTGTTATTCATGTTCTGGGGCCCGTTTATGGAAAAGACAAACCTGAAGATCAATACCTCTCTTCCTGTTACCGGAAGGCATTTTCTCTGGCAGAAGAAAGCAAAATTAGCTCAATAGCCTTCCCCGCTATTTCAACAGGAATTTTTGGATATCCTCCAGAGGAGGCTGTAAAGGTAGTTTTTAATACGGTTTTAAGTGAACTACCTAACCTAAAACACCTTAAAAGAATTAAATTTGTGTTGTTTGGTGAAGAAGACCTTCATCTTTATGAAAATAAACTGAAAGAGATTTCGGTTGGTTAACACATCTTTAATGCACAATTTTTCAGCTACGTATACAGACCAGTATCAATTAGCGATGGCCCAGGTCTATTTCAATAAAGGGCATCGAGACCACAAAGCCGTTTTTGATTATTTTTTCAGAAAACTTCCTTTTAAAGGCGGCTATGCCGTTTTTGCAGGTCTTGAAGAATTACTCGGAATCATCCAGGAATTACGATTTGAAGAGCGGGATCTTCTTTTTTTACAGGAACAGGGCTTTAAAAAAGATTTTCTGAAGTACCTGCATAACTTCCAATTCCGCGGCAATATACGTTCTGTAAAAGAAGGCGATATTGTCTTTCCTACCAGGCCTGTTTTGCAGGTAGAGGCAAATATTATTGAAGCGCAGATCATTGAAACGCTGTTGCTCAACCATCTTAATTTCCAAACCCTTATCGCCAGCAAGGCGAGTCGGATAAGACTGGTGGCGGGAGATTCCAAACTTCTTGATTTTGGCTTGAGAAGGGCCCAGGCTACGGGAGGTTATTTTGCATCGCGTGCTGCCATCATCGGCGGCTTTGATGGTACCAGCAATGTAATTGCTGCCAGGGATTATGATATTCCCGTTTCGGGTACCATGGCTCATTCTTTTATCCAAAGCTATGACGACGAACTTAAAGCTTTTCGTGATTTCGCCGAAAGCAGACCCGAAAACTGTGTTTTGCTGGTAGATACCTACAATACGCTAAAAAGCGGTATTCCCAACGCCATAAAAGTGGCAAAAGAAATGGAAGAAAGGGGGCAAAAACTACTGGCCGTGAGACTGGATAGCGGTGACCTTTCTTATTTTGCCAAAGAAAGCAGAAGAATGCTCGACGAGGCAGGTCTGGACTATGTAAAAATTGCAGCTTCCAATCAGCTTGATGAATATGTGATTAAAAGTTTACTCGAACAGCAGGCGCCCATTGATGTTTTCGGCGTGGGAACCAACCTCGTAACTGGCGCTCCCGATGCCGCTTTGGATGGCGTTTATAAGCTTTCCTGGTCGGGAGGTGAACCCCGGATTAAAATTTCAGAAAGTATCGTGAAAGTAACGCTTCCACATAAAAAACAAGTCTTCAGAATTAAAGATTCCAACGGGAAATGTATCGGCGCTGATGCCGTTGCATTGGAAAATGAGGAAAGGGTAGAAGAAATGTTCCATCCGTTTGAACCCTATAAATCTTTACAATTAGGCCAATTTGAACAGGAGCCTTTGCTGCATCCCGTGATGGAAGGCGGGGAGGTTTTACACGAAAAAAGGTCCCTGGAAGAGATTGCCGCTTATAGTTTAAAAAGACTTTCTGAGCTCCCTATCGAGTTTAAGCGGTTTAATAATCCACATATCTATAAAATCGGGATCAGTGAAAAATTGCGGGAAGAGCGCGACAAACTCATCCGTCATTATAAAAACACATAGTATGAAAACACTTGTGATCATCGATGTTCAAAATGATTTTATTCCCGGCGGAGCACTGGCAGTTCCCGGTGGAGATGAAATAGCGCCGCTGATTAATAAACTTCAGGAAAAATTTGATCTTGTGATCGCAACCCAGGACTGGCATCCGCAGGGGCACGCCAGTTTTGCTTCGGGCCATGAAGGCAAAGAGCCGTTTGATCAAATTGATCTGGATGGAATTGATCAGGTGCTGTGGCCAGATCATTGTGTACAGAATTCAAAAGGTGCCGAGTTTCATCCCGACCTAAAAACATCCAGAATAGAAGCCATTTTCCGGAAAGGTACCAACCCGAAAATCGACAGTTACAGCGGCTTTTATGATAACGCACATCTGAAATCGACCGGTTTGGCGGGTTATTTAAAGGAAAAAGGAGCTAAAGAACTGTTTTTCGCTGGTCTTGCCGGAGATTATTGCGTTTATTTTTCTGTAAAAGATGCGTTAACCGAAGGTTTCAATGTTACTTTGATCGAAGACGCTACACGAGCTCTGGATGAGGAAAATTTTAAAAAAGCAAAGGAAGATATTCTTGTAAAAGGCGGAAGGATCATCTCATCTTCTGAAATAAAATCCTAGAAATTCAGCACATAGATATACCCGATGTTTATCCAGAAAGCAAAGTCGTTAAATTTGTTTTGAAGGCCCACCGGAGATAATCCTTCAATAAAATCGGTATCATAATACATCCATCGGCCTTCTATTACAATATCACTTCTTCGGGTATAATGATAGCGAAATCCGCCGCTGCCTATAATAGCGAAAGTATTTCCACTTTCCAGATTTAAACCACCCTGGAAAGTCCGGAACAAAACTTTTGGGCTGTCTATGGGGCCAAGGTCGGAATATGCACCGGGATGATAGTTAACAAATTGAACTCCCAGGCTTATATAGGGCCCGAATAATACTGAAAAATCTCTGAATTCCTTTATTCCGTAAAAATGATATTCAAGGGAAGTTCCCACCTGCCACAGGGCGGTTTTTCCATGCATGGCCCGTAGCATCCGTCCGCTTTCATCATTGCCTTGCGCGACGGGACCATAATGTTCTAATTTGGAATGAAAATAATCAATTTCGTTTCGAATTCTAAAATGTTTGCTGAAAAACCATTCCCGGCGTTTACAGGTACATTCAGCGCGGTAGGCGAAATCCATATAATGTACAAGCCCGACTCCAAAACCTTCATTATCGAGGTTATTCCGCAAATTGAAACGTTCGCCATAATCAGTAAAAAAAGCGGCAGGACCGGCCAGTACCCCAACTTCATTTGAAATATGAAATTGGGCAAAACCCTTCCCCGGCCAAAGCGCAATGAGAAGTAGGAGTACAAAAATTGCCCTGGGTTTAATCATGATGACAGGCTTGGAGTAAAGCAAATATAGCAAAACTACATTAACGCAATTTTAGCTTAATATCGTATAAATACTTATTTCAGGCCTAAAAGTTAATTTTATATCAAAACCCAAAATGAAACATTTAATCGTTAGAGAATATTTATATTTGCCATGCAAAATGGACAAATTTTTTATAATTTAATAATACTGCCATTCATTATGGACAAAAACATCAAAGAATTTCTGGATAAGGTGTCTGCCCGAAACCAGAACGAACCAGAATTCATGCAGGCGGTTCATGAGGTTGCTGAAACCGTAATTCCTTTTATAGCTGAGAATAAAAAATATCAAAACGCCATGCTTTTGGAGCGAATGGTAGAGCCTGAAAGGGTTTTCATGTTCCGTGTGCCATGGCTGGACGATAAAGGGAATATTCAGGTTAACCGCGGATTCCGTATTCAAATGAATTCGGCTATTGGACCTTACAAGGGCGGACTTCGTTTTCACCCTTCTGTAAACCTTAGCATATTGAAATTCCTGGCTTTCGAGCAGGTTTTCAAAAACAGCCTTACAACCCTTCCTATGGGAGGTGGTAAAGGTGGTTCAGATTTCGATCCTAAAGGAAAATCTGATAACGAAGTAATGAAGTTCTGCCAGAGTTTTATGACCGAACTTTCAAAACATATTGGTGCTGATACCGATGTTCCTGCCGGGGATATTGGCGTTGGAGGCCGCGAAATTGGTTATCTTTTTGGTCAGTACAAACGAATTCGAAACGAATTCACGGGGATTTTAACCGGAAAAGGCCTTTCTTACGGAGGTTCTCTTATTCGTCCAGAGGCTACCGGCTACGGTAACGTGTATTTCACTCAAAATATGCTCAAGACGAGAGGTGAAAAGATCGAGGGTAAAACCGTGGTGATCTCCGGAGCCGGAAACGTGGCGCAATACGCTGCCGAAAAAGCAATTCAGCTTGGTGCGAAAGTAGTTACCATGTCTGATTCAGGCGGATTCATCCATGATTCTGAAGGAATCGATGCCGAAAAACTTCAGTTCATTATGGAATTGAAAAATGAGAAACGCGGAAGGATCAGCGAATATGTTGATGAATATTCTTCAGCAAAATACTACGATGGAAAAACTCCGTGGGAAATCAAATGTGATATCGCCCTTCCTTGTGCTACTCAGAACGAGTTACATGAAGATGACGCGAAAACCCTTGTAGATAACGGTTGTATGTGTGTTGGAGAAGGAGCCAATATGCCATGTACGCCAGAGGCTATCGAAGTGTTCCATAAAGCGAAGATCCTTTTCTCTCCGGGTAAAGCTTCTAACGCCGGTGGTGTGGCCACTTCAGGGCTTGAAATGTCACAGAACTCCATCCGTTACAGCTGGACTGCTGAAGAAGTTGATAAAAAACTACATGAGATCATGAATAATATCCATGAGAAATGTGTGGAATATGGAACCCAGAAAGACGGTCATGTAGATTATGTTAAAGGTGCAAACATTGCCGGTTTTGTAAAAGTTGCCGATGCGATGCTTGCCCAGGGACTTGTATAAAAATTAAGAGATATACACTGAAGAGCCGCTTGAAAAAGCGGCTTTTTTTATAAATTCAATCCAAACTTTCTGAATGCTCGTTTCTACCAAAGCCATAGTCATAAGTGCCCTGAAATATGGAGAGGCTGATCTTATTGTGAAGCTTTACACACTTTCTGACGGGCTGCGGACTTATATGCTTCGCGGAGTTTTGAAGTCGAAAAAAGGAAAATTCAAGGCTTCCATGTTTCAGGCCCTGACGAAACTGGAGATCGTGGCAAATCATCGCAATACCGGGAAACTGGAATATCTGAAAGAGGCCAGGGTGGAGGGTGCTTATGCGAGCCTGCACACCAATCCGGTGAAATCGGCTATGGTGATGTTCCTTTCAGAAATGCTAAAGAACACCATCAAAGAAGAGGAAGCGAATCCTGAACTCTTCGGATTCCTGGAAAAATCTTTTGAATTTCTCGATCATACCTCTAAAATGGCCAATTTCCACCTGTTCTTTCTGCTGAAGCTCACTCGTTATTTGGGATTTTACCCTGAAAACAGAAACAGCGATTTTCCTGTTTTCAACTTGCTGGAAGGCGTTTTCCAGGAAATTCCCACCAATGATTATTGTATTGAAGGAGCAAACGCAGACTTGTTGAAGCTTTTTCTTAACGCAGATTTCTTTTCTTTGCAGGAAATCAGGTTAAACCAGTCGCGCCGCAATGAGTTTCTTAATATGCTGCTGCTTTATTACGAGCTGCATATCGAGAGTTTCAGAAAACCAAAATCGCTGGCCGTGCTGAATGAAATTTTTTAATTGATGAGATCCCGACTCTTTGTATTCTTTTCCCTTCTTTTTTCTATTTGTGAAGCCCAGGAAATAAAAGTGCTTGAAAAAGATACCAAACAGCCGCTTTCTAATGTGGCAATTTTTAATAAAAACAAGTCTGAATTTGCGGTTACCGATAGCCTTGGGGTTGCCGATTTATCAAAATTCACTGCTTACGAAGTTCTTACCTTCAGCTCGGTAAGCCATCTGGATCTCTTTCTCACCAAAAAGGAAATTTTACAAAATAACGGCGTTGTACTTATACCCCTTGATGAAAATGAGCTGGACCAGGTGGTGATTTCGGTGGCGCGTTTTAAACTTCAAAGGGACGAAATTCCTCAAAAAATAGTAAGTATTTCACCTTCCGAAGTTCAACTGGCGGCTCCCCAGACTTCAGCTGATCTTCTTGAAAGTACCGGCCAGGTGTATGTGCAGAAGAGTCAGCTTGGTGGAGGGAGCCCCATGATTCGCGGCTTCGCAACGAATCGTTTACTGATCACCGTCGATGGCGTTCGTATGAATACGGCTATTTTTCGTAGCGGAAATCTTCAAAATGTGATTTCCATAGATCCGCTTTTTATTGATAAGGCCGAAATTATTCTCGGTCCCGGTTCGGTAGTTTACGGTAGTGACGCGATTGGTGGTGTGATGAATTTCTATACCCTGGAGCCGAATTTTAGCATTGACGAGAACACTTCTTTTTCGGGAAATATTTATTCGCGTTTCGCCACCGTTAATAATGAAAATACGGTACATACGCATTTGAATATAGGCAGGGAGAAATGGGCATTTATGTCGGCCGTTACCTATTCCGATTTCGGCGACCTGAAAATGGGAAGCCACGGCCCCGATGATTACCTGCGTCCCGACTACGCTACTCGTGAAAATGGAGAGGATGTGATGGTTGAAAATGAAGATTCGGAAGTGCAGAAACCCACAGGTTACAATCAGCTTAATCTGCTTCAAAAAATAAATTATAAACCATCGGGAGACTGGAATTTTGACCTTGGACTAATCTATTCTGAAACCTCTGATATTCCTCGTTATGACCGACTTTATCGAAAAAGAGACGGCGTTTTTCGGTCAGCTGAATGGTATTATGGTCCGCAGAAATGGCTTTTGGGAGACATCAATATTGGTCATTCCGGTAATTCTGCATTATATGATAAGGCGAAATTCACGGCTGCCTACCAGTTTTTCGCGGAAAGCCGGCACGACCGGGCTTTTGGTGACCCAATTCTTTTTTCCACGGAAGAGAAGGTCAATGCCTGGTCGGCAACTCTCGACTATGAAAAGGATTTTTCAGATTCCAAATTGTTTTACGGATTCGAATATGTAATAAATACTATCAATTCTGAAGGAAATTTCCGAAATATCGAAACTGAAGAAACCGGAGCTACAGCTAGCAGATATCCCGATGGTTCCAGTTGGCAATCGATGGCTATTTATGTGGGCCATCAGTGGCGTCTTCAGAATGATCTTTCGCTGCAGTCAGGATTGAGGTACAATCAGGTGCTCGTAAATGCCAGTTTTGAGGATCAATTCTATGATTTTCCTTTTGAAAATGCCGATATCAATACCGGTGCCTTAACCGGAAGTCTCGGAATTAACTGGAAGCAAAGCGATTTTTTAAGATTACGGGCAGCTGCTTCCACAGCTTTTCGTGCGCCAAATATCGATGATATCGGGAAGATCTTCGATTCGGAACCGGGATCGGTGGTGGTGCCAAATCCCGACCTGAAACCGGAATATGCTTATAATGGTGAAATTGGGGCCGACCTAAATTTTAACGAAAAGATAAAATTGACGCTTAGCGGCTATTATACGTATCTCGATAATGCGATGGTTCGAAGGGATTTTTCCCTCGACGGAAAAACATTCATCGATTACCAGGGAGAACCAAGCCGGATTCAGGCGATACAGAATGTATCTCATGCCTATGTCTATGGTATTGAAGCCGGCCTGGAAGCTAATGTCACCGAAAATCTTCAGCTGAATTCCCAGTTTTCATACACCTATGGAAGGGAGGAAGAAGGTGGCGAATATGTGCCTTTAAGGCATGCCGCGCCCTTATTTGGGAATGCGCATTTGATCTGGCAAAAACGCAAATTCAAATTCGATATTTTTACCGAATACAACGGTCAATTTGACTTTGAAGACCTGGCACCGGGTGAACAGGATAAGCCTTATTTGTACGCTTTGGATGAAAATGGAAACCCTTATTCCCCTTCCTGGTACACGCTGAATTTAACCGGACAATACCGTATGAATTCCAACTGGCTGGCGACTGTTTCCGTAGAAAATATTACCGACCAGAGATATCGCACTTATTCTTCAGGTATTGCTGCCGCCGGGCGTAATCTCATTATCGCCCTTTCATATTCATTTTAGGAAATTCCTGTAAGAATGTTAAGATTCAGTTAATTATAAAACGAAAATAGACGGTCTATATTCGCATTTTACAGTTTAAACCTCTGCTCTTTTGTTAAAAATCATTATTTTCGCACATCATTTTGAAAAATGGAGAGAATGAGCAAAAAGTTTCCTGAATATAAAGGACTTGACTTGCCAAAAGTGGCGGAGGAAATCTTAAACTATTGGGAAGAGAATGATATTTTCAAAAAAAGTGTGACTACCCGCGAAGGAAAGGAACCTTTCATCTTTTTTGAAGGTCCGCCTTCTGCTAATGGCTTACCGGGAATTCATCACGTAATGGCGCGTGCCATCAAAGATATTTTCTGTAGATATAAGACTCAAAAAGGTTTTCAGGTAAAACGTAAGGCTGGCTGGGATACGCATGGTTTGCCTGTAGAGTTGGGTGTAGAGAAAGAACTCGGCATCACCAAGGAAGATATCGGTAAAAAGATCAGTGTAGAGGAGTATAACGAAGCCTGTAAAAATGCGGTGATGCGTTATACCGATGTGTGGAACGATCTTACCCGCAAAATGGGTTATTGGGTAGATATGGATGATCCCTATATCACCTACAAATCAAAATATATGGAAACGGTCTGGTGGCTACTTTCCGAGATTTACAAAAAAGACCTGATCTATAAAGGTTATACCATTCAACCATATTCGCCAAAGGCAGGGACAGGTTTGAGTTCTCATGAGCTGAATCAGCCTGGAACTTACCAGGATGTAACCGATACCACAGTTACTGCGATGTTTAAGGTAACTGATGCTTCTGCCTCTCCCATTGGGCGAGATTTAGAGGGGGCTTTTTTCATCGCCTGGACGACGACGCCATGGACGCTGCCTTCCAACACCGCGCTTACGGTAGGGCCGAAGATTGAATACGTTACTGTAAAAACTTACAATCAGTATACTTTTGAGCCTATCACCATTGTGGTGGCAAAAGAGCTGGCTGCGAAGCAATTTGATAAAAAATTCAGAAAAGCTGAATCTTTAGAAGATCTTCAGTCTTATTCTGAAGGAGATAACCTGCCTGCCGGCAAGGCAGGAAAGATTCCATATTTAATATCTGAAGAAAGCTTTTTAGGAAAAGATCTTGTAGGGATCAAATATGAGCAGTTGTTGCCATATGCGCAGCCATTTGAGCATCCTGAAAATGCCTTTAGAGTGATCTCTGGTGATTTCGTAACCACTGAAGATGGGACCGGAATAGTGCATACTTCGCCGACCTTTGGTGCCGACGATGCCATGGCTGCTAAGAATGCGACTCCCGAAGTTCCGCCTTTACTGGTAAAAGACGAGAACGGAAATCTTGTTCCTCTCGTTGATCTTCAGGGAAGGTTCAGGCCGGAAATGGGCGAACACGCCGGGAAATATGTCAAAAATGAATATTATGACGATGGCGAAGCTCCGGAAAAGTCGGTAGATGTTGAGCTGGCGATCAAGCTGAAGGAAGAAAACCGCGCTTTTAAAGTTGAAAAATACGTTCACAGCTATCCTAATTGCTGGAGAACCGATAAACCTATTCTATATTATCCGCTGGATTCATGGTTCATAAAGGTGACCGACTTCAAGGACAGGATGTATGAATTGAATAAAGGCATTAACTGGAAACCTAAATCGACCGGGGAAGGTAGATTTGGAAACTGGCTTGCCAACGCCAACGACTGGAACCTTAGCCGAAGCCGTTACTGGGGAATTCCCTTGCCTATATGGAGAACTGAAGACGGGAAGGAAGCGAAAGTAATCGGTTCTATCGCTGAGTTGAAAGAAGAAATGAAAAAGTCGGTGGAAGCCGGCTTTATGGACAAAGATATTTTTGCCGATTTCGATCCTTCCGATATGAGCGATGAGAACTACGACAAGGTAGATCTTCATAAAAATGTGGTGGATGAGATCACCCTGGTTTCCGACTCGGGAAAACCAATGAAGCGCGAGGCTGATCTGATCGACGTTTGGTTCGATTCAGGCTCCATGCCTTATTCGCAGTGGCATTATCCGTTTGAAAACAAGGAAAAAGTAGAAAAGAAATGGCGCAAAGCCGATTTCATTGCCGAAGGTGTTGATCAAACCCGAGGCTGGTTCTACACGCTGCATGCGATCGCTACCATGATCTTTGATGATGTGGCCTATAAAAATGTGGTTTCTAACGGGCTCGTACTTGACAAGAACGGGCAAAAGATGTCCAAGCGTCTTGGCAATGCCGTAGATCCTTTTGAAACACTTGCTGTATATGGGGCAGATGCGACCCGCTGGTACATGATCTCCAACGCCAATCCCTGGGACAATCTGAAATTTGATATAGAGGGAATTGGCGAAGTGCAGCGCAAATTCTTCGGAACACTTTATAATACCTATTCATTCTTTACACTGTACGCTAATATTGATGAATTCACTTATTCCGAAGAAGATATTCCGCTTGCCGAAAGACCGGAGATCGATCGCTGGATCCTTTCAGAATTGCATACGCTTATTGAAAAAGTAGATAAGTTCTATGCCGATTATGAGCCTACAAAGGCGACACGGGCGATTTCAGAATTTGTTCAGGAAAATCTTTCCAACTGGTATGTGCGCTTAAGCCGAAGAAGGTTCTGGAAGGGCGATTATGAAAAAGACAAGATTTCGGCCTATCAAACGCTTTACAGCTGTTTGGAAACGGTAGCCAAACTTGGAGCGCCGGTTGCACCCTTCTTTATGGATCGCCTGTTCAAAGATTTGAATGCGGCAACAGGAAAAGATACCTCAGATTCGGTTCACACTGCTGATTTTCCAATTTATAAACCGGAATTTGTTGATAAATCCCTGGAGCATAAAATGGAAAAAGCCCAAACCATTTCTTCTTTAGTCCTGTCGCTCAGGAAGAAAGAGATGATCAAGGTGCGTCAACCACTCCAAAAGGTAATGATCCCGGTACTTGATGAAGAACAGAAGGAAGAGATCAGAGCGGTGGAAGATCTTATTAAATCAGAGGTGAATGTAAAGGAACTGGAACTTATCGATGATGCTTCAGGAATTCTTGTAAAGCAAATTAAACCTAACTTCAGAGTTTTAGGCCCGAGGTTTGGGAAAGATATGAAACTGATTGTCAGTAAGATAAATCAGTTTAATGCTGAAGATATCGCTACTATTGAGAAGGAAGGTAGTATTAAAGTTGAAATTAACGGAAATTTGGTTAATTTGTCTTCCGAAGAAGTGGAGATAACTTCTCAGGATATTGAAGGCTGGCTCGTTGCCAGCAGTGGCAATTTAACTGTTGCCCTTGACGTTAGTATCACTCCAGAACTTAAGAAGGAAGGCGTAGCCAGAGAGCTTGTAAACAGGATACAAAATCTTCGTAAGGATTCTGGTTTTGAAGTTACCGATACCATAGATGTGACCCTACAAAAAGACGGTATTGTCGAGGATGCCGTGAACGAGAATATAACCTATATTAAGAACGAAACATTAACTGCGAAGCTCGAATTTGCAGAGGTGGTAGATGAAGGTGCCGAAATTGAATTTGACGATGTTACCACGAGATTGTTTATTAAAAAACATTAAGCCATGTCAACAGAAGTAAAAGAACGTTACAGTGATGCCGAACTGGCCGAGTTTAAAGCCCTTATCAAACAGAAAATTGAAAAGGCACAGGAGCAACTTGAGATCTATCAAAATGCCTACAAGAATGATGGTAATAATGGTACCGACGATACTTCTCCAACATTCAAGGCTTTCGAGGAGGGTAGTGAGACCATGAGCAAGGAAGCGAATTCACAACTGGCGATTCGTCAGGAGAAATTTATTCGTGATCTTAAAAACGCTTTGATGCGTATTGAAAACAAGACCTATGGTGTTTGCCGTGTTACTGGCAAGCTTATTGCAAAAGAAAGGCTGAAGCTGGTTCCTCATGCCACTTTGAGCATCGAGGCCAAAAATATGCAGCGTTAGAAATAAATTTCAATTATAATAAACGCCCTTACCAGCCCGGTAAGGGCGTTTTGTTTAATTCATGAAAAAATTCTTCTTCATCTTTTTACTGTTTCTGGGAAATGCCGCCATAGCCCAGCGAAATACGCAGGAAAAACTTGATGCTTCAAATATTAGTAGCATTCGTATTGAAAGTGATGAGGTTTTCCTGGTTTCGGTAAAAACGGCACCGGTTTCTGAAATTTCTATCAGGACTCATTCAGAAGGGGAATATTTTGATAATATTCTTCTGAATTCGAAAGTAATTAATGGCGAGCTTGTTCTTAGCAGTGAATATCCTGAAATATTATCCGGTGGTTACGACAAACTGAGCGCGCATAAGGTATTTTCTCTCGAGATAGAAATGGAAATTCCTGAAAATATGGAACTGAATGTTACTTCGAATATAGCTTCCCTGGTTGCCGAAGGAAATTTTAAGGCTGTTTATGCCAATTTGAAACAGGGCTACTGCCATTTGCTGGATTTTTCAGGAGCAGCCGCTGTCAACACTTATGACGGCGATATTTTAGTAAAAACTAATACGGGAACCATAGAAGCCAGTTCGCGGCACGGTAAGGTGGAAACCCCAGATTTCCTTGCGGGGAGAAATCTTCTTAAACTTACCAGTATAGACGGAAATATTAAGGTGCTTATGAACTAAGTGTGCTTCGCTTCCAAAAATTTATAATTTTTCCAGGTATATAGACAGATTATTGGTCTCTGAACTAAATGGAAAAACGACGGCCAATCAGGTATAATCGGCCGTGGTTTTTAGAAATTTATAAAGCTCTTTTTAGCTCGTGTTCATTTTTTCCCTGCCTGAAAATCATAATATTTTCGGCGGTATTGAATTCCAGCTTTAGTCCCAATCTCTCAAATTTGAATTTGTTGGTTTCATAAGCTTCAAGCGGAAAAGATGGCTGACCCTCTGCCTGCCCCATAAGTTGGCCATCCTTCTCAAAAATTTCCAGAATTAGAGGAAATCCTTCTGCACTGTATTTACCTTCAAATTGTTTGAGTTGTGCGGTGGTAAGTTCAAGGCTTTCAAAAGAAGGCAAATCATACTCCTCTCCAAAATAGATACTTGCCACTCCTTCAAGAATTTGAGCAGGAGCCATATCGCGGGCATTTGAACAAAATGCTATGGAGGTTTTTTCTTCTGGAAGAAATACCACGACACTGTTAAAACCGTCTATTCCGCCGGTATGACCGTAAAAAGTCCTTCCTAATAGTGGTATTTTAAGAATTCCCATTCCAACATCTTCCTGCGTCTTTATCATTTTGGACAGGCTTTCGGGTTTCACGATTTCTCCATTGAAAAGAGCCGTGTAAAACTTATTGAGATCGGAAGGGGTTGAAATAATTCCGCCTGCCCCCAGTACTATACTCATATCGGTTTCTTCTACAGGGGTCCAATCTCCAGATTGCTGATAAGCCAACGCCTCTCCTTTGGCAGGATCAAGTTCGCTTCCGAAATAGGTATTCTCAAGGTGCAGCGGTTTAAGGATCTTTTTAATAAGCACCTCCGCAAATTCTGTTTTTTCGATATCTTCTACGATAAAAGACAGGAGCACATAATTTGTATTTGAATATTGTGTTTTTTCTCCCGGTTCAAAAACGATCGGGTTTTGTGTAAACCTTTTCAAAAGCTGCTCCCTGCTTTGTTTTTGACCTTTCCACTGCTCAAAATCTTCTGAATTGGTGAAATTGTACAACCCGCTTTGATGTCTCAACAAATCTTCGATTTTGATTTTATCAGAATTTGGGATTTGAGGATAGAATAGAGATAACTTCGTGTCCAACTGTAACTTTCCTTCCTCGATAAGCTGCATAACCAGAGCGGCCGTAAAAGTTTTTGAAATAGAACCTATACGGTATTTTGTTTCGACATTAGCCTTTTTCCTGTTTTT
This sequence comes from Christiangramia fulva, assembly GCF_003024155.1. Taxonomy (NCBI): domain Bacteria; kingdom Pseudomonadati; phylum Bacteroidota; class Flavobacteriia; order Flavobacteriales; family Flavobacteriaceae; genus Christiangramia; species Christiangramia fulva. The sequence continues at coordinate 1,407,232 of NZ_CP028136.1, forward strand.
ATAATCTGCATAACCAATGCTGTTGTGGTAGGTTTCTTTTCCGTTTTTAAAGATGGATACACTACCCATCCCCTTGTTGTTTTGATCAATGATAGAAAATAGGCTATCTATTTTCTTTCGATTAATGTCCTGAGCAAATAGAGATATGCTTAGGAACAACATGATACCTGAATTGATGATTGTTTTCATTTTTACGATTTTGATTGATAATTATCTTTATGACGATCATTTTGAAGAGATGGTTACGGGCAAAGTGCCTCATAAGCAGAAAAAGTGGCAAAATATTTTCTGAAGAATAAATAGAAAATGGGATATTGGTAATCCCGAATTGGCTGAATTAAGAAAAATGAGGGCTGGAGAGAAGACGCCTTTATTAACCTGTCTAAAAACTAAATAATATTAGTATTTTTGAGCCGTTTTCAACAAAACTCAATCAATGTCTCTGAAAAAAGCAGGAATCATCATCGTTCTGGTATTACTTATTGACCAGATCGTTAAATTATATATTAAAACCCACTTCGCTTTAGGAGAAGAAATTGAAGTTTTCGACTGGTTCAGGATCTTGTTCGTTGAAAATGAAGGTATGGCCTGGGGTACAAAGATACCCGGGGAACACGGGAAACTTATTCTTACGCTTTTCAGGCTTTTCGCTATTCTGGGAATTGGCTGGTGGCTATGGGATTCGGTTAAAAAAGGAGGTTCCAGGATTTTAATTATTTCCATCGCTCTTATTTTTGCCGGCGCCTTCGGAAATATTATAGATTCTGTTTTCTACGGAGTACTTTTTTCTGACAGTTATGGCCATGTTGCGACCTTCTTGCCTGAGGGCGGCGGTTACAGTTCAATTTTCCACGGAAAGGTGGTTGATATGCTTTATTTTCCTTTATGGAAAGGCTACCTGCCCACGTGGATTCCCTTATGGGGTGGCAATTATTTTACGTTTTTCGAGCCTGTTTTTAATATTGCAGATTCGGCTATCAGCGTAGGAGTCGCTATCCTGCTTATCTTTAATAAGAAAGCATTTCCAAAGCATCAGGAAAAAGAAATAGAATAATAATTAAGCAGCTGGGCGATCAAAGATCTTCTCAAATTTTTTCAGCTCGATAGGTTTGATCAGGTAATCGGTCACAAGGTTGAAAGACTTTGCCCTTTCCAGATCGCGCGGATCTATTGACGAACTCACAACATACAGGGTAATCTTCTTATTCAGATTATTCTTCACTTTGATGAACTCATTTAAAAATTCCCAGCCATCCATCACCGGCATGTTTAAATCAAGGAATATAATATCGGGAAGCTTGTTTTCGTCGGTGGCATTTTCCATTATATTGGTAAAATAGTCCAAAGCCTCTTTGCCGTTTTTATAAATAAGAAGATTTTCTGAGAGTTTTTTAATCTCAATGATTTTCTTAACCAGATTTACGTATATCTTGTCGTCATCAATGATACACGCCAGTTCTACTTTTTGCCCCATTTCAAATAGATCTAGAATTTTATTTTAAAGGTAGTTCCGATTTCAACGGTACTACTAACTGAAATATTTCCCCCCAGGGCTTCCACCTGGTTTTTTGTAATGAATAAACCGATTCCTTTTGCCTCCGGATTGTTCTGGTTGAAAGTTTTGTACATGCCAAACATTTTTTCTCCGTACTCTTCCAGATCGATTCCCATACCATTATCACTTACCTCCAGATATTCCTTATCATGCTCGGTATAGGTCTGTATAAAAATCACCGGTTTCCGGCCCGGTTGTTTGTACCGGATCGCATTGGTGATTAAATTTAGTAAAATACTTTCAAGATATTCAGGGATATAGCGAATTTCTTTTAAATCGTGAAATTCAGCGACGATTTTTGCATTTTCTCGATTAATCAAGGAAGAGATGGAAGCCAAAACCACTTCAAGTGCTTCTTCAAATTTAATCCACACCCTTTCTTTGCGAAGTGAAGTTTGAATGCTTACAATATCATTCAGCCTTGAAATTGCAGTATCGAGATTTTCGGAAACGTCTTCAACATTTGCCAGAAGGTCCAGTTTGTCCGTATCGGTTTTTGCTTCCCGAAGCAGTTCCACGATCAGGCTCAGATTACTGCTGTGAGATCTTAAATGATGGGAGACGATATGTGCAAAATTGAATAGCCTTGAATTTTGTGTGGCTATGATATCCAGAGAATTCTGAAGGTTGATTTCGTTATTTTTATTATCATCAATATTTTGAAGTACGCCGCGAATGCCAATAACTTCCTGGTCTTCATTGTAAACCGGCTTCCCGGTGAGGCGCACCCAAAATTCCTTCTGCTGAAAAGAAACCATTTTCAGTTCCAGTTTAAAAGGGATACCATATTTCTCACATTTTTCAAATGCATTACGCATTCGGTTGTGATGTTCAGCGGCATAGAATTTCATGTGATCTTCATAGGCCGGTTGAAAATCGCGCGGACAATCAAGGATCTTTTTTGAAACTTCGTCCCAGTAAATATGTTTGTTCAGCGTGTCTACATACCAGCCCCCGGTGGAGGTCATTTCGGCAGTTTCGCGATAATAGAAGAAATTTTCCTCGATGGTGTACTGGTCGCGCTTGCTCTGATGGATATTCACAAAAAGGAGTACAGCCGTTTCCCGAACATTTTGCCCTTTATTCTTCAAATTCCGACATTCAAACCAGCGATATTTACCGTTGCCGAGCTTTAATTTGATCTCAAAACTAAAAGGTTCATTCTTTTTAATAAGTTCCTCAAAATGGATTCTGAAATCGTAACGGTAGTCGGCGTGCAGAATATGATTAATGAAATATTCAAAGCGGTCTTCCCGGATTTCAGGCTTGCCGACAAGGGAATTGAAGTGCTCAGACCATATGATCTCCTTCGAAAAGAGGTTGATTTTCCAGTAGGCGATATCAAAATCTTCCAGAATGCTATTTAACTGCAGGTCGCTGAGCATCAAAGTGATTTGTGAGGTTAAAAATAATGGAATAACCCATTCATTACAAATAAATATTTAATGACCGAATTTATAGATTTTCTCGGGTGTCACACAGTAACTTAATGGGATATCACTGGCATAAACCTCCTTTATTTCTTTTACAGGGCCAAAGAAAGATACACCAATTTTTACAATATCGGGGCGGCAGCCGGCAAGAAAGCGATCATAAAAGCCTTTTCCGTAACCCACGCGATGGCCTTTTTGATCAAAAGCCAGCAGTGGAATAAATACAACATCGAGTTTTTCGGTTGAGATTTCTATTCCTTCCTGTGGCTCAGGAATATTCCAACGGTTAGTCTTAATAAGGGTCTGATCGGTAAGTAAATAATGAAAAAGCTTTCCCGTTTTAAAGTCGGTTTTTGGAATTACCACGTTCTTATCTTTTCCCTGTAAAACCTGCAAAAGATATTCGGTATTTACCTCCTTTTGGGAAGTAATGCTGAGGAATAAATGATAAAATTTATAATTCCAGATTGGTAGCTCCAGGGCCTTATTGGCAATTTGAATACTTTTATCCTCTATCTCCTCATCGCTTAACTGAAGCCTAAGTTCTTTGTATTTCTTACGGAGTTCACTCTTCTTCATTATTCTCGCCTTTTAATTGAACCGAAATATGAAAAATAGCATCGCCCTGGTAAACTATTGGAGATTCATTAATATTGATAATATAACCTTCATTAGAAGCCTTTATTTTGTGACGGAATTTCCCGTAAGGATCGGTAATGGTAGCGATATATTCCCCTTTTTCCACATGTTTTCCGCAGGGAATTTTCATATGAAGGAGGCCGCTGTATTTTGCTCGAAGCCAGGTACTGTTTTCGATAATTACGGTTTCTTTATGAACATCGGGATATTCAAATTTCGGCCCCAGCATTTCCAGATGGCTAAGGATTCGCATGGCCCCATCAACTCCATTTTTAGCGATTTCCTTATTGCTGTCCAGGGATTTTCCGCCTTCAAAAAGCAGTACGGGAATGCCCAGTTTTGAACAGGTTTCCCGGTATGATTTTGTAATGGTTTTAGAATGAATGGTAAAAGGTGCATTAAAGATTCGCGCATATTTCAGGCTTTGTTCGTCACCTCTTTTTACCCGAATCTGCGGAGCATTGAAGCGTGCCGCGCCGCCGGTATGAAAATCGAGGCAGAAATCGGCGATAGGAAGTATCTTTTTTACAAATTGAAAGGCGAACCTGCTGGCCAGGGAACCGTGTTTCGTTCCGGGAAAAACCCTGTTGAGATCCCTTCCATCCGGGAATTCCCGTGCCATATTCAAAAATCCGAAAATATTGACAATGGGAATACAAATAATGGTACCTATTCGCGGCTTGTTGATTCCTTTGGAAATGATCTGGCGAACGATCTCAACTCCGTTGATCTCATCGCCGTGAATGCCTGCGGTAAGCAAAACCACCGGCCCCGGTTTTTTGGAACGCTCTATGATCACCGGAACTTCTACCGAAGTGGTTGTATAGAGCTTGGCCATATTAAAATTAATGGTCGCTCCTTTTCCAGGAGGTACTTTTTCTCCAAGGATTTCAAGAACGTTGTTCTTGTCTATTTTGGGCATAGATTATACGTTTCTTTCAATATATCTGATAATTGTCTTGGCGATATCTTTTCCGGTAGCGGCTTCAATACCTTCGAGTCCGGGAGAACTATTTACTTCGAGGATCAATGGCCCCCGACTACTCTGAAGCAGGTCCACACCGGCAACTCCAAGTGCCATGGCTTTTGCAGCCTTGATGGCAGCGTTTTCTTCTTCATCACTTAACTGAATGACTTCAGCGGTGCCGCCTCTATGCAGATTGGAGCGGAATTCCCCTTCTTTTCCCTGCCGCTTCATTGCGCCAACAACCTGGCCATCTACTACAAAAGCCCGAATATCGGCTCCTTTAGCTTCTTTGATGAATTCCTGAACGATCACACGGGCCTGTAACCCGTTAAAGGCTTCAATAACCGATTCGGCTGCGTTTTGGGTTTCTGCCAGAACAACTCCAAGTCCCTGGGTACCTTCCAGTAATTTTATGATCACCGGTGCGCCACCAACATGCTCGATGATCTCCGAAACATCTTTTGAATAATTGGTAAATACTGTTTTTGGCAAACCCAGTCGGGCTCTGGAAAGAATCTGTAGGCTTCTGAGTTTATCCCGGCTTCTAACCAGTGCCTGAGATTCGGTTGTGGTAAACACGCCCATCATTTCAAACTGTCTTACTACAGCGGTTCCGTAGAAAGTAATAGAAGCCCCGATTCTTGGAATTACCGCATCGGTATCCTGCAAAAAGTGATTTTTATAATAAATTGAAGGTTTTCGCTTCTCAATAATGAGATCGCATTTTATGGGATCTATCACCTCTACTTCATGGTTTCTTTTCCTGGCAGCCTCTACAAGCCTTCTTGTGGAATAAAGTCTGCTATTTCTAGATAGAACTTTTATTTTCATTTAATTTTTGATTGTAAGACACATCGCTAAGTTCGGTGTCAACGATAAATTTTTTTGTTAAAAATTTTCTTCCCAGAAGAACCGGATATCTCATTTCCTGCCTGTCTGAAAGTGATAGTGAGATTTTAAAGACTTTTCCAAAGATTTTGATCTTTGTTTGTACCTGATATCTTTTCTGAATGATTCCGTTGCTGCTTCTTACAAACACGATATCATATTCCCTGAAAGAAAATTTCTTTCCGTTATACATGGGATGTTCTTCATCGAGAAAGGTGCAGTGAATGCCGTCGTCATCTTCAATAATATGATCACAGTGAATAGAGGAGGTATAGGCACCGGTATCAATTTTCACGGCGACATCGTTTAGGTTCAATACTGGAAAGTCGGCCTTGTCAAACCTGCCTATCACGATTTTCTCCATAATGCAATATACTAAAAAGGCTTTTAAATCAAGAGGCTGCAAATTAAAGGAAAGATTAAATATAAATGACGGATGCCAGCAAATTTCATAAGAGAAGTCTGGAAAATTTAAACTGTTTTTTAATTATGTTTTAAATTTGGAGTAATGGAAAAGCCTTCGCTCGAAGTTCAAATAAAGACGCTCCCCAACAGTCCGGGTGTATATCAGTATTTTGATAAAAATGGGAAGATCCTGTATGTGGGGAAAGCCAAAAACCTGAAAAAAAGGGTTACTTCTTATTTTACCAAAAAACACGAGAGTCATCGCACCAGCGTGATGGTGAAAAAGATCCATGAGATCAGGCATATCGTTGTGGTTTCAGAAACTGATGCGCTGCTGCTGGAAAACAATCTTATCAAAAAACATCAGCCGCGTTTTAATGTGATGCTGAAAGATGATAAGACCTATCCGTGGATATGCATTAAAAATGAACGATTCCCAAGAGTTTTTCCAACCCGGAGACTCATCAAAGACGGGAGTGAATATTATGGACCTTTTACCAGTTTTAAAACTGTAAATACTCTTTTAGATCTTATCAAAGGCCTTTATAAGCTTCGCACCTGTAATTATGACCTGGCGGAAGATAAGATCAGAAATGGAAAATACAAGGTTTGTCTCGAGTACCATCTGGGTAATTGTGAAGGTCCCTGCGAGGGGTTTCAGCCGGAAGAAGATTACAACAAAAATATAGAAGCTATTCGGCAGATCGTAAAAGGAAATTTTAAAGATTCTTTGCATCGATTTCGGGCGCAGATGAAAGAACACGCCGAAAGAATGGAATTTGAAGATGCCCAGCGCATTAAGAATAAAATTGAGATCCTGGAAAATTACCAGTCAAAATCTACAGTGGTAAATCCGAGGATCAATAATGTTGACGTATTTTCCATAGTAACCGATGAAGGCTATGGTTATGTGAATTTCCTTCAGCTATCGCATGGGGCGATCATTCGTTCCCATACTATCGAAATGAAGAAAAAGCTGGATGAGAGCGACAAGGAGTTACTGGAACTGGCCATTATTGAGATCAGGCAACGCTTTAATTCTAATTCCAAAGAAATCTATGTGCCTTTTAAAGTGGAGGCCGGCGAGGAAATAAAGGTCACCGTTCCGAAGCTAGGAGATAAAAAGCAGATTGTGGAATTATCACAGCGAAATGCTAAATATTACCGGCAGGAACGCTTTAAACAAATGAAGATCGTTGATCCAGATCGGCATGTGAACCGCGTGATGGCACAAATGAAGGAAGATTTGCGCCTGAGCGAAGAACCCCGGCATATTGAATGTTTCGATAATTCAAATATACAGGGAAGTAATCCCGTGGCGGCTTGTGTGGTTTTTAAGAACGGAAAACCCAGCAAAAAAGATTACCGCAAATTCAATATCAAAACCGTGGAAGGGCCCAACGATTTTGCTTCCATGGAAGAAGTGGTTTTCAGAAGGTATAGAAGGTTGCTCAATGAAGAGGGAGAATTGCCTCAGCTGATCATCGTGGATGGAGGAAAAGGCCAGTTATCCAGTGCGATAAAAGCCCTTGAAAGTTTAAATTTAAGAGGCAAAATTGCCATTATCGGCATTGCAAAACGCCTGGAGGAGATCTTTTATCCGGAAGATCCTGTACCGCTGTATCTCGACAAAAAATCGGAAACCCTTAAGATCATTCAGCAGCTGCGAAATGAGGCGCATCGATTCGGAATTACATTTCATCGCAATAAACGCAGTAAAACCGCGCTTAATACAGAGCTGGAGTCAATTCCGGGAATTGGAGAGAAAACCGTAGTGGAGTTACTAAAACATTTCCGATCTTTAAAGAGAGTTAAGGACGCCTCGAAGAAGGAGCTTGCTGAGGTAATAGGCGCTTCCAAAGCCGGCATTGTACATAATCATTATCATTCGGCCTAAAATGCGAAAATACCTGCTTTTGCTATTGCTTTTTACTGTCCTTTTGGGATTTTCACAAGAAAAGGATCCCAAGATCGGCTTGGTTTTGAGCGGAGGAGGGGCGAAAGGTCTCGCTCATATAGGAGTTCTAAAGGTACTCGAAGAGGCCGGTGTGCAAATAGATTATATAGGCGGAAGCAGTATGGGAGCTATCGTTGGTGGTTTGTACGCCGCGGGATATTCGGCAGATGAGCTGGATTCGATCTTTCATGCCACCAATTTCAATATACTTATTCAGGATGATCTTCCGCGAAGCGCCAAAACCTTCTATGAAAAAGAAGATACCGAAAAATATGCGCTCACACTTCCTTTTGACAATTTTAAAATTAATTTACCCAGCGGACTTTCAAAAGGGCAGAACATCTATAATTTAATGTCGCGCCTGACCATGCACGTCACCGAGGTGCATGATTTTGATAAGCTCCCCATTCCATTCTTTTGTACCGCTGCTAATGTGGAAACCGGTGAAGAAGTGATTCTCGACAGTGGTTCACTCGCTAAAGCAGTTTCGGCTAGTGGCGCTATTCCCAGTGTTTTCAGCCCGGTCAGGATTGACGATAAATTGCTGACAGATGGTGGCGTCGCCAACAACTATCCGGTGGAAGAACTTAGAAAACGCGGTGCTGATATTGTTATTGGCGTGGACGTTCAGGATAGCCTTGCGTCCCGGGAAAATTTGAAAAGTGTATTTGATATTCTTACCCAAATAAGCAATTTTCGTACGATCTCTGATATGAAGGATAAAATTCCGCTTACCGATATTTATATCAAGCCTGATATTTCTGAATTTTCCATACTTTCTTTTGATAAAGGAGAAGAGATCATAAAAGCCGGAGAAGAAGCCGCCCGAAAGAAAATGGAAGCTCTTAAAGCGGTTGCAGCTATTCAGGAAAAGGAAAAAAGAGAAGAGGTAGATAAAATTTCAGAATTCAACATTAGTGGATTGACCCTCGAAGGGAATAATGACTATCCCCGTTCTTATATCCTGGGGAAACTGAAGCTGAAATACAATCAGCCTTATGATTTTGACGATTTGAGTATCGGTATCAATAACCTTTCGGCAACAGGCAATTTCGACAAGATCAATTACCAGCTAATTCCAAACGAGAAAGAAGGTGATTATACGCTTGCCATGCAAATTGAAGAAAGTCCCAGCAAAACCTATCTGCGTTTAGGTTTACATTATGATGAACTTTATCATAGTGCGGCGCTCATAAATCTTACCCGTAAAAGTTTACTGCTCACCAATGATGTGATGTCGCTGGATTTGATCCTTGGGGACAAATTTCGATATAATTTTGACTATTATATAGACAAGGGATACTACTGGAGTATTGGGCTGAGCTCCAGGTATAATAATTTTGAACAGCCGGTGAGCTTTAATTTAGCCAAAGAAAATGCCGATCTCGAAAACCTTGGAGGGCTCAGGGAAATCCAGGTAGATTATAAAGATTTTACCAACCGCATCTATTTACAGACCCTTTTCAAGCAGGTTTTTTCTTTTGGGATTGGCGCCGAGCACAAATACCTCAAGATCACTTCTTCAACTATAGATGGAACTGGCTCTGAAAGTATCAATAATGTATTCGAAAACAGTCACTACTACAGCACATTTGGTTATTTAAAATACGATTCGCTTGATAATAAATACTTTCCCACAAAAGGAATTTTCTTTAACGGGGATTTTCATCTTTATTTATTTGCTCCTGAAAATCCCGATTTTTCTCAGTTCTCAATCGCCAAAGGAGAAGTTGGAGTGGTCCATAGTTTCTCTCCGAATTTCGTGGGTCGACTTTCTACTGAAACAGGTTTTAAGATAGGAAACGATAACATCAATGTACTGGACTTTTTCCTTGGAGGTTACGGGAACAATCTTATCAATAATTTTATTCCTTTCTATGGCTATGATTTTATCAGCCTTTCAGGTGATAGTTACATAAAGGCTTTGTTGGAGTTAGATTATGAGATCTTCCATAAGAACCATTTAATTGCAAGTGCCAATATTGCCAATGTAGAGAATAAATTATACAGTACCGGAAACTGGTTTAGCTGGCCCGATTATTCAGGATATGCATTGGGTTACGGGATTGACAGTTTTGTGGGTCCGCTGGAAGTGAAATACTCCTATTCGCCAGAGCTCAAAGAAAGTTTCTGGTTCTTTAGCCTAGGTTTCTGGTTTTAATTTTATTCTTAAATTTTTTTTAAGGCTTATTTTCTAAAAGACTGATTCCTATATCTTAATATTTTTTTAGGAATTTAGATCTATGAAGAAGCTTCTTTTTTACCTGGTTCCCTCTTTTCTGGCGGTATTAACCGCGATGCTAATAAGGTTTCTTAAAATTGAGCCATCTTCCTATGTACTGACTTCTGTTTATGGACTCGCATTTGTAGCCATTGGTTTTATGCTCACCTGGGCCGCAGAAGTGACAAAAAATTTTATATCTCATGGGATCACCGTGGCTATTCTTGGACTTATAGTAGTATTGCCCGAATATGCCGTGGATATTTACTATTCTTATATGGCGGGACTCCATCCGGAAGGGAAATATACGCAATTGGCCACTGCAAACATGACCGGTTCAAATAGATTGCTTATAGGAATTGGATGGTCGTTGATAGGGCTGCTTTATTGGATCCATAATAAAAAGAAAGCCGTGAAGCTAAAGAAGGCGAATTCGGTAGAATTGATTTTTCTTGCATTGGCCACTCTTTATTCATTCGTGATCATTCTGAAGAAAACCATCAGTTTACTGGATATGGGCGTTCTTTTCGGTCTTTATGCAGCCTATATCTACCGGCTTAACAAGTATAAAAAGGAAGAAGGGGAGGAAGAGGAAATTGGCCCCGCGAAAATTATTGTTGAGCAGTCTAAAAATAAACAAATTTGGATAATTATACTTTTAGGCATAACTGCAATAGCCGGATTGCTAAGCCTTGCCGAACCTTTTTCAGAATCCCTGGTAACAACCGGAAAAGCTTTGGGAATCAATCGGTATTTAATAGTGCAGTGGCTGGCCCCGATCGCCAGTGAATCTCCTGAGATAATAATTGCGATCATGTTCGTTATCAATGGTCGACCGGAAACTTCCCTGGGTACGCTTATCACTTCAAAAGTGAATCAGTGGACGCTTTTAATAGGAATGATCCCTTTGGCTTTTTCAATCGCTGCAGGAAAAATTGCCGCCTTGCCGCTTAGCGAGATGCAGGGGCAACAGTTATTTCTAACTTCAGCACAATCAGTTTTCGCAGTAAGTCTTATCTTAAACCGAAAACTTCACGTGAGGGATTCAATTATTTTGATGATCCTTTTTCTAACTCAACTGGTTCTTGGATTCATTTATCAACACGATAACGCGATGAGTTTAAAAATTTTGAATTATGGCTCCTGGGTTTACCTGGCCTTTGGAATTATTGCTATGGTAAAACATCAGAAAAGAATACTTCCCATTTTTAAAAAAGGTTTATGGAAATCGAATTAAAACGCAGGAAAAGAAAATTCTTTGTGTGTTAAAAATCACAAAAAAACCCCAGTCCATTTTTTAGCCTTGATTTAAGAATATTCCGCTTAAAAATCCTGATATTTGTAGTAATCGGAATAAAAGCCTGTTTTTTTCTTAAAAATTCAGGATTTTCTAAAAAAATCTGATCAAAATTAAAACTTAGCAATTATGCCTTTTTATCATAAACTTGGTAAAATTCCTCATAAGCGTCATACCATTTTCAAAAAACCTGACGGAAGCCTTTATTATGAGCAGCTTTTCGGGACCATAGGTTTTGACGGAATGTATTCAAACTTATATCATGAACATCGCCCCACTCAGGTAAAAGAGATCAAAGGGAGCTATGATGTTAAGCCTAAAATAGCCGTGGAAAACAACCTGAAATCATACCGTTTCAGAGGATTCCAGGTAACTCCGCATCCCGATTTCCTGAAGAGCAGAAAACCGGTTTTAACCAATGCCGATGTGGATATTGTCCTTGCTTCGCCTCAGGGATCAACTACCGATTATTTTTATAAAAATGCTGATAGTGACGAGCTGATCTTTATTCATAAAGGTTCCGGGAAATTGAGAACTAACCTCGGAAATCTTGATTTTAAATATGGCGACTATTTGCTCATTCCCAGAGGAACCATTTATAAGATCGATTTTGACGATGAAGATAACCGTTTGTTTATAGTCGAGTCGAGAAGGCCCATTTATACTCCGAAGAAATACCGAAACTGGTTTGGACAATTATTGGAACATTCTCCATTTTGCGAGCGTGATCTTCGTCAGCCTTACGAACTGGAAACAAATGACGAAAAAGGAGAATTTCTTATCAAGATCAAGAAACAGGGAGAGATATTTGATATGATCTATGCTACTCATCCTTTTGACGTGGTGGGCTACGACGGATATAATTATCCCTATGCCTTTTCAATTCACGATTTTGAACCGATTACGGGACGAATTCACCAGCCGCCACCGGTACATCAAACCTTTGAAACTGATGCCTTTGTGGTGTGCAGTTTTTGTCCGCGAAAATATGATTATCATCCTCAAAGTATTCCGGCGCCATACAGTCATAGCAATATAGACAGCGATGAGGTTTTATATTATGTAGATGGTGATTTTATGAGCCGAAACGATATCGAGGCCGGACATATTTCCCTTCATCCGGCAGGAATTCCACACGGTCCGCATCCCGGGGCAGTGGAGAGAAGCATCGGCCAGACCGAAACCGAAGAACTCGCAGTGATGGTAGATACTTTCAAACCCTTAAAGCTTACCGAAGATGCCATGGAAATAGCCGATGAAAGTTATCATAAATCCTGGCTGGAAGAGAATCATTGATCTGGTGATCCTATGATCAGATGATGAGATAATTAGATAATCAGAAAATTAGATTTTTAGAAAATGATAACTTTTAATGAACGTTATAAGGATAATCTTATTCTGATTAAAAGTTTCGAGTTCGCTAAAAAAATTATTGAATATGCAGAATTATTAAATGAGGAAAGGAAATTTATACTATCCAATCAGTTACTAAGGTCAGGAACATCAATAGGAGCAAATATCAAAGAAGCTCAAAATGGAGAAAGTAAGAAAGATTTCATTCATAAAATGAAAATTGCCATAAAAGAAGCCGATGAAACTGAATATTGGTTGTTTTTATGCAATGCTTCTTCGGGATATCCGAAATGCGATCATTTAATCACTGATTTGGAAGTAATAATTAAAATTTTAAATAAAATAATTGGTTCTTCAATGAGATCTTAAATTCCATTTTCTGATTTTCTCATTGACTAATCATCTAATTAAAAATTAAAATGACAACAGATAGCACATCCTTAAAACTAAAAAAAGTGGTACCCGATGCAGAAGATTTTCTGCCAATTCTCGGGACCGATTTTGTAGAACTTTATGTAGGTAATGCCAAGCAGGCCGCTTTTTATTACCAGCATGCCTGGGGTTTTCAGCCTGTTGCCTTTTCAGGGATGGAAACCGGAAATAAGAACAGCGTTTCCTATGTATTACAGCAGGGAAAAATAAGACTGGTGTTAACCTCTCCCTTAAAACCCGGTGGCGATATTAATCGCCATATAGATAAACATGGCGACGGGGTAAAATTCGTGGCGCTATGGGTCGATGATGCCCGAAAAAGCTACGAGGAAACCACAAAAAGAGGGGCTAAATCATATGCTGAACCTTATGTCATGGAAGACAAAAATGGTAAGGCCGTAATTTCCGGAATCCATACTTATGGAGAAACCATTCACCTGTTTGTGGAAAGAGGAGATTATAATGGGCCCTTTTTACCCGGTTACCGCGAATGGAAAACCAAAGCCAGTGCAGATGATACAGGTCTTCAGTATATAGACCATATGGTGGGAAATGTTGGCTGGAACGAGATGAATAAATGGGTAGATTTCTATGCCCGTGTAATGGGTTTTGCCCAGCTTGTCTCTTTTGACGATAAAGATATTTCTACCGATTATACTGCTTTGATGAGTAAGGTGATGAGTAACGGTAACGGAAGAATAAAATTTCCCATTAATGAACCGGCCGAAGGGAAAAAGAAATCACAAATTGAAGAGTATATAGATTTCTATAATGGAGCGGGAGTACAACATATTGCCCTGGCCACCGATAATATTATTGAAACAGTTTCGGCGCTTCGCGACAGAGGTGTTGAGTTTTTACATGTCCCTGAAACCTATTATGATGATCTGCTTGATCGGGTGGGTGAAATTGATGAAAAACTCGAACCATTAAAAGAACTCGGTGTGCTGGTAGACCGCGATGATGAAGGCTATTTGCTTCAAATATTTACAAAACCGGTTCTGGACAGGCCAACCATGTTCTTTGAGATTATTCAGCGTAAAGGCGCCCAATCTTTTGGGAAAGGGAACTTTAAAGCTCTTTTTGAGGCCATAGAAAGAGAGCAGGAATTGCGGGGAACATTAAATTAAATTTAAATAATTGCTGAAATTTAATTATGAATAATAAATTTCTGATAATCGCCTAATTTTTGCGTTAAAGTTGAAATTTGCATTGCGCAGAAGGTAGAAATATAGGAGTTTTGCATCCGCATTTTTGGAGTGGTTACCAGGAATGTAGAAATTTTTCATAATTTAAGTTTTAGTTGGTTAATAAGACAAAAATCCCCATCATTAATTTGGTGGGGGTTTTTGTTTTAATACTTTTGGAATAGTAATTGTAAAATAAATTTAAGTTCCTAAAATCTATTACTTCAGTTAATTAATGCTATGAAAAGACTGTTTACAATTACCTTCTTTACAATTTTTTTTACCGCCACTTCATTGTTTTCCCAGAAGGCTTTTAAAGATGGGGAGTGGTTTCGGTTTCGCATTCATTACGGCCTTTTCAATGCCAGCTACGCAACGCTTGAAGTGAATGAAACCAAGCTTGATAATGAACCGGTCTACCATGTGCAGGGACGGGGTAAATCTACAGGTTTACTTGGTCTTTTTTTTAAGGTAGAAGACGATTATCAAACTTTTATTGATAAAGAAACCGGCCTTCCGCATAAATTTATAAGAAATATTGACGAAGGCGGATATACCAAAAACCTGGTGATCGATTTTAACCATAATGCCGGGAGTGCCGAGGTTTTAAACCGAAAAACCAATAACATTAAAACATACAGCGTCCCGAAGAATGTACATGATATGTTATCGGCATTTTATTATATTCGCAACCAAATTGGAAATGATGAACTGGAGCCGGGGAAGGAAATTAGGTTAAATATGTTTATCGATGACGAAAACATGGATTTTAAACTGGTTTTCCTCGGAAGGGAAGTAATAAAGACGAAATTTGGGAAAGTGGCAAGTTTGAAATTCCGTCCTTATGTTATGGCAGGAAGGGTATTTAAGGAAAAAGAAAGTCTTACCTTTTGGGTGAGCGATGATAAAAATAAAATTCCGCTTAAAATAAAAGCCGATCTTGCCGTAGGTTCGCTCGATGCCGATCTGGATGCTTATAAAGGGCTTAAGAACCAGTTCCGGATTATAATGGATTGATATGGATATAAAGCCGGAAATCGCTGAACGCATTTTAAAACTAGAGGAAAAATTCCGCAATTCGGGCCAAGATATGGGCTCTTATTTAGACGGTCTTTTGTATGATCGCTACCTGTCGTACTGGGATTATATCAGCCTGGATACCTTGCTGAGCCTTCAGAAGACAAACACTCATTTTCCCGACGAAAAAATTTTCATTACCTATCACCAAATTACCGAACTTTATTTTAAGCTCATAATTCACGAGCAGAAACAGATCATTGAAAACCCCGATCTTACCGTTGATTTTTTTACGGAAAAGCTTCGAAGGATGAATCGTTATATTCGTATTCTCATCGATTCTTTTGATGTGATGATTAAAGGGATGGAGAGGGAACAATTCCTGAAATTCCGAATGGCGCTTTTGCCTGCCAGTGGATTTCAATCGGCACAATTTAGAATGATCGAATTTTATTCCACCCCCATGAAAAATTTGGTTTCGGCTGAAATTCGTGAAAATTTTTCAGAAGAAAGTGACCCGGAAGAACTTTACGAGCATATCTACTGGAAAAAAGGCGGGATCGATCTAAAAACCGGTGAAAAGACGCTTACATTAAAACAATTTGAATATCGGTACACGCCGCGGTTTTTGCGAATAGCTAATGAGGTGAAGAAAAAAACCATCTATCATCGCTACCTGTCTCTTACTGAAGAAGAACAGAATAATAAAGCGCTGAGAAAGGCTTTGAGAGATTTTGATGTGAATGTGAATATCAACTGGTTACTGATGCATATGGGAGCTGCATTCCGGTATTTGAATAAAGAGAAGGAAACCATAAAAGCGACCGGAGGTACTAACTGGAAAGAATTTTTACCGCCAGGTTTTCAAAAGATTTCATTTTTCCCGAATTTGTGGAGTGAAAAAGAACATTCAGAGTGGGGCAAAGAATGGGTTAAGAATACTTTTAATACTGAAAATCAAAAAGAAGAACATTGAAGAAATTAGGCACACTGTTATTAATGATGATGCTGGCATTTACTGCCTGTAAGAATGATGAAAAAGAACAGGCTGTAACCACCCCAAAAAAGGAAAAACTACCTTCGGTCGAAAAAGAATATGGCTTTATACTCAATAATTATGATGTAGTTCGGGATACCATCAAAAAAGGTGATTTCTTCGGCTCAATTATGGACAAAAATGGAGTTCAGCCCGGAAAAGTCTACGAAATTGTTGAAAAAGTAAAAGATAGTTTTAATCCAGCCAGGATCACGGCTGGTAAAAAATATATGATCCTCCGGGCGAAAGACTCTGCAAAAACCCCCAAATTTTTTATTTACGAGAATAATAAAATTGACTATACCGTATTAGCTCTGGACGATAGTATATATGTTGCTTCCAGAAAACGTCCTGTTACTATCAAAAAAAGGGAGATTTCTGGAGTGGTGACCTCTTCACTTTCCGAAGCTATGCAGGAGCAGGGACTTAGCAACCTTCTGGTCTATGAACTTTCAAATATTTACCAGTGGAGCATTGATTTCTTTAAACTTCAAAAGGGAGATCAGTTTAAAATGGTTTATCACGAAAAATATATTGATGATACTATTTTTGCCGGAATTGAAAAAGTTGATGCCGCAGTTTTCAAACATTCAGGGAAACCTTTTTATGCCTTCAGGTATATGGCTGACACGGTTACTAAAAAACCCAGTTTTTATGATGATGAGGCAAAGGCGCTTCAGAGTTTTTTCCTGAAAGCTCCGCTTAATTATACACGCATCTCTTCAAGGTACACGAAGAGACGTTTTCATCCTGTTCAGAAAAGATGGAAAGCACATTTAGGAACCGATTACGCAGCGCCTACAGGAACGCCTATCATGAGTACGGCTAACGGAACAGTGATCGCCTCCAGTTATACTTCCGGAAACGGAAATTATGTAAAAGTACGTCATAACAGTAAATATACCACCCAATATTTGCATATGAGCAAAAGGGCTGTAAAAAAAGGAGAGTATGTAAGGCAGGGGCAGGTCATTGGGTATGTTGGAAGTACCGGGCTGGCTACAGGCCCTCATGTGTGCTATCGTTTCTGGGTAAATGGTGTACAGAGGGATCCATACCGACAGGATCTTCCTTCAGCTAAAAAAATAGAAGATTCGCTTAAAGATGAATACTTCGCCCATATCAAACCCTTAAAAGAAGAATTAGACGAAATTCCATATAAACATTTCTAAATGCAAAATATTAATCCTACGCAAACGACCGCCTGGAAGAAGTTAAGAGAACATTTTAAATCGAATGAAGCTGTGCAAATGCGTGATCTTTTTAAAGAAGATCCTGAAAGGGCTGAAAAGTTCAGCATTGCATGGGAGGATTTTTATCTCGATTTCAGCAAGAACAGGATAACCGAAGATACGCGTGCACTCCTGCTCGAACTTGCTGAAGAATGTAAATTAAAAGAAGCGATTGAAAGCTATTTTACAGGCGAAGCCATTAATAAGACTGAAAACAGGCCTGTACTGCACACAGCACTTCGCGCTGCAAAATCTGCTGAAATAGATGCTGAAGGAGAAAATGTAGTTCCTGAGGTTCAGGAAGTGCTTCAGCGAATGAAAGAGTTTAGTGATGATGTAATTAGCGGCGACAGAAAAGGATATACAGGAAAAGCCTTTACCGATGTGGTGAATATCGGGATTGGAGGTTCAGATCTTGGGCCGGTAATGGTAACTCATAGTCTCCGATTTTATAAAAATCATTTGAAGATGCATTTCATCTCGAATGTCGATGGGGATCATGTTCATGAAACTCTTGAAAACCTCAATCCTGAAACAACTTTATTTCTGGTGGTTTCCAAAACCTTTACCACTATGGAAACCCTTAGCAATGCTACCACTGCACGCGAATGGTTCAAAAGATCGGCGCCAAAAGAAGAGGTTTCCAAACATTTTGTTGCCGTTTCTACCAGTTTAGAAAGGGTGGAGGAATTTGGTATGGACCCTAAAAATGTTTTCCCGATGTGGGATTGGGTTGGAGGTCGTTTTTCATTGTGGAGCGCCGTTGGACTTTCTATCTGCCTGGGAATTGGTTATGATAATTTTGAGGCTTTACTACGTGGAGCCGGAAAAATGGATAAGCATTTCAGAAATACCCGTTTTGAAGAAAATATGCCGGTGCATCTGGCAATGATCAGTATCTGGTACAATAATTTCTTTAAAGCCGAAACCGAGGCCGTAATTCCTTATAGCCAATATTTAGAATTATTCCCAACCTATTTGCAGCAAGCCATAATGGAGAGCAATGGGAAAAGTACCGATAGGAATGGCAATAAGGTTGATTACCAAACGGGAACGATAATTTGGGGAGAACCCGGAACAAATTCGCAGCATGCCTTTTTTCAGCTGATACACCAGGGAACCAAACTTATTCCTGCTGACTTCATCGGGTTCAAAAGATCATTGTTTGGAGATAAGGATCATCAGGATAAGCTAATGGCCAATTTCTTTGCTCAGACTGAAGCTCTGATGAATGGGAAAACTTCGGAAGAAGTAGAAGAAGAACTGAAATTTAAAAAGTTATCGCAGGACGAAATTGAGAGGCTGAAAGCTTTCAAAATATTTGATGGAAATAAGCCCACCAATACCTTACTGGTTGAGAAATTAACTCCGGAAAGCCTGGGCAAATTGATCGCTTTATACGAGCATAAGATCTTTGTGCAGGGAGTGATCTGGAATATTTTCAGTTACGACCAGTGGGGCGTGGAATTAGGTAAGCAACTGGCAAGCAAAATCCTTGCGGATTTCGCAAGTAAAAATGTTGAAAATCATGATTCTTCTACTAAAACTTTACTGGAGTTGTATTTAAAGTAATTAACAAAATTTGTTAAAAACCTGTTAGTAGTTTTAAAGTGCCTGTAATCAGGCACTTTCTTTTTTTTGATAGCTTTGGAATGGCAAATTGTTAAAGTTAAAAATCTTAACATTTGGATAAACTCAGATGTTGGGGAAAACACTTTTTTTGCCACGAAAATTTAATCAAACACAAACTATTAAAACATGAGGAAATTATTACTGTTAGCGATGTTTCTTGCATCTGCTACCATTTTTGCTCAAGGGACGGTTACCGGAACGGTAATCGATTCTGGATTAGACAGCCCTCTTCCCGGCGCCAACGTTAAAGTGGTAGGCACGAATACTGGTGCGATAACCGATTTTGACGGAAAATTTAGTCTGAATGTAAATCAAGTTTCAGGCAAAATTGAAATCAGTTTTGTTGGATACAAAACCAAAACAATAGATTTTTCTGTAAGCGGAGGTACGCAGGACCTTGGCAAAATTATGTTGGATCCCGATGCGGGAGCTTTGGATGAGATCCTTGTTACAGCATACTCGCTTGCGATTGATAGGAAAACCCCAGTGGCGGTTTCTAATATTAAAGCCAGTGATATCGCTCTTAAATTAGGAACCCAGGAATTTCCCGAAATTTTAAAAACAACTCCGGGAATTTATGCTACAAGACAGGGAGGTGGTTATGGAGATTCCCGAGTAAACATTCGAGGTTTTGAATCTGAAAACGTTGCGGTTTTGATCAATGGGATTCCTGTAAACGATATGGAAAACGGTGCAGTTTATTGGAGTAACTGGGCTGGATTGGGTGATGTAACTTCAAGGATGCAGGTTCAAAGAGGATTAGGTGCTTCTAAAGTTGCTGTTCCTTCTATTGGAGGAACAATTAATATCGTTACTAAATCTACAGATGCTGAAGAAGGAGGAAATGTAAGTGCTGCAATTGGTAACGATGGGTATTTTAAATACGGAATGACTTATTCAACCGGCCTTTCTGATAATGGATTTGCTGCAACTGTTTCAGCTTCTAAAATCCAGGGAGATGGTTATGTAGACGGGACTGAGTTTGAGGGATATAATTATTTTGTAAACTTATCAAAAGAAATAAATTCCAATCATACCATTGCTTTTAATGCATTTGGAGCACAACAGGAGCATGGCCAGCACTATACTCGTCAAACCATTGAGGAGTATAAAAGAACCGAAGCCGGGCCAAAAAGATTTAATGCCGACTGGGGTTATAAAAATGGACAGGTTTATCATACCTCTTATAACTTCTATCATAAACCTCAAATGTCTTTAAACCATTATTGGAGAGTAAATGAAAAAACCGATATCTCTACTGCACTATATGCATCCTTTGGCTCTGGAGGTGGAAGAAGAACACGTGGGGATAAATTGGGAAGTGATGAATATAGATTAGGAGGTTTTGATCAGCCCATAGATTTTGATAAAATTGTTGATGAAAATATTGCAAGAAGCCCACTTGGCGCTTCAGATATGATATATGCATCTTTTAATTCCCATCAGTGGTATGGGATTTTATCCACTTTTAAAAACCGTACCTCCAATAAACTAACTCTTTCAGGAGGTATAGACGGCAGATATTATGTTGGTTCCCACTGGTATGAGATTACCGATTTGCTTGGTGGTGATTACTGGCTAAACGAATCTTCAAGTGATCTCAATGGAGGTCAGGCCTTAGGAGTTGGTGATAAATTTGGAAAGGATTATGACGGCACGGTTCTTAGAGGTGGTTTATTTGGTCAGGCAGAATATGATGTGAACGAAGATCTAAATGTATTTGTAGCCGCTGATATTTCCAATACTACCTATAGTGTAGAAAACTTTATGAAATATGCACCTGGTGATCCTGAAAGAAAATCTGATAAGGTTGACTTTCTGGGCTATGGAATTAAAGGGGGAGCCAATTACAATTTAAGTAACCGCAGCAATATTTTTGCTAACGTGGGATATTTCTCAAAAGCTCCGTTTTTGAACAATGTATTTTTAAATACCACTGGTTCTACAGAGGCCAATAAAGATGCCCAGAATGAGAAAGTATTTAGTGCTGAAATTGGATACGGGTTTAGAAATTCCAATTTAAAAGCTGACATCAATGTTTATCGCACCACATGGATCGATAAAGCAATCACCGGAAGCTATTCAAATCCAACAAATCGTGATGTTAGACTTTTTTATAATATCTTAGGAGTAAATGCATTACACCAGGGAGTTGAATTAAACTTCTCGTATAATCTAACAAACGATTTCAAATTTAGTGGAATGTTATCTCTTGGAGATTGGACCTGGACCAATAATGTTTCGGCAATTCTTAAAGATGAGAATGGCGAGCCCCTTTATTTAGATCCTGGAACAAAAACCCAGCCAATGACTGTAGATGTATATTCTGAAGGACTTAAAGTTGGGGATGCAGCTCAAACTACTTTCGCTTTAGGTGCTAGTTATAAATTTGCTGAGACCTCTACTATTTATGTAGATTATAATTACGCGGGTGATATGTATGCTTCTTACTATGTTAGTGGAAGAACTGAACCTGGTTTAGGAAATACCTGGAAAGCGCCTGCTTATGGCCTGTTAGATCTTGGTATTAGACATGATTTCGATTTTGGACCCTTTGATGCCTCATTATATGGAAGGATCAATAATGCCCTTAACACTGAATATGTTTCTGATGCTAATGACCAGGGAAATGGGTTTCATAATGCACTGGTGTATTATGGACCAGGAAGAACTTACAGCGTAAGTCTTAAACTTAAATTTTAAAAAAATAGATAATGAAAAAGTTATTAATTTTAATAGGAGTAGTCGGGCTATTATCCGCAGTAGGATGTAATCCTATGGATGATATCTATGATGAAATCGATACTTCATTGAAAGTTGAAGGGACGGTAGATTATACTTTAACCGATGATGATTATTCAAGTCTGGATCTTTCCCACAGTAATTTTAGCTCAATAGATGAAGCAAAGGCACTAATTCCCGCCTTATTAAAGAAAAAGTATCCGGCTTTCACCGCGAATTCATTGGCCAAAGTTACCTTTAACATTTATGATCCTATCTCTATAAAAGAGTATACTGTAACCGATTCTGATTATAATGAAGCAGGTCTTTCTACGGATTATGTAACTGAAATTTCTGATATTCAGGATATTCTTAAATTTAAATATCCCCAGGCAAAGGAAGGAGATTATGTAAAGTTGACATATAATGCTATAGCTACTCCTATCCAGGATACCCTTACAAATGATGATTATGATTTGATTGGAACTGAATTGGCAAGTCAATATTCGGATGCCGCATCTAGTGCTGCATACAACAATGATTTCGATAAAAGAACAGGTAAAAGTTCTTATTGGACAGATGATATGATTGCAGAAGCCATTCTTGTCGTTTTAAACGATCGAATTGATGATGCCTCCGAAGGGGAGTTATATGCTGTTACCTATGACACTTTTAATGATAATTATGAGCATGTCTTCCAAACGATGACCTTTAGGTATGACGGAAATGAATTCAGCAAATTTAATTCCACCCCAGATGGTGAATATTATCAATATACTCAAAGCGATTATTCGTTGGTCGCTACAGAGCTTGCTGATGAATATCCCACAGCAGCATCTAATCTTGCTGACCATGGAAATTTTTATCGAAAATACACAGATAATAGTAGTTACTGGACTGATGAAATGCTGATAGATGCTGCTAGTGTGGTTCTAAATGAACATTTTCCAGATGCAGCAGATGGGAAAGTTTTTGAAATTGAATTTGATACTTACGGTGCTTCTAATACCGAAACTTTAACGCTTGTGAAAAATGGCAATTCTTATGAGCCTGCAACCTCCATTTCTATTACTGAAGAAACGAATGTATTTGCCTACACCAACGGAACCTGGAATGAACCTCTTACTTTAGAAAAACAGGATTATTATGATATGGGCTTAAATTATCCAGATTTTGATAATATGGATGATGCGGCTTATAAAATTGGGATTTTCTTAAATAAAAAATATCCTTATGCAGAGCCTGGTGATATGGTAGCGGTAGCTTTTGATTATTATTCTGGAGGATTAAGAACGCGGTATGCTAACTTTATATTTGAAGACGGAGCATTCCAGTACATTCCTGCTGTTAAAGAAAAATCACTGCAATTTGGTTATGATGGTAGTACCTGGGTGCCAGATAACACTATTCAATATACATTTACCACAGCAGATTATAATTTTGTTGCAGTTGAATTAAAAGATGTTTATCCAGATGCGGCATCAAATTTATTATCTTTCGGCAACTTTAATAGAACCGGGGGCAGTACAAGTTGGAATGATGAAATGATGCTTGATGCTATAAATGTAGTTCTTGATAATCTGGATCCCGGTGCAGAAGTGGGACAGAAATATCAGGTAAGTTATACTATTTATGCTGGAGGTTACTCTATCGAAACCAAGAGTGTTATTAAAGCTGAAGATGGAACCTGGGTTTATAATTAATACCCTGTTCTATTGAAATTATACAAAACCTCCTGTATTTTTACAGGAGGTTTTATTTTCTCATAATTAATATTTTGGAGGTATGAAAAAAGGAATGGTAAAAGGATTTTTAGTCGCTTTTCAATTATTATTTTTTTTAATGGCTTGCAGTAGCGAGGATACTCCAGGCCAACCTAAGCCAACCCCGGATCCAGATCCAGTTGCAAAAGCCGATAAACTTAGTGCTGTTGAAAATGAAGAATATACATTTCAATCATCCATCCTTTTGGAAAACGATGAAATAGTAGACAATGCGCGCATTAAAGATTTTGATAATGAGACTACCGCAGGTGGCTCAATTACCGATAATCGTGATGGAACTTACACGTATACTCCTCCTGCAGATTTTAAAGGTGATGATACTTTTGATTATACACTATGTGTACCTGGAGATTCTAATCGTTGCTCTACTGCTACCGTGACTATTAGTGTTGGCGATGCAGGTGATCCAGTGGCGATTGATGATTCCTATCAAATTAATGAAAATGAGAGCTATACTATCAGGAATTACCTTAATAATGATGATCTTAAAGATAACGCAACGGTAACTGATGTATTGAGCGAAAGCGGAAATGCCACTGTTACACTTCAAGAAGACGGCTCAATTAGATATGTTCCTAATGAGCATTTTTCTGGAGAAGACACTTTCACTTACACGATCTGCGACGATGATGAAACTCCAAATTGTTCAACAGCCACTATTACTATGACCGTGGTTGATGAAGGTTCTCCAAAAGCTGAAGATGATTCTGTAATTATTGCCTCTGGAACTACTGAGACAACTTTTAAAAATCTTTTAGACAACGATGATCTTATTGATGATGCTGTGATCACTTCGGTAGAATCGACAGGAAATGGCACCGCTACTCTTAATGAAGACGGGACTGTCACCTTTGAGCCTCAGGCAGGTTTTTCTGGCGATGACACCTTTACGTACACAATTTGTGACGATGATGTAGATCAATTTTGTTCTACTGCTACGGTTACAGTTTCGGTTGTTGAATCATACGGATTTAATATTCCGGCAGATCTGGAATATTATTATGGAGATGCGATATTTGCTAAGGGGGGAGGTACGATCGCTTATCAACTACTTTCAGATTTCACCAACGCTATGCATACCACCCATCTGGAATATACCGATCGTCATGACTATTTATATGATGCTGATGCCGATCCTGCTGATCCAAGTAAGGTTATCTTAATGTACTCTGGCGAAAGCAGACCAGACGATCAATATCAATTGCATGAACCACCTCTCAGGGGAGAAACTTTTAATACAGAACATATCTATCCACAGTCCAAATTAGATCATGATGAGGCTGCAAATGATTTGCATCACATGCGGGTGGCCGATATAGATGTAAATTCCGAAAGGTCTTATTATCCTTTTACCGACGGTACCGGTACTTATAAATTAGTAGATGGGAACAAATGGTTTCCCGGTGACGACTGGCGTGGAGATGTTGCCCGAATGGTAATGTATGTAAATCTGGCTTATGGCGATAGTTTTGATGAAGTAGGCTCGAAAGATCTATTTCTTAAATGGAACCGTGAAGATCCTGTTTCAGAATTCGAAATTCAGCGAAATAATGTGATTGAAGGCGCCCAGGGGAATCGAAACCCTTTTATTGATAATCCTTACCTGGCAACATTAATTTGGGGAGGAGAACCCGCTCAAAATCGTTGGCAATAAATTGTTTTGTATTTTAGCAATCCTAAATAATAATTTATGTACCAAACAGTTCAATTTATACATTCCTGGTGGGCGTATATAGTGCTTTTCATGATCCTGATCGCGAGTTTCAACGCCATTATTGGCTTTGCTCTGAATAAGGAGTATTCAGCCACTAATTTCAGGATTGCCCTTTTTACGCTTATCGTAACCCATATTCAGTTGCTGATTGGGATCGTGCTTTATTTCAGCGCTCCTTATTTCAAAATGTGGGGCGAAGAAGGTGTAGGAGGTGTGATGGCCGATTCCACGCTGCGTTTATACAATGTGGAGCATCCTTTTATGATGATCGTTGCCGTTATCCTCATAACGATGGGATATTCCAAACATAAAAAGAAACTTACTTCTAAACCTAAATTTAAAACCCTCGCTATTTACTATGGGCTGGCACTGGTAGTGGTCCTTTCCAGGATTCCCTGGAGCGCATGGTTTTAAAATGAAATATTTATAAAGTCCGGTTTTTCTGCCGGACTTTTTTTATTCTGAAGGTCTTATCAAATAGATATATGCCGGAAAGTGATCACTATACCCGCCTTCATAGCCAGCATAGCCATATGTCCTAAAGGGATAGCCTTTGAATTGTCCGTTTTGGGTGATCAAATATGGTTTGTTGAAAATCCCGGCTTTATAAAAAGTATATCCATGATCAGAAGTTATCAGATTTGAAGACATATAGATCTGGTCGAACAAATTCCAACTGTCGCGATAGGCAAGACTGCCTTTCCCCTCTTTAAGCATATTTTCCATTGGGTTGTATAGGTCTGTGACAGATAAATCTTTTTTTGAAGCCTTCGTTTGGAGTACTCTTTTAAAGCTTTTACTGGTAGGATCGTCATTGAAATCACCCATTGCGATGATCTTCGCCTTTGGATTGATATTCCGCAGCGAATCAATGATACGTTTGTTCAGGGCCGCTGCTTTTTCTCTTTTATAGGAACTTTTTAATTCTCCGCCTCCCCTGGAGGGCCAGTGATTGATGATCAAATTTATTTCTTCATCGTTCAGTAAACCTGTAACTACCAACTGGTCGCGGGTATAATCCCTTTTTGAAGGCTGATCAGGTTCATAGATCACCAGTTTTCTAGGCTGTGAACTCAAAACCCTAAAATACCTTTTTTGGAATAGTAAAGCCACATCGATTCCTCTTTCATCGGGTGAGTCGTAATGAACAATCCCGTAATGAAAAGGAGCAAGCTTTTCATCTGCCACCAGATCTTCCAGCACCTGCCGGTTTTCAATCTCACAAACTCCAATAAGCACAGGGGGTTTGGAATTTTGATCCCTGCCGATATCAGCGAGGACCCGGCTCATATTTTCAAGTTTTCGCCTGTATTTTTCCCCATTCCAAACATCTTTTCCCAAAGGTGTACGATCGTCATCGAAGGTTTCAGGATTATTTATGGTATCAAATAAATTTTCCAGGTTATAAAAAGCGATAGTTTCGATCTCAAAACTCTTTTTTTCCTGCGAATAAAAATGGAACCATAAAAAAATTATTATTGAAAATATCCTGAATTTACTGAGCTTTATAATTTTAACGTTCACGTATAAAAAATTATTTTCAAAATTTTAAATTACTGAATTTAAGTTTGTTATATATTTGATTCTTAAAAAAATTTAAAAAATATAATTGGGGCACATTAATGAACATAAAGCATATTCTGGTATTCGCAGCCATGCCCTTGTGCATGTTTGTGAACGGCCAGCAGATCGACATCGAAGGTCGTTTTGCTGATGCCTTTACCGAAGTGCCCTTACCACAGGTAAAAGTTTCAATTGAAGGTTTTGTTAGCGAAGTTTTTTCCGATTCCGATGGTTTTTTTCATCTGGAACTTGAAGAAGTTCCTTCCGGTGAATATATTCTGAAAATAGAAAAACCGGGATATCTTCTTAAGCGGATTCCAATTCGGTCTTCACCGGAAAAAAGATCCCTTGCCGTTGTTCAATTGCAAGCTGATCTTTCTTTTGAGCAAAATCAGAATGCTACCATTTCGCTTTCTGATGCCGAACTGCTTTCAGAGGAAACTGAATTCGATAATATCTCCGGAATTCTTCAATCCAGCCGTGATGTCTATTTCAATGCCGCGGCTTTCGATTTTGGCCAGACATTCTATCGTCCCCGCGGGCTGGGTTCCGAATATGGAAAAGTCCTTATTAACGGTATCGAAATGAACCAGGCTTTTGATGGCAGGCCGCAATGGAATTCCTGGGGCGGACTTAACGACGTTCAGCGTAATCAGATCTTCAATCCCGGAATTACCGAAAATGATTTTCAATTTGGCGGCCTCGGCGGAACCACAAATATCATCATGCGTGCCTCAAAATATCAAAAAGGCGGCCGCATTTCTGCCTCCGCATCTAACCGGAGCTATACCGGCAGGCTGATGGCTACTTACGCTTCCGGCGAAGAAAAAAATGGCTGGTATTATGTGTTTTCCGCAAGCAGACGTTATGCTGAAGAAGGATATGTGGAGGGCACCGTTTACGATGCGAATTCAATTTTTGTTTCAGTTGAAAAGAAAATTAATGACAATCATTCCCTCAATCTTTCCGTCGTATATACCCCAAACCGAAGAGGAAAAACGGCAGCCCTGACTCAGGAGGTTTTCGATCTTAAGGGCCGAAAATATAATCCCTATTGGGGTTACCAGGATAACGAAATCAGAAATTCACGAATGCGTGAGATCAATCAGCCGTTCTTCCAGTTGAATCATTTTTTGAAATTAGGCGAGAAAGCAAGTTTGAATACCAATTTGATGTACCAGTTTGGTGAAATTTCCAATTCCCGCATCGATTATTTAGGAGCATCAGCGGTTGAATTCAACAACCAGGTTAGCTATACCGCTTCCGGTGAAAACCCTGATCCGACCTATTACCAAAAATTACCCTCCTATTTTTTGCGCTTTAGCGATAATCCAAAATACGAAGTGGCCTGGAGAGCACAGAAAGATATAATGGAGAAGGGGCGCTTAGATTGGAATGCACTTTATTCAGCGAATGCGCAGGCCGGTGAAAACGGCATGAATTCTATCTATGCTTTGGCTGAAGATGTAAATTATGATCATAGACTGGGGGCAAATTCGATCTTCGAATATGTCATAAATGATCATTTAAAACTGAATTCTTCTTTAAGTTTTTATAAACTGAAAACTGAGAATTTTGGCAGAATAAAGGACCTTTTAGGAGGAAAATATTTTCTCGACATAGATGTTTTTGCCAATAATGACGGCTCGGGTATTCCAAATCAAAGCGATCTTAATCATTTTAATCGTCTTGTTTCTGAAGGCGAACACTATAAATATGATTATGAAGTGGAATCGGTTAACTCTGAATTTTTTTCTCAGCTTCAATATGAAAATCGGAAATGGGAATTATTTATTTCCGGTAAAATTGCTCAAACTTCTTACCAGCGTTTTGGCAATTATCAAAACGGACTTTATCCTGAAACCTCCCTGGACTGGAGTAAAAAGCTCGGCCTTACCGATTTTGGAATGAAATCTGGCGCAGTTTATAAGATCTCCGACCGACAGAATATTGAATTTAATGCTGGTTATTTTACCAAAACTCCGGGCTTTAAGAATGCCTTCGTCAATCCGCGGCAGAACAATTTTACAGTTCCCCGATTTACTTCGGAAAAAATTCTTTCATCAGATCTCAGCTATCGTTATCGATCTTCGGCTTTCAATACCAGGATCACCGGCTTTTATACAAATATCAAAGACATTACAGAAATCTCCTATTATTATGCTGAAGGCCTTTCCGGCCTGGAACGGGAGACTACCACTGCTTTTGTTCAGGAGGTTTTGAGCGGTATGGATAAGCGCTATTACGGCCTGGAGTTCGGTGCCGAATATCAGCTTAGCTCCACCATCAAAATTAAATCTGCCGCTGGCCTCGGAGAATATTTTTATTCAAATAATCCCAATTTGATGCTCACCTCTGCCGCTTTTGAAGGAGTTCTGGATTATGGAAAGACCTACCTGAAAAATTATCGTTTGCCGGGGGGACCGCAAACCGCTACGCAGTTAGGCTTAGAATATCGCGATCCCGATTTCTGGTGGTTTGGAACAAGTCTGAATTATTTTGCCAATGCTTTTATAGATATCAATCCGCTGAGCAGAACGGCGAATTTTCAAATAGATTTTGATAATCAGCCTTTGCTTGATTACGATCCGGAGATAGCTTCCGAATTACTAAAACAGGAAAAATTCGATGATTATTTTATTTGGAATGCGATAGGGGGTAAATCCTGGAGGATAAAAGATAAATATCTGGGCCTTTTCGCCAGCCTGAATAATATTTTGAATACGCTATATAAATCGGGCGGCTATGAGCAGGCAAGAAACTCGAATTATCGGGAACTGGAAGAGGACACAGATAGGGAATATCCACTTTTCCCCGCTAAATACTGGTACGGTCAGGGAACCAGCTTTTTTATCAATCTCAACTTACGATTTTAAGACTATGAAGGTGAAATTTTTAATTATAGGTTTGATGCCCATTCTTTTGGGTGGCTGTGTTTCGGATGAATTCGAGACACCGGAATTAAAGAATCCTTCCGTTGAAATAGATGGAAACCTGACCAGTATTGCCGCTGTAAAAGGGAATTTCGATTTTTCTACCGGTGAAATTTACAATTTCGAGGAAACCAATACCTGGTTTACGGGGTATGTGATTTCCAGCGACGCTGCCGGGAATTTTTACAAGAAACTGGTTTTGCAGGATAAGCCGGAAAATCCTACAGCGGGAATTCAGATTTTATTGGACGATAATTCTCTTTTTGAAACCTATAATTTCGGAAGAAAGGTATTTATAAAACTCGATGGTCTAAGCCTTGGCTTTAATAATGGTGTTTTGCAATTGGGGATCCAGAACCGGGGCGATATCGTGGCAGTTCCAAAATCACTGATTGATGATCATGTGGTACGTTCCGAAAGTACTTTAGAGATCAGGCCTCTACCACTCAAAATCGCTGATTTTTCTCCGGAACATTCTAATTTGTATGTAAAGATAGATCATGTTCAATTTGAAAAAAGCCTGGTGCGTGATAATGATCTTTTTTCGTTTGCTTCAAATTCAGTAGATCAATATGATGGCGCCCGACAGATGCTAAGTTGCGAAACCGGTGAAACTTTAATTTTAAGTACAAGTACTTTTTCAAATTTTAAAATGCTGCTATTACCCCAGGGCTCGGGGAGTGTGGAAGGTGTGCTTACCCGCGATTTTTATGATGAAAACTATGTTATTGTCCTTAATTCTCCAGAAAAATTACAGTTAAATGGTGGGCGTTGTGATCCACAATATCTGGCTTGTGGTGAGAATACAGCAATGGGTTCCAGGCTTCTTTTCGATGAAAATTTTGACGGGGTTACTTCCCAGACCACTCTTAATTCTAGACACTGGACGAATGTGAATGTGAGCGGAGGCGAGACCAAATTTAAGCCCACGCTGGCAAGTGGGAATCGTATTTTAAGGGTATCGGCCTATAATACTCATGAAAGCCCCGTAGAAGTTTGGCTGGTTACCCCGCCTGTTAATCTGGATACTTCGACTGAGGAAGTTCTAAGTTTTGACCTGCGCGCTTCCTATGATAATAGTATGATCATTAAAGCATTTATAACCAATAATTTTACCGGGAATCCAAAGACTACAGCCTGGACCTTATTGGATGCAAATATCCCATTAGGGCCTTCAAATACTTCTGCAACGATTTTTAAATCTTCTAAAATCGATATTTCCTGTATGGAAGGAAAGGTCTGGATCGGATTCCAGTATCTCGGCGCCGATCCTGATAAAAGCACGACCTATGATCTGGATAATATTAGAATCACTGGAAATTAACAAAAAGGCTCTTTATTCTTCCCTTTTTGAAGACGTCTGCCTTGGGCGGACAGAAGGATCAAAAAAAATATGTATGCAGAACAGAATTCACAGCCGAAAATATTTAGAACCTTATAGAAAAAAGCTTAGAAAATCTCTTACTCCGGCAGAAGCTTTTCTATGGAAGCAGCTTCAGAATAAAAAGCTTGAGGGAAGAAAGGTTAGAAGGCAGCACAGCGTCGAGAATTTTATTCTTGATTTTTTCTGTTATGAAGAAATGCTTGGTATAGAATTGGACGGACAGGTACACTTTAATGAAATTGCCACGGAAAGTGATAAAATACGCACGGAAAAATTAAATCAACTTGGAATTAAAGTTATTAGGTTTGAAAACAGAATGGTTTTCGAGAATCTTCCCGAAGTTTTAGAGAGAATAAAAGCCAGTTTTAAGAGTTAACTGACCTCTCCGTCCGCAATAAGCGGACACCTCTCCTAAAAGGAGAGGAGCTTTTGATTCTATGAATTTTTTGGCTTGAGCCTACAGAAGAGCTAGGTTTCTACCTCTTCCTTTTTTCTGAAATCCAGCGGCTGCAATACTTTCAGGGCTTTTTCCACGGAAGTGATCCTTTCAAAAGTGAGCAACAGCCGTAGTCCGTTTCTGGTTTCCTTTTCCTTCATCTTGCAGGTATTTGCATGAGTTTGCACATACTGAAGGATCTTTGTGAAATTATTTGTTTGATAAAATCTTGATTTCTGGTCAGCAATGAAATATCCTACAAATTTTCCTTTTTTCATCACCACTCTTTCCAGACCAATATGGGAAGCGATCCATTTGATGCGCACACTGTTCAACAGATCCACAGCCTGAGTAGGCAATTCTCCAAATCGGTCTACAAGTTCTGCCTCAAATTTTTCAAGTTCTTCTTCGGTTTTCAGATCATTGAGCTTGGTATAAAGATTCAGCCTTTCGGTGATATTATTGATATAATCGTCGGGGAATAGAAGTTCGAAATCGGTATCTATCTGCGTTTCTTTCACAAATTCTTTGGTTTCAAGATCTTCCTGCCCACTGTAAAGATCCCGGAATTCGTTCTCTTTCAGCTCTTCAATCGCCTCATTCAATATTTTCTGATAAGTATCAAATCCTATCTCATTGATAAATCCGCTTTGTTCGCCGCCGAGCAGGTCTCCGGCACCGCGAATTTCAAGGTCTTTCATGGCGATATTGAAACCGCTGCCGAGTTCTGAAAATTGTTCCAGCGCAGTAATACGTTTTCTGGCATCTTCGGTCATAGCCGAAAAAGGCGGAGTGATAAAATAACAGAAAGCCTTTTTATTACTTCTTCCCACCCTTCCGCGCATTTGATGAAGGTCAGAAAGTCCGAAATTATTGGCGTTATTGATGAAAATGGTATTCGCATTGGTCACATCCAGGCCGCTCTCCACGATAGTGGTGGAAACCAGCACATCGAATTCTCCATTTATAAAACTGAGCATTAAATTCTCCAATTTCTTACC
This sequence comes from Christiangramia fulva, assembly GCF_003024155.1. Lineage (NCBI taxonomy): Bacteria > Pseudomonadati > Bacteroidota > Flavobacteriia > Flavobacteriales > Flavobacteriaceae > Christiangramia > Christiangramia fulva. The sequence goes on from NZ_CP028136.1 coordinate 1,440,019, forward strand.
TTCCATTTGTCCGTGGCCCACGCCAATCTTGGCATCCGGAACCAGTCGCTGGATCATCCCGGCAACTTCCCTGATGTTTTCAACCCGATTGTGAATAAAGAAGATCTGGCCGCCACGCTGAATTTCATAAGAGATAGCATCTCTTATAGTCTCTTCTGAAAACCTGATGACATGCGATTCGATGGGATATCGGTTTGGCGGGGGAGTAGTAATAGTTGAAAGATCTCGTGCTGCCATCAAACTGAACTGAAGCGTACGCGGAATTGGTGTCGCGGTAAGCGTAAGCGTATCTACATTTTCCCTGATCGTCTTCAGTTTATCTTTTACGGCTACACCAAATTTCTGTTCTTCATCCACGACCAGCAATCCAAGATCTTTAAATTTTACCGCTTTATTGACCAGCTGATGCGTGCCAATAATGATATCCACTTTACCGTTTTCAAGATCCTCAAGAGTTTCCCTGCGCTCTTTGGCTGTACGGAATCGGTTCAGGTAATCTATTCTAACCGGAAAATCTTTAAGTCTTTCGGAAAAGGTTTGGTGATGCTGAAAAGCAAGAATTGTAGTAGGAACCAAAACTGCGACTTGTTTTCCATTATCTACTGCTTTAAAAGCCGCGCGTATGGCGACTTCTGTTTTTCCGAAGCCAACATCACCGCAAACAAGCCTGTCCATAGGCATTTCGCTTTCCATATCTTTTTTCACCGCTTCGGTAGCCGAACTTTGGTCCGGAGTGTCTTCGTAGATAAATGAGGCTTCCAGTTCAAGCTGCAGATAGGAATCCGGCCCGTACTGAAATCCTTTTTCCAGCCTTCGTTTGGCGTAAAGTTTTATCAGGTCGTAAGCGATGTGCTTGACTCTCGCCTTGGTCTTCTTTTTAAGGTTTTTCCAGGCATTGCTTCCCAGCTTGTAGATCTTCGGAGCCTTCCCGTCTTTGCCGTTATATTTTGAAATTTTATGAAGCGAATGTATGCTCAAATACAAAATATCGCGTTCCCCGTAAATGAGCTTGATCGCTTCCTGTTTTTTACCTTCCACATCGATTTTCTGAAGTCCGCCAAATTTTCCAATTCCGTGGTCAATATGGGTCACATAATCGCCAACTTCAAGATTGGTAAGTTCTTTAAGGGTGATCGCCTGTTTTTTGGCGTAGCCATTTTTCAGATGAAATTTGTGGTAGCGCTCAAAAATTTGATGATCGGTATAAACCACAGTTTTCGAATCTTCATCGATAAAGCCCTGGAACATAGAGAAAATAGGAGTTTGGTATTTTACCTTTTTCTCCTGGTCTTCAAAAATATCGTGAAAACGTTTTGCCTGCTGCTCGCTTACGCAGCAAATGTAATTGGTATAACCTGCTTCCTGATTTTCGATCAGGTTTTCTATCAGTAAATCGAACTGTTTATTAAAGGAAGGTTGCGGTTTCGTGTTGAACTGAATGAGCTTCTTCGGATTTAAAAAAGCCTGATTGCTCAATTCTACAGTGCTAAATTCAAGCAACTCTCGTTTGATCATTTCGGCATTGCAGAAAAGCTCTTTTGGAGCACTGTGTTTTACTTCTTCCGGAAGTTGTTTAAAAGCTTCTTCTGCCTTGCTGAAAAGTTTATCCATTTGGGCCGAAAACAGGTCCAGATTTTTGATGAAAACGACCGTTTGGGAGGAGATATATTTTAAGAAGCTTTCGCGAACCTCGTCCAGATGCTTGTTTTCCACATTCGGCATCACCGAAATCTTTTTCTTTTTATCGGTAGAAAGTTGCGTTTCCACATCAAAAGTACGGATACTGTCTACCTCGTCGCCAAAAAATTCAATCCGGTAAGGTTCATCATGGCTGAAAGAAAAAACGTCTATAATTCCCCCACGTACCGAAAATTCTCCCGGTTCGGTCACAAAATCGACTCTTTTGAACTGGTATTCGAAAAGCACTTCATTCACAAAATCTATGGAAAGTTCATCGCCAACAGAAATTTTTAATGTGCTTTTATCAAGTTCTTTTTTGGTGACGACTTTCTCGAAGATCGCATCGGGATAAGTGACGATAACCGCTGGTTTTTTTCGTGAATTCAGGCGGTTAAGCACTTCGGCTCTCAACAGCACGTTGGCATTATCGGTTTCCTCGATCTGGTAAGGCCTGCGGTAACTCCCTGGATAGAAAAGCACGTTTTTCTCGCCTATAAGCTGCTCGAGATCATTGAGGTAGTAAGCAGCTTCTTCCTTGTCGTTAAAGATAAGTAGAAAAGGTTTTTCTGAATTTTTGAAAGCGTTTGAAACGACAAAAGAAAGCGCCGATCCAATAAGGCCTTTGAGATGTAATTTTTCAGATTTGGAAATAGCATCCCCCAATTCCTGCTGAAGCGGGGATTGTAAAAACTTCTGGGCGATAAATTCGGTACTCATTGCCGCAAAGATAATTTCATCACCAGAGCCATACAACAGGAAGGCAGACTTTTAACGATATAATAGCATTTAACCAGTTTTACCATTTTCATAACGCAAATTCTCAAAGATCATAAGTAATTTCAACGAAAACCTCAGTATGGCGATAGAGCATTTTGATGTATTTGTGATTGGAACCGGCACCGCTGGAAAAGGAGTGGCCACCCAATGCGCGGAAAACGGACTTAAAGTTGCAATTGCCGATAACAGGGAATTTGGTGGGACTTGCGCCACCAGGGGATGCGATCCGAAAAAAGTATTGCTTGGTCTTACCGAAATTCTTGAGAGGGCAGAAAAAATGCAAGGACATGGAATTACGAAAATGCCCGAATTTAGCTGGAAAGAGCTAATGAAATTCAAAAAATCCTTTACCGATGCCGTACCGTTCACCACCGAAAGAAAACTGAAGGAACTTGGCATTACTCTGTATCACCAGTCGCCTAAATTTATTGAGGAGTCCACACTTTCGGTAGAAGGAAAAACAGTAACCGCCGATAAGATCGTGATCGCTACCGGTAATAAACCTCTGGAGCTTAAAATTCCCGGTGGGGAATTGGCTATAAATAGTGATGATTTTCTTGAACTTGAAGAATTGCCCGAAAGTATGATTATCATCGGTGCCGGGTATGTGGGGATGGAATTTGCCCATATCGCCGCCCGTTGCGGAGTGGCGGTGACGGTGGTAGATATGGAATCTCGTATTTTACAGCCTTTTGATGAAGATATGGCGAACTATCTCCAGGAAGCTTCGGAAGAGATGGGGATCAAATTCCTTTTCGACTCAGCGGTAGAATCTATTGAGAAACTTCAGAAAAATTACCGTGTAACTGCAAAAAGAAAAGGGAAAAAGCTGGAGGTTAAAGCCCGAATGGTCCTAAATGCTGCCGGCCGCGTTGCTTCCATCGACGAACTGGATCTCGAAAAAGGAAATGTGAAATTTTCAAAAAAAGGCATTGTGGTTAATGAGCATCTACAGAGTGTTTCTAACAAAAATGTTTATGCCTGCGGGGATGTTTCGGACAGTGAGGCTTTGCCGCTAACACCTTTATCTTCCCAGGAAGCTCGAATAGTGGCCGCGAACCTTCTCGATCTGGATTTTAATAAAATCGCGCACTATCCGCCTCAGCCTTCGGTTGTTTTTACCATTCCGAACCTGGCTTCCGTCGGGATGGATGAAAAGGAAGCACAGGAAAAAGGATATGATTATAAGGTCAATCACAAACGTGTTCCTGACTGGTTCAATGCCAAAAGGATCAATTCAGATTACTATGCCTTTAAAACCATTATAGACAAAAAAACGGGATTGGTTCTTGGGGCTCATCTTTTTTGTGCAGAGGCTTCAGAAATGATCAATTTGTTCGTGATGGCGATGTGCGGAAAACTGGATTGTGAAACTTTGAAAGGCATGATATTTACCTATCCCAGCTGGGCCAGCGATATCAAATCCATGCTTTAGCTTTTGATCATTCGGTAAAGCGGATTTTCCTTTCGGTTAATGAATCCGTGATAGGAAATATTCAGAAACAACAACACGGCTCCGGCCATTGCCGCCCAGGCGATCTGATCGTAAGTGCCGGTATGCCGAAAGTAAATCGCCACCAGAGCCCAGACTCCAACCAGGGCAAATTCGCGCATATTTCTTAACCAAATCATCAGAAGGTTTATGGCGACAGCAACCGCGATCATAATGATCGTCCAGTCCTGTTGGGAAAAAAAGCTGCCGTCCCAGCCCAATTCGGTGAGATAGGACGCCATATTGGCAATTAAAGCAACCGCGATCCAGCCAGAATAAAAGCAAATAGGCCACCAGTAAAATGCGATCACCTTAAAAGGAGCATCCCAAAGTTCCATATCATTGTTCAGGATTATTTTTAGCAGTTTAAGCAAAATAAGGAACATAAGAACCACCGATATGGCAAGAAATTCATATAGCCACGCGAAAACCCAGAGACAGGTAGCAATATTTGCCACAACAAACCAAAATGAGGTTCTTCGGATAAATTCGGTATGTTTTCCGTCAGTATACGCCTGGTGAATCATAAAAATTGAAAACGCCAAAAGTCCCAAATAGATCAAGCCCCAAATAGAGAAAGCATAATCGGCGGGTGTAAAAAGATTGGAATATTTGTGACTGATGGTCCCCATCGTATTGCCATTGATTATTCCGGTTTGGGAAATATAGCTGACTAAAATGCTTAGTATGACTGAAAGGAGATTAAAGACTGCAAGACGTTTTATCATGGTGCGGCTATTAGTTCACTAAAATTACTTCTTTTCCGGTAATCGCGAAAATCTGGTCTTCTTCTTCGGGTTTCATGAAATAGTTGCCTGTGAATTCACCAAATGCGGGGAGGATAAGCTGCTGTTTCCGAAGAAAAAAGCAACGTAACCGGAGTGTTTGTCGGGCGAGACCTCGCATTTTATAACCGGGATGAATGTGGCCGCAAATATTGAACAGATGCTGTGAATCCTCAGGATGATGAGTGAGTTTGAAATTCTCAATTTTCAGGGAAGAATACATCGAAATTCCCAGAAGCTCATATTTTAGAGGAGAAATAATATCGTGGTTGCCCGCAATCAGGAAGATCTGCTGGTCGAGTTTTGATATCCACTCGGCAAAAAGTTCCCATTCCATATTCAGGGCACTGTGAAAGAGATCGCCCATAAAAACAAGGAATTCAGGATCGAATTCTTTTAAAAGCAGATCCATTTTTCTGAAGTTTTCAGCAATGGCTTTTGATGGTACGGCACTGCCGTGTTTTCTAAAATGCGAGATCTTACCCAGGTGCACATCAGAGATCAGCAGCATTTCCTGCTCCGGCCAGTAAACCGCTCCGCTTGGATGAAGGATGAAATCCTGTTCCCAGAGTTGTAGGTGGATATTCATATTAAAAACTACAGAGGATTTCTGCAGCCTTTTTTAAGGTATCCCCGGTCTTTGCAAAACAGAACCGCAGCTGGTGATGGTCTTTCCTGTCGATATTGAAAACGGAAACAGGGATTGAGGCCAGATTATGCTTTTTCACCAGTCTTTCGGCGAAAATTACATCATTTTCGGTAGTGATCTTTTCAAAGTTCAGTAGTTGAAAATAGGTGCCTTTTGAAGGAGTAAAGCTGAATTTCGAATCCCTGATCAGGTCAAGGAAAAAATCCCTTTTCTGCTGGTAAAAATGGGCAAGCTGAAGATAATGCTCCGGATTCTTCAAATATTCGGCGTAGGCTCTTTGCATGGGGTGATTTACCGAAAAAGTGGTGAGCTCGTGAATCTTCCTGATCTCTTTCATTAAAGGTTCCGGCGCCACGCAATAGCCCGTTTTCCATCCGGTATTATGGAAAGTCTTTCCGAAGGAAGAGCAAACGATCGCTCTTTCTGCCAGTTTTGGAAATTTTGATGCGCTTTGATGTTCTTCACCATCGAAGATCAGGTGTTCATAGACTTCATCACTTAAAAGCAGGATATCGGTACCCTGAAGTAAACTTTCCAGCTCTTTCATATCAGCTTCAGAAAGTATCGTGCCGGTAGGATTATGCGGGGTATTGATAATGAGCATTTTCGTCCTCGAAGTAATGGCCTCTTTGACCTCTTCCCAGTCGATTTTATATTCTTTTCCCTTAAGCTGAATTTGAACCGGTTTTCCGCCATTGAGCAGAATTGTGGGCTCATAGGTATCATAGGCGGGCTTAAAAACAATTACTTCATCTCCTTTTTCAACAAATGCGCTGATCGCGCAGAACAAAGCCTCGGTGGCTCCTGAAGTTACCGTTACCTCTGAAACGGGATCGTAAGCAACTCCGGAAAGACCTTCAATTTTTTTGGAAATTTCCTGTCTCAGTTCGTGAACACCATTAGCTGGCGGATACTGATTATAACCCTCTTTCATCGCTTGCGTAACAAGGTTTTTCAGTTCCTTATCGGTCTCAAAATTTGGAAATCCCTGTGAAAGATTAATGGCATTGTGATCAACTGCCATTTTGCTCATCACGGTGAAGATACTGACCTCACTTTTGGGTAATTTTGAAGAGATTCTGGTAATTTCCGCCATAGACTAAATTTTAAATAAGATGCATAAAAAATCCCAAACTCCGAAAGGAATTTGGGACAGTTTTATAGTGTTAAAGAACTTCTTAGCTCTTTGTCGTGGCGCCCATAAACTCACGGTTCATGCGTGCGATATTTTCGAGAGAAATTCCTTTAGGACATTCAATTTCACAGGCACCGGTGTTGGTACAGTTTCCGAAGCCTTCAAGATCCATTTGCCGAACCATTGCTTTTACTCTTTCGGTTGCTTCAACACGGCCTTGCGGAAGCAAAGCATATTGAGAAACCTTCGCTGAGGTAAACAACATCGCGCTGGCATTTTTACAGGCCGCCACGCAGGCACCGCAACCAATACAGGTCGCCGCGTTGAATGAATCATCGGCTTTTGCTTTTTCTACAGGAATAGTGTTTGCATCGATGGTATTTCCGGAAGTATTCACCGAGATATATCCCCATGCCTGCTGAATCCGGTCAAAAGATGAACGGTCTACCACCAAATCTTTGATCACCGGAAATGCCTTCGCACGGAATGGTTCAATCACAATAGTATCCCCATCTTTGAAAGAACGCATGTGCAACTGACAGGTCGCAACAAGCTTTTCAGGTCCGTGTGGTTCCCCGTTGATCTGTAATGAACACGATCCGCAAATACCTTCACGGCAATCATGGTCAAATTCTACAGTATCTTCACCTTTGGCAACCAGCTGTTCGTTCAGCACGTCGAGCATTTCAAGAAAAGACATGTCTCCGTCGATACCATCAATTTGATAATCAACAAACTTTCCCTGAGCGTCGGCGTTTTTTTGTCGCCATATTTTTAAAGTAAGCTTCATATTTTTTAGTATTGAGTATTGAGTATTTAGAAATGAGTGCTAGATACTCGATACTGAATTCTCAATTCTGTTATTTATAACTTCTGGTTTTGAGTTCGATATTCTTAAAGGTCAATTCTTCTTTATGCAATTTGGCATCCCCCGGATTTCCTGTGAATTCCCAGGCAGCTACATATTTGAAATTTTCATCATCCCGTAAAGCCTCACCTTCTTCGGTTTGATATTCCTCGCGGAAGTGGCCTCCGCAGGATTCATTTCTATGCAGCGCGTCTTTGGCGAATAATTCTCCCAATTCAAGGAAATCGGCAACGCGTCCCGCTTTTTCAAGCTCGGAGTTCTTATTATTGGCTTCTCCCGGAATATGAACATTCTTCCAGAAATCTTCTCTTAATTCTGCTATTTCTTTAATAGCTTCTTTGAGGCCTTCAGCATTCCTGGCCATTCCGCATTTATTCCACATGATGTGGCCTAGCTTTTTATGATAAGTATCCACGGAATGTTTTCCGCCGGCATTCATCAGTTTATCGATGCGGTCTTTTACATCTTTTTCAGCGGCATCAAATTCAGGAGAATCGGTAGGGATTTTTCCTGTTCTGATATCATCGGCTAAATAATCACCAATGGTATAAGGCAGAACGAAATAACCGTCTGCAAGTCCCTGCATAAGGGCAGAAGCACCTAATCTGTTCGCTCCGTGATCAGAGAAGTTGGCTTCCCCGGCGGCATAGCACCCGGGAATCGTTGTTTGTAAATTATAATCAACCCAGAGTCCGCCCATGGTGTAATGAACCGCGGGATAGATCATCATTGGTGTTTCATAAGGATTTTGCGCGGTGATCTTTTCATACATCTGGAAAAGGTTACCATATTTGGCTTCAACCACTTCTTTACCTAAACGCAGGATCTCGTCCTGTGATGGATTTTTATGTCCTGAAGAATAGGCTTTTTCCTTACCATATCTTTCGAAGGCGCTTCCGAAGTCAAGGAAAACGGCCTGTCCGGTCTTGTTTACTCCAAATCCGGCATCGCAACGCTCTTTGGCAGCCCTTGAAGCCACATCACGAGGCACAAGGTTACCGAAAGCCGGATATCTTCTTTCCAGATAATAATCGCGATCTTCTTCTTTTATTTCAGTGGGCTTTAATTCCCCTTTTCTAACTTTTTCGGCATCTTCTTTTTTCTTCGGAACCCATATTCTACCGTCGTTACGAAGGGATTCCGACATCAGGGTAAGCTTTGACTGATGATCCCCTGAAACCGGAATACAGGTTGGGTGAATTTGTGTGTAACATGGGTTGGCGAAAAAAGCTCCTCTACGGTGGGCTCTCCAGGCAGCCATCACGTTACTACCCATTGCGTTGGTTGAAAGGTAGAATACGTTTCCATAACCTCCCGAAGCAAGCACAACGGCGTGAGCCGAATGCCTTTCAATTTCTCCAGTTACCAGGTTCCTTGCGATGATCCCACGCGCTTTCCCGTCAACCAGAACAAGGTCCATCATTTCATGGCGATTGAAAGCCTTGATCTTTCCGCGGTTGATCTGGCGGTTCATAGCGGCATAGGCACCAAGCAGCAATTGCTGGCCTGTTTGACCTTTTGCGTAAAAAGTACGGGAAACCAGTACACCCCCAAAAGAGCGGTTATCTAAATAACCCCCATATTCACGGGCAAAAGGGACACCCTGAGCCACACACTGGTCGATGATGTTACCTGAAACTTCAGCTAAACGGTAGACGTTTGCTTCTCTGGAACGGTAATCACCACCTTTTACAGTGTCATAAAAAAGGCGGTAATCTGAATCCCCATCTCCCTGATAATTTTTTGAAGCGTTGATTCCTCCCTGGGCGGCGATTGAGTGCGCACGCCGTGGAGAATCCTGGTAGCAGAAGGTCTTTACATTGTAGCCAAGCTCAGCGAGAGTTGCTGCGGCACTACCTCCGGCAAGCCCTGTCCCAATTACAATAATATCGATATTACGTTTATTCGCAGGGTTTACCAGGTTAATATTATTCTTATGGTTGGTCCACTTTTGAGCTAAAGGGCCTTCCGGTATATGTGAATCTAAAACTGACATAAATCTTTCCTATTAAACGTTATTAAAGTAATGAAAAACGGCAATAAAAATAAAGCCGAGAGGGATGATGATAGAAAAGGCCACGGTGCTTTTTCTTATCCATTCACGGTTCTTGCTGTGCCATCCTACCGATTGGAAAGAAGACGAAAAACCGTGAGTCAGGTGCAGGCTCAGGAATATAAATGAAATCACATATAGAATTACCCTCCATGGATCCTGGAATTTGGCTACCAGTTCGGGATAATACCTGCTGGGATCATCCGGATTTACTTCAATATACTTATGAGCGATTTCCGGAAACCAGAAATCATAAAAATGAAGTCCGAGAAAGGCAAGAACCACAAGCCCTGTCCAGATCATGTTCCTGGACATCCAGGTTGTATTGGCGCTGCCATTGAATTTTTTATATTTTACCGGTCTCGCCCGACGGTTATGATATTCCAGGATGAATCCCATCACGAAGTGAAAGATAATACCGAGAATAAGGATTGGTTGCAACAGCGCTTGCACAAAGAAATTGGTACCCATAAAATGCGACCACTGGTTAAAAAGGCCGGGACCAAAGACCGAAGTAAAGTTTATTGTAAAATGCTGAAGTAAAAAAAAGACCAGAAAAAGACCTGATAAGGCCATAGCAAATTTCTTTGCTATTGAAGATTTAAGGAATCCTCCCATTGCTATGAATGTTTTATGAAAATTTAACAACAAAAGTACTGTTTGAATTAATTACTTACAAACTTTGGTACTTGTTTTAGTCTCTATTTAGAACTAATTCAAAGTACTTTATAATTTGTTGAATATTTGAGTTTAAGAGTTTTGAATTTTAAAACAGGGAAAGCTGATTTTATTGGATTCCAAAGAAAATTCTTTAATTGGTTTTGGCAAAAGCTTAACGAAGCAGAGCAAGCAATTTTTGTAATTTCATTCCTGAAATGGAAACCCATGGGAAAAAGAATTGACCAACTTATAGCTTCTCTTTCTGAAGTTTTTGAAGGCGAACCCTGGTATGGGGAATCGGTGATGAGGAAACTTGAAAATGTGTCGTATATTATTGGAGATAAGACCTGCCTTCCGGAATCTCACAATGTCGCGCAGATAGTAGCTCATCTTATTTCATGGAAAAATTTTGCGATAGAAAAACTTAGGTCAAATGGCAGTTTTAACATAAAGATTGATTCAAAGCAGGACTGGCCGGAGGTTGAGGTACAATCCAGGAAAGACTGGGAAGATCTGAAACATGAGCTGGTAGTTGCTCAAAACGATATTTATGATTTTCTGAAAGATAAAAGCGATCATTTTCTCGATGAGAAAGTGGCCGGCAGAGATTACACGTATGATTTTTTATTAAAAGGAATCATTCAGCATGATATTTATCATTTAGGACAAATAGGCCTTATACAAAGCCAATTGAAAAACCAGGAAAAACATTCAGGAGTTTTTAAATCCTAAAAAATTAGTTAATGGAATTTATAGATTACTACAAGTTACTGGAACTTGATAAATCGGCATCTCAAGCCGATATCAAAAAGGCCTATCGGCGGCTGGCCCGAAAATACCATCCCGATCTAAATCCTAACGACAAGGAAGCCCAGGCACGTTTTCAACAGATTAACGAAGCTCATGAAGTTCTAAGTGATCCCGAGAAACGCAAAAAATATGACCAATACGGAAAGGACTGGCAGCACGCCGATCAGTTCGAAGAGGCTCGAAGACAACAAAAGGCTTCCGGAGGTCGTGGCTTTGGAGGATTTGGCGGTGGCGGGCAGCAATACAATTATTCAGGCAGTTTTGATGACGATACTTTTTCCGACTTTTTCGAGCAGATGTTCGGGGGCAGTGCGCGTGCACACGGTTCCGGGCGGGGTCGGCATTTCAAGGGCCAGGATTACAATGCCGAGCTTCAGCTTAATTTAAGCGATATTTATACGAGCCATAAACAAACCATTACCGTTAATGGCAAAAATATAAGATTAACCATTCCCGCCGGCGTTGAAAACGGGCAGACGATAAAGATTAAAGGCCATGGAGGACTGGGCGTTCAGGGCGGCCCGAAGGGAGATCTTTACATAACTTTTAATATTATTAATAACACCAATTTCCGAAGAGAAAAGGAAAATCTTTACGCCAATCAGGAAATCGATCTTACCACAGCGGTTTTGGGCGGCGAGATACATGTGAATACCTTTAACGGAAAAGTGAAACTCAATGTGAAACCGGGCACACAAAATGATACCAGGGTAAAATTAAAAGGCAAGGGATTTCCAAAATATAAAAAAGAAGGCCAGTACGGTGATCTTTTTATAACTTATAAGGTGAAAATGCCGAAACATTTAAATGCTGAGCAGCAGAGATTATTCAGGGAACTTCAAAAAACAGGATTATGAGGAAAGACAATTTAATTCCTGCGAAAGAGATTTGTATACGCTATAAAGTGGAACGTCAGTTTGTAAGTACCCTTTTTGAAAGCGGCATTATAGAGATCGTAAAAATTGAAGAAACCGAATACATTCCCGATGAACAGCTTGGTGAATTTGAACGCATGATCAGGCTTTCCCGGGATCTTGAGATCAATATGGAAGGCCTCGAAGCCATTCATCACCTGCTTCGACAAATCGAAAAACTTCAAAAAGACAACAGAAGACTTCGGAATAGACTCGGGCTTTACGAGTAAAAAAATTGCCAGATCGCATGGGCTCCAAGTACTACAATTAAACCGGTGATCCCCTGGATAAGGGTCGCAAGTGTATGTGTTTTATAGGCCTTTTTTACAGGAAGATCTCCCATTTGGCTAACAATCCAGAAATAAGAATCATTGGCATGCGAGACAGTGACCGCACCGGAGCCAATGGCCAGGATCACCCATATTTTTCCTATTTCAGAATCCAGTCCCAAAACTCCTAAAAGCGGGAACATAATTGATGAAACGGTAATGATGGCAACAGTAGAGGAACCTTGTGCCGATTTTAATAAAGCAGCCATAAAAAAAGGAAGTGCGAGGCCCCAGGAGTTTTGGAACAGTCCGAAGTCAAGGTTATCAGTAAGTGAGGCAAATCCTATAATTTTTCCCAGCGCTCCGCCCATTGCTGTGATCAGCAAAATAGGAGCAGCCTGCCTAATCCCTTTTTCAATCACTTCGGTTAGGTTAACTCCATTCTTACGGCACATCCAGAAACCTGCTAATGCTCCCAGTAATAAAGCTATGCTTGGTGAGCCCGTGAATTCAATAATTTGTGAAACTGTATTTTCTTTTGCCTGAACTAATAATGGGTAAATAGATGAAAATGCCATCAATAGAATGGGAATAAGCAGCGGAAGTATTGCACTGGAAAATGATGGAAGATGTTTATCATCATTGGTTTCCATTGCGGTGATTGGTTTTTCCTTTTCTGAATGTTTCGGGGCCATGAAATAGGCAAAAGTAGCGCCGCTTAACATCAGAATAAAGGCCAGTAAACCTCCAAAAAGCAACAATAAAGAGATGTTCTCCAGATGAAGATTAGCCGCCGCGGCAAGGGGCCCCGGTGTTGGAGGGACGAGTACATGCGATGAGAATAAACCTGTGGAAAGGGCAACTACCAGCGCATTTTTATAACGGGTGCTTCCCCTGCTTAGCTTTTTTGCAATTGGAGCTAATATCACAAAGGCGGCGTCGCAAAAGACAGGAATGGAGGTCAGGTAGCCCATGAAACCCAATACATATTGCATGCGTAATTTAGACAAAGCCTTCAAAATGCCGTGGGCAATAGCTGTGGTTCCATTCGTTGCTTCAAGTGAAACCCCAATCCAGGCACCAAAAAGAATGAGTAAACCAATAGAAGCGAACATGCTTCCAAAACCATCGCTGATAACCCCAGGGATTTCTGCCGCGGGAATTCCCAGTAGAAAAGCAAGTCCCAAAGCTGCAAGCAGCAGCACGATAAACGGATGCCATTTTAGATAACTTGTGCCCAGGATAATCCAGACGATAACACCTAAAATCGCTAAAAGTTCCGGGCCCATTTATATTGTTGTTTCTTTAAAAATAGTTTCGGTTTTTTCTTTAAGCAATTCAAAAGCTCTTGACTGGGCTTCTTTTAAAGGCATATCCCCGGGTTTAATTGCTGCCCATTTAGAGAAACCTGCTTTTTCAAGCTCGGTTTTATTAAGTGTAATGGCTCCTGCCAAAAGCCAGACTTGTTTTTGATGTTTTTTAGCCAGGTTGGCGATCTTGAAGGGTAATTTTCCGTGTTTGCTTTGGGCATCGGTCTTTCCCTCGCCGGTAATGACCAAATCGGCATTTTTTATCTTCTTTTCCAGCTTCGCCAGCTCGCTTAGAATTTCGAAACCCGGTTTGAGTTCGGCATTGGCGATAGCCTTCATCCCTGCCGAAACTCCGCCTGCTGCGCCTCCGCCAGGTATTTCTTTTATTCTTCTGCCGAATTCCTTTTCCAGAAGATCGGCGAATTTTGCGGTGGCTTTTTCCAGTTTTTCGATGGTTTCAGAATCAGCGCCTTTCTGTTCGGCATAAGTTTTCGCTGCTCCATTTTCTCCTAAAAGGGGATTAGTCACGTCGCAGGCGACTACGATCTCGGTATCTTTTAAAGCGGGATGCAGATTTTCGGAATTTATGGAAGCGCAGTTTATGAGCGCTTCACCCGAAGCAGCCAATTCTTTTCCTTCTTTATTCAACAATTTACCTCCAAGGGCAATGAAAATCCCCGATGCAACATCATGGGTCCCGCTACCGCCAATCCCGAGGAAAATTTTTTGGATTCCTCGATCCAGTGCATCTTTCAGTTGCAATCCGGTGCCGTAAGTGGAGGTTTTCAGCGGATTCTGTTCCTCTTCCTTTAAAAGCGTCAATCCCGAAGCCTGGGAAAGCTCGATCCAGGTAGATGTATTTTCAGAAAATAAAAAATACGGTGCCTTCAAAGTCCTTCCCAGCGGATCCCGACATTCCACTTCCGCGGTTTTTCCTAATTCCAGGGCGGTGAGAAGTTCGAAAGCTCCTTCACCACCATCTGAAAATGGTAATTTTTCAATTTCCAGATCATCCCGGCTTGCGCTAAGACCGGCAGCGATCGCTTCAGTAGCTTCTTTAGCTGAAAGACTACCTTTAAATGAATCGGGAACGATCAGGATTTTCAAAATGTTACTTTTTTAAAATTCTTCAAACTCCATTTCCGGTTCTCCGGGAACAGAAATAGCCTCACGGCTTCTTTCGCCCTGGCCTCCATCGACTTCAAATTTGGTCTCTGCTGTTTTGCCGTTGAGTTCCAGTTTGATGGTATATTTTCCTTTTGGGATATAATATTTTTCGTTGGATGCCTTTTTCATATCAAGTTTTTCATCCTCTTTTTCAAGCTTTTTCGCGGCATCTTCAGTGATTGTGAGATCATAGTCGGTAGTATTAAAACCTATGTCACTCTTCACTTCCAGATGTTGAACTTCAATACCTGATTCAGAAACAACAGAGATTTTTGCAGTTCCGCCCTTTGCAGTATAAAAGGTTATGGGCAGCTTTGGTGTGTAAGGATCCATCCATTTGCTATAGGAGTTTCCCCAGCGGCTGGAGAACCTTATTTCTTCCGGCGAGGAGACAGTGAGGGCATTTTTCATCTCGTCTTTGTTCATGTTTGAAACCGGAGCAATATCTGCAATATAGATCGATCTTCCGTGAGTTCCCACCACAAGATCTTTAGCTCTTTTCTGAATTCTCAGGTCATGAACAGGAACATTGGGAATTCCGGCATCGAATGCCTGCCAGCTTTCGCCACGATCAAGAGAAACATATAGTCCGTTATCTGTACCCAGATAAAGCACCTTTTCGTTGTTCGGATCTTCGCGGATCACGTTCACAGGTGATAATGGCAAATTTGAACTAATATCTTTCCAGCTATTTCCGTCATCTTCGGAAACATATACATAAGGTTTAAAATCATCATAACGATATCCGTTCAGCGTCACATAAACCCTGTCTTTTTTGTGTTCTGAAGCGATCACACGGGAAATCCAAAGATCTTTGGGTAAATTCTGATTGATTGGCGTCCAGGTTCCGCCGCCGTCTTTTGTTCTATAGATCAAGCCATCGTCACTTCCGGTATAGATCAATCCGAAATGGAATTGTGATTCGCTGATGGTGGTCAATGTTCCGTAAGGCACATCACCTTCCCGGCCTCCCTGGGTAAGATCTTCTGAGATCACCTGCCAGTTCTCGCCCTGGTCCATGCTTCTTAGTAGTTTGTTGGCGCCCATGTATAGAATATCCTGGTTGTGTGGTGAAAGCAAAATTGGTGTCTGCCAGTTAAAACGGTATGGTCGATCACCTAATTCATGTTTGGGCTGGATATAAGTCTGCTCCCCGGTTTTTCTATTAAGTCTGAAATAATTTCCGAACTGAAACCCGGTGTAAACAATATCTGGGTTACGATTGTCAACTTCAACCTGCATCCCGTCACCGCCCATGATAGACTTGAAATTATACTCGCCGGTAGCTGTCCAGGCCGGACCTTCTTCATTGGTATGAGGTCCTACCCACACACCATTATCCTGAAGTCCGCCATAGACGCGATAGGGTTTTTCATCATCTACATTTACGCTGTAAAACTGGCCTACCGCAGGAGAATTGTTCTTTTGCCAGTTTTCTCCATCATCGTAAGAAATATTGATCCCACCGTCATTACCATCGATAAGATGGCCAGATTTTTTTGGATCTATCCATAAAGCATGATGGTCTGAATGTACATTTTCAGCATCTATGGAAGTAAAGGTTTTTCCGCCGTCTTTAGATTTCACGATTGGAACCCCGTAGATATAGATCGCGTCTGGATTATTCGGATCTACGTGGATCATCCCGAAATAATAACCGTAGCTGTAATATAGGTCGTCCAGATAATCATCGTGGGTTTTGTTCCAGGTTTTTCCGCCGTCGGTACTTTTATAAACCTGTGCACCAATCACAGGGGTGTCAAACAGGTTTGCATTCGCATCTTCCAGATAAAGAGCGAGATCAGAAGGTTTTATCTCATTGGAACGAACCATTTCCTTAACTTTTTCCGCGGAATATTTCTTCGGAAAATCATTAGTCCGCAAAAAGCTTTCAAGCTCTTCATTTTCAAGTTTCAGAAAAGCTGAAGTTTTCATCTTCTGGAAATCTTCTTTCTGAAGTCCTTTTTTCTCTTCTTCTTTTTCTTCTTTTTTCTCGCGGTGATTCTGGTTGTCTACGATGGCATAAAGCGTATTGGTATCATACACCGCAAGACCTATTCTTCCCACGCCATCCCCGGTAGGAAATCCCGAATTTTTATCGGAAACCAGTTTCCAGGTATCGCCTGCATCGGTACTTTTATAGATTCCACTACCATTTCCACTTTCCCTGAAATTCCATGCTTTCCGGTCTTTGTCCCAGGCGGCAGCGTATAATTCATTAAAATTATCGGGATTTGCAGCCATATCGATAATCCCCGTATGTTCGTCTATAAACAGCTTTTTGCTCCAGGTTTTTCCTCCATTGCTGGTTTTATAAATTCCTCTTTCAGTATTTCCCGAATAAAGATGTCCAGCAACGCCAACCACGACTTCATAAGGATTTTTCGGGTTGATCAAAATCCGGCTAATGTGATGCGAATCTGGTAAGCCCATGAATTGCCAGGTTTTACCATTATCTTCAGTTTTAAGCAAACCCATTCCCGCATACGAAGAACGAGAGGCGTTCACCTCGCCGGTTCCCACCCAGATAGTTCCGTTTTTCCAGTCTACGGCCACATCGCCTATATTCAGCATTGGCGCATTGTCCATCACCGGGGTGAAACTGGTGCCGTTATTATTGGTATACCAAAGTCCGCCGGTGGCATAAGCGACGTAAAACTCGGTGGGATCATCGGGATTTACCGCAAAATCGGTTACCCTGCCACTCATGACACTCGGACCGATATTTTTAAGTGGAAGATTTTTAACTATTGAATTTTGGGCAAGCTGTTCCTTTTTTTGCAAGGCATCCTGCAGGTCTTTAGCCGAAGTAGGTTTTTGTTGTGAAAAAGGGAATGCTGAATTTAAAAGTAAAAATAAACTTAGAGAGATGTTTTTTCTTTTCATGATCTGATTAATGTCCGCTAAAAATACTAAAAGCTCTCAATACCTGAAATTTTAAATCGCTTTAATAGCTTTTGCGACTTATTCCCTTTAATTTTGAAGAAATCGAAACAAAAACTTATGAAATACGATAAAATCGACTCAAAATTGTTCGTTAAAAACCGGCGAAATTTCATGGAACAGATGAAACCAAAAAGCCTTGCGGTTTTTAATTCAAACGATATTTATCCTATTGGTGCCGACAGCACCATGCCTTTTGAACAAAACCGCGATTTGTTTTACCTGAGTGGCGTTGACCAGGAAGAGAGCATACTCGTGCTTTTTCCCGATGCTCCGGAAGAAAAGCATCGTGAGATCCTTTTTTTAACCGAAACCAATGAGCATATCGCCGTTTGGGAAGGGGAGAAACTTACCAAAGATGCGGCCTACGAAACCAGCGGCATCAAAACAGTATACTGGATGAAAGATTTTGAAAAGATCTTTTTCGAGGTGATGACGCAATGTGATACGGTTTATTTTAATACCAACGAACATTATCGTGCGGCGCATAAAACCGAAACAAGGGATGCCCGTTTTATAAAATGGTGCAAGGAAAAATATCCGGCTCACCAGGTCGCCAAGGCAAATCCGATTCTTCAGAGATTAAGGTCGGTTAAAGATCCTATCGAGCTTGAATTGATGCAAAAAGCCTGTAATATTACCGAAAAAGCCTTCCGCAGAACCCTTAAATTCGTGAAGCCGGGAGTTTGGGAATACGAGATCGAAGCCGAATACTACCATGAAATGATCAGGAACCGATCCCGGGGATTCGCTTATACGCCAATTATCGCCAGCGGAAAAAATGCCTGCGTTTTACATTATATTCAGAATAATCAGCAATGTAAGGACGGAGAGCTTATTCTTCTTGATACCGGTGCTGAATATGCAAATTATTCCAGTGACCTTACCAGAACCATTCCGGTGAACGGGAGGTATACCGATCGTCAGAAAAAAGTTTATAATGCGGTAAACAAGGTAAAAAAAGAGGCTACCAAACTCCTTGTTCCCGGAACTATGTGGAAAGAATATCATGTGGAGGTTGGAAAAATGATGACTTCAGAATTGCTGGATTTAGGACTTCTTGACAAAGCCGATGTTCAAAATGAAGATCCTGACTGGCCTGCTTATAAAAAATACTTTATGCATGGAACTTCTCACCATATTGGCCTTGATACTCATGACTACGGAATTTTGACCGAGCCGATGAAAGCAAATCAGGTTTTTACCGTGGAGCCCGGAATTTATATTCCTGAGGAAGGTTTTGGAATACGGCTGGAAGACGATGTGGTGATTCAGGAAAAAGGTGAGCCTTTCAATTTGATGAGAAATATTCCTATTGAGGCAGAAGAGATCGAGGAGATCATGAATTCCTGATCCTTTCTTTCTTAAAGAAAATTTAAACTATAAAATTTGCCACCTGTTCCTGAATTTTTATTCTTTAAACAGGTGGCTTTTATTTTTTTAGCTTATGACGATAGATTTTGAAGGAGCGAAGATCAATTTCAGCAGTGAGGGAGAGGGGAATCCACTGGTTTTACTTCATGGCTTTTTGGAAGACATCCGCATCTGGAACGACCTGGCGAAGGAATTAAAAAAGGAGCGGCAGGTTATTTGCATCGATTTACCCGGCCATGGGAAATCAGAAGGATTTTCAGATGTTCATACCATGGCCGAAATGGCAAATGCCGTAAAAAAAGTTCTTGATGAAATTGAAGTTGAGAACATTAGCATTGCTGGTCATAGTATGGGAGGTTATGTGAGTTTGGAATTTCTGAATAATTTTCCTAAGATGGTAAAGAGCATTATGCTGATAAATTCAACACCTGTTGATGACTCTGTGGAAAAAAAGAAGGCCCGGGAAAAAGCCGTGGAATTGGTGAGTAAAAATAAAAAAGCCTATATAAATATGGCAATTCCGAATCTTTTTAGCAGGGAGAGCAAAGTAAAGTTTTGTCCTGAAATAGAAGATTTGAAAAACCGGGCGATGAAGATGGAAGTAAAAAATATTCAGGCGGCTTTACGCGGAATGAAAATTCGTACAAATCATAAATCGCTCCTGAGATCGGCGTCCATTCAAAAGGCCATTGTGGCAGGAGAAGAAGATCCAATATTGGATTTCAATGAGTTAAAATCAATTGCCGAAGAATGCGATTGTAATTTTTATGCCACCGAAAATGGACATAATTCGTATATAGAAGATGCTTATAATTTAAGAAAAAATATGCATTTCATCGATTAATTAACGCTTTTTGTCGAACCATTAACTTTTTTTTATATTTTAGGAATCTAGTAATCAGAAAATTAACCTTATATGAAAAAATCAACCCCTACCTTATTTTCATTGGCAAAGGTTCATTGCAGTATTTTTGGCCACAAACTTAAAGTATCGAAGAACATAACCAATCACGTGCACGAATACCGGTGTGCGAAGTGTGGGATGGAAATGACCGATACTGCCGATGGTTTCCTGGCCAGGTTGACACCAAAATTCAAGGAAACTAACGATTATCTTGCAAAGATCCATCAAAGACGGAAACGACGTCTTTATGCGAAAGCTTCTTAATTGTCTTTTTCTTTCATTGAATTCCAGCCCCTTGCGATCAGCGGTAATTTCTGATTTGCCCTGGTAATTAAATGCATGCCTTCTTTTTCTTCAGTTACATGCCCGATTACCGTGAGGTTTGGGTTTCCTTTTATCTTATCGAAATCTTTTTGATCTATAGTGAAAAGCAGTTCATAATCTTCTCCGCCACTTAGAGCAATAGTCGTACTGTCAATTTCAAATTCTTCACAAACCGAAATAACCGCCGGGTCAAGAGGGATTTTTTCTTCAAAAAGATTCATTCCTGTTTTCGAACTTTTACCCAGGTGAATTATCTCTGAAGAAAGTCCGTCGCTAATATCGATCATTGAGGTTGGTTTCACCTCCAGAGCTTTTAACAAAGGCGGAATATCTTTTCTTGCTTCAGGTTTCAGTTGTCTTTCGATAATATAAGTGTATTGATCAAGATCGGGCTGGGCATTTGGATTGGCTTTAAAAACCTCTTTTTCGCGTTCCAGAACCTGAAGTCCCATGTATGCCGCGCCAATATCGCCGGTGAGAACCAATAGGTCATTAGGTTTGGCACCACTGCGGTAGGCAATTTCTTCCTTTTCAGCATAACCTACGGCGGTAACGCTGATCATAAGTCCCGAGGTCGATGAGGTAGTATCGCCGCCTATCATATCCACATTATAGATCTTACAGGCAAGCTGGATTCCCGCGTACAGTTCTTCCAGGGCCTCTACCGGAAAACGATTGGAAACAGCTATGGAAACAGTTACATGGCTGGCAGTCCCGTTCATCGCGTAGATATCCGATAAATTGACCATCACCGCCTTGTAGCCCAGATGTTTCAGGGGCATATAAGAAAGGTCAAAATGCACGCCTTCCAAAAGAAGATCGGTACTAATAAGTGTCTCTTTTCCTTCAAAATTAAGCACTGCGGCATCATCTCCTCCGGCTTTTACTGTGGACTCCAGTTTCGGACTGAAATTTTTGGTAAGGTGGTCAATGAGACCAAATTCACCTAATTCTGAAAGGTTTGTCCTGCTTTCGTGACTATTCTCAAACATAACAACTGAATTTTGGTGCAAAAATAAGCATATAAAATACAAAGAGGCGCATTAGGCGGAAAGCTTTAAGAAATTGATTTTTCGGGGGTAAAAATTCTATTGAAGACTTCTATGAATCAATTCTTAAAACATATGCAAGCTCTATGGTAAAACGCATGCTTTGTAGTATATTTGTCCCCTAATTTAGAATTAATCTTTGTAAACGATGATTAGAGTTAGCGAAGAAGCTAAAAAGAAAATTTCGGCCCTGATGACCGAAGAGGGATTTAGCCCGACAGCCGACTATGTTCGGGTGGGGGTGAAGAGTGGAGGATGCTCCGGCCTTTCCTATGAATTGAAATTTGACAAGTCCCAGGCTGAGGGCGATAAAGTCTTTGAAGACAATGAAGTGAAGATCGTGGTTGATAAACGCAGCGTGCTTTATCTCGCCGGAACCATTTTAGAGTATTCCGGAGGGCTGAACGGCAAGGGTTTTGTGTTTAATAACCCGAACGCTCAAAGAACCTGCGGTTGCGGGGAGAGTTTTTCGCTTTAATTAAGCGAAAGAGGTAAGGAGTAAAGGAGGAAATGGAGCAGTATAAAACTTTTGAAGATCTGGAAGTTTATAAAAAGACTGTTTCATTCACCGTAAAGATCTTTGAATTAATAAAAATTGAAAATTTAAATAAAGAGTTCGCTTTAATAGACCAACTCAAACGAGCGACTCTTTCAATTTCAAATAATATAGCTGAGGGTTTTGAAAGGGAATCAGATAAAGATTATGTTAGATTTCTTTATTTCTCGAAAGCTTCAGCAGGTGAAGTTAGAAATATTTTGAACGTGATGTATGAAGTGAAGATTCTGTCTTATGATTCATATTCAGAATTGAAATCTGAAATAATTGAAATTTCAAAACAACTTTCTAACTACATCAAATTCATTAAGAAAAGGAGTTCGATTAATTAACTTTTTGACTCTTTAACTTATTAACTGAATTTAAGAGACATGGCATATACTGAAGACGATTTAAAGAAAGAGCTCGAGACCAAAGAGTATGAGTACGGATTTTATACTGATATAGAATCTGATACTTTTCCTGTTGGTTTAAACGAAGATATCGTTCGGGCGATTTCAAAGAAAAAGGACGAACCGGAATGGATGACGGAATGGAGACTGGAAGCTTACCGCGCCTGGGAAGATATGATTGAACCCGAATGGGCCAATGTGAAATATCCAAAACCTGATTTTCAGAATATTTCTTATTATTCGGCGCCTAATAAAAAGCCGAAATATGATAGTTTGGATGAGGTAGATCCGGAATTGCTGGATACCTTCAAAAAACTGGGTATTTCAATAGATGAGCAGAAAAAGCTTGCCGGGGTGGCGGTTGATGTGGTGATGGATTCGGTTTCTGTGACCACTACTTTCAAGAAAACACTCGCCGAAAAAGGGATAATTTTCTGTTCGATCTCAGAAGCGATCCAGAAACATCCCGAACTGGTTAAAAAATATATCGGCTCTGTGGTTCCAAAAAAGGATAATTTTTATGCAGCCTTGAACTCAGCGGTATTTAGTGACGGATCTTTCTGTTATATTCCCAAAGGCGTGCGCTGCCCGATGGAACTTTCCACCTATTTCCGTATAAATCAGGCAGGAACCGGACAATTCGAAAGAACGCTGGTTATTGCCGAGCCCGGAAGTTATGTAAGTTATTTAGAGGGTTGTACAGCCCCAACGCGTGATGAAAATCAATTACATGCTGCCGTGGTGGAACTAATCGCTCTTGATGACGCTGAAATAAAATACAGTACCGTTCAAAACTGGTATCCCGGAAGTAAAGAAGGAAAAGGCGGGGTTTACAATTTCGTTACCAAACGCGGACTTTGCGAAAAGAACGCTAAAATTTCCTGGACTCAGGTCGAGACCGGATCTGCAGTTACCTGGAAGTATCCAAGCTGTGTGCTGAAAGGAGACAATTCGGTAGGAGAATTTTATTCTATTGCCGTAACCAATAATTTTCAGCAGGCTGATACCGGAACTAAGATGATCCACCTTGGCAAAAACACGAAAAGTACCATAATTTCCAAGGGTATTTCTGCTGGAAAATCGCAAAATTCCTATCGCGGACTGGTACAAATCCATCCCCGTGCTCACAATGCCCGAAATTTTTCGCAGTGTGATTCATTGCTGATGGGCAATAAATGTGGAGCGCATACTTTCCCATATATCGAGGTAAAAAATAAGAGCGCGCAGGTAGAGCACGAAGCAACTACCAGTAAGATCGGGGAAGACCAGATCTTTTACTGTAACCAGAGGGGAATCGATACCGAAAAGGCTATCGCTTTAATTGTGAACGGGTTCAGCCGCGAGGTACTGAATAAATTACCGATGGAATTTGCGGTGGAAGCTCAGAAGTTACTTGAGATTTCACTGGAAGGATCGGTAGGATAATCATTGAAAATCTGTAAAATTTTCATGAAGAAGTTATTTGCAATTTTGTTATTGAGTTTGATGATCCTGGGCTGTGAGAACAGCGATCGGAAGGATTTGCTAACTCAGCCTGAAACCGTCAAAGTTCCTGATAGTATTCAGATTCTAAGCGGCCAATTTGTTTTTGGAAAAGATGCCGCCATGCTGCGAGGAAAAGATTTTATATACGGGGTAAAAATTGACTCTATGTCAAAAGACCTGGCTGCGAAAGTAGCTCCATTTAAATCGGATGATTTTGAAATGATCCCCGTCACAATCAAGGCGAAGTTACTTCCGGATGCGCAGCAAAATGGGTTGCCTCAGATAATTGAAATTCGGCAAATAATAGAAACGCCAAAGCAGGAAAACGATACCATCAAAAAATAATATCAAAACAGGAATTTTCGCTTTTGCGAATTCAGAATAGATAGAAACATGCTAAAAATAAAGAATTTACACGCCAATATTGAAGGCAAAGAAATCTTAAAGGGAATTGATCTTGAAATCAATGCGGGGGAGGTGCACGCGATCATGGGACCTAACGGCTCTGGTAAAAGTACTTTATCATCGGTGATAGCGGGTCGTGAAGAATATGAAATGACCGAAGGAGAGATTATTTTCGAAGGAGAAGATCTAAGCGAGCTTGATCCGGAAGAAAGATCCCACAGGGGAATTTTCCTCTCTTTTCAATATCCCGTGGAGATCCCGGGAGTTTCAGTGACCAATTTCATGAAAACTGCGATTAATGCTCAACGCAAGGCTCATGGAAAAGAAGATATGCCGGCGAATGAAATGCTTAAGCTGATCAAAGAGAAATCAGAAATGCTGGAAATTGATCGCAAATTTCTTTCCCGTTCTATAAATGAAGGTTTTTCAGGAGGAGAAAAGAAGAGAAATGAAATTTTCCAGATGGCCATGCTCGATCCTAAACTTTCTATACTTGATGAAACCGATTCAGGTCTTGATATTGATGCCCTGAAAGTTGTGGCTAAAGGAGTGAATAAGCTTAGAAGGGAGGACAATTCTGTGCTTTTGATCACACACTATCAGCGTTTGCTGAATTATATCGTGCCCGATGTAGTGCATGTGATGGTAGACGGAAAGATCGTAAAGTCGGGCGGAAAAGAACTCGCCTACGAACTGGAAGAAAGAGGTTACGACTGGGTGAGACAGGAAAAAGCTGTATAAATTCAAAATTTAAAATTCAAGGATCAATATTGAACTTTGAATTTTGAATTCGAAATTGACAAAAAATGGAATTAAAAGATAAACTCATATCATCATTCCTTGCTTTTGAGGAAGGTCTGGATTCAGATAATACTCTATATAATGTTAGGAACAGGGCGATCAAAGATTTTGAAGCGCTCGGTTTTCCCAATCGAAAGGAGGAAGACTGGAAATATACTTCCCTCAATCCGGTGTTAAAACAGGATTATAGTGTATTTCCTAAAAAGGAAGATGCCATAGATTACAGGGATATCAAGAAATATTTTATTCACGATATCGATACTTATGACCTGGTTTTTGTTGACGGGATCTATTCTTCACATCTTTCGCAAACCACTCATGACAAAATTGATGTTTGTTTGATGTCTTCGGCTTTAAATAAGGATAAATACCGCCCGGTGATCGAGAATTATTTTAGCAAAGTTGCTCCTAAAACCGGTTTAAATTCTTTGAATACCGCTTTCGCCAGGGAAGGAGCCTTTATTCATATTCATAAAAACAGGCAGGCAAATAAACCCATTCAGATCATTAATTTTTCTACGGGCAATGAACCATCGCTTTTATTGCAGCCACGAAATCTGATCGTTGTTGATGAAAACTCCCAGGTTCAGGTCATTGAAAGACATCAGAGCCTCACCGATCATCCGGTTCTGACAAATTCAGTAACCGAAATTTTTGCTGAAAAAAGGGCGATCGTTGATTATTATAAGATTCAGAATGACAAATCTTCGGCTTCGCTGATCGATAATACTTTTATTGAACAGAAGGATGAAAGCAATGTTTCAGTGCATACTTTCTCTTTCGGAGGAAAACTGACCAGAAATAATCTGCAGTTTTTCCAAAAAGGAGAACGAATTAATTCGATTTTGAAAGGAGTGACGATCATTGAAGATAAGCAACATGTAGATCACAACACGCTTGTTCATCATATCGAGCCGAACTGCGAAAGCCATCAGGATTATAAGGGGATTTACGGTGATCGTTCCACCGGCGTTTTCAATGGAAGGGTGATCGTTGAGAAGGAAGCCCAGAAAACCAACGCCTACCAGTCTAATAACAACATTCTGGCTGATGATAAAGCAACGATAAATTCCAAACCTCAGTTGGAGATCTTTGCCGATGATGTGCGTTGCAGCCATGGTTGTACCATTGGTCAGCTAGACGAAGATGCATTATTTTATCTTCAATCCAGAGGGATTCCAAGGAAAGAGGCACGCGGACTGTTAATGTACGCATTTGCCAATAATGTGCTGGAAAGTGTAAAAATTCCTGAAGTTAAAAAACGTATCAATAAACTGATCGCTACCAAACTGGAAGTAGATCTTGGTTTTAATCTGTAATCAAAAATCTTAAAATTTAAAGGGATGGATCAGCAAACTCAAGCGACGAAATTTGAGGTTGAAAAAATCCGCCGGGATTTTCCTATTCTTAACCGCAAGGTGAATGGGTATCCTCTGGTGTATTTCGATAATGCTGCGACTTCCCAGACGCCCAGGCAGGTCATCGATACCATTGTTGATTATTATTCTAATTATAACGCTAATATCCACCGTGGCGTTCACGCGCTTTCGCAGGAAGCAACCGATAAATATGAGCAGGCACGGCAGAAAGTTCAGAAGCATTTCAATGCGGTGAAATCTTACGAGATCATATTTACTTCGGGAACCACTCACGGCATTAATCTTGTTGCCAGCGGATTTGCTGCCGAATTACAAAAAGGAGATGAGATTCTTGTTTCGGCGATGGAGCATCATTCCAATATTGTTCCATGGCAGATGCTTGCCCAAAAGACCGGTGCTATCCTGAAGGTGATTCCGATGGATGAAAAAGGAGAACTCATTTTTTCAGAATTTGAAAAGCTGGTCAGCTCCAAAACCAAACTGATATTTGTAAACCACGTATCAAATGCTTTGGGAACAGTAAACCCGGTAAAAGAAATCATTTCGCTGGCTCATGAAAATGGCGCTGCGGTTTTGGTTGACGGAGCCCAGGCGGCACCTCACATTAAAGCTGATGTGCAGGATCTGGATGCCGATTTCTATGTAGCATCAGCTCATAAAATGTGCGGTCCTACGGGAGTTGGGATGCTGTACGGAAAAGAAAAATGGCTCAATAAACTTCCTCCTTATCAGGGTGGCGGGGAAATGATTGCCACCGTGACTTTTGAAAAGACCACTTATGCCGATCTTCCTCATAAATTTGAGGCTGGAACACCTAATATTTGCGGAGGCATCGCTTTTGGAGCTGCCATAGATTATATGGAAAAAATTGGTTTTGATACGATTGCTGCTTACGAACATGAACTGCTTGAATATGCTACCATAAAGTTGAAGGAGATCGACGGCATGAAGATCTATGGCGAGGCCGCAGAGAAAACAGCCGTAATTTCGTTTAATATTGAGGGACTTCATCCATACGATATCGGTACCTTACTCGACAAAATGGGAATTGCCGTAAGAACCGGCCATCATTGTGCGCAGCCGGTAATGGATTTCTTTAAAATTCCCGGTACCGTTCGGGCTTCTTTTGCTTTTTACAATACTTTCGAAGAGATAGACCGTTTTGTGGAAGGTGTAAAAAAGGCGAAAATGATGCTTCAGTAAGTCTAACTTATTTGCAAGCTTAAAAATACTTAATGGTAACGACATAAAATAGTATCTTAGGTATAAAAAATCAGGAAGTTATGTTGACCAAAGAAGTTCTAAAAAAACATATCGAAAGCTTTCCGGAGGAATTTTCAATTGATCAGCTTGTAGAGCGTTTGATTATTATTGAGAAAATTAATAATGCAAACAAACAATCTGAGGGCGGAGAGGTAATTTCAGAAACCGATTTAAATAAAGCAGTAGAACAATGGTTCAAATAAATTGGACCATCCAGGCAAAAAATGATCTTCAGAATATTGCCGAATATATTTCAAAAGATTCAAAAAAATACGCAAAACTTCAGGTTTTAAAAATTATCAGTCGCACCCAAACTTTAAAATCCCAGATATATTCAGGAAAAGTTGTAGAAGAAATAGATCAACAAAATATTAGGGAAGTAATTGAAGGTAACTATAGAATAATTTATAAAGTGGTTAATCCTGAAAGGTTGGATATTTTAACGGTGCACCATTCTGCTCGTGATCTTTTAAGAAGAACTATCTGACACCTGTCTTTCTGGGGTTCTTATTAGGGGCCATATTATTAATTATCAAGCGTGATAAAAACTATCTTTTTCCCATTGAAAACGGTTATCTTATCATTTAGAGAAAATGTTGAATAGCAGTACTTCTTATTGTACTTTTGCATAAAATTAGGCTATGACAATTCAGGAAAAACAACAGGAGGTAATAGACGAGTTTTCCATGTTTGACGACTGGATGCAGCGTTATGAATATATGATCGAACTGGGGAAATCCCTTCCTCTTATTGACGAGAAATATAAAGTAGATGAAAACCTGATCAAGGGCTGCCAGAGCAAAGTTTGGGTACATGCCGAACTTGAGGGGGATAAACTGGTTTTTACGGCCGATAGCGACGCGATCATCACCAAGGGAATTGTGGCAATTCTCATTCGTGTATTTTCGAATCAGCACCCTTCTGAAATTATCGAAGCCGATACGAAGTTTATCGATGAGATCGGGTTAAAAGAGCATTTATCGCCTACCCGTGCTAACGGTCTGGTAAGCATGATCAAACAATTAAAGATGTATGCTGTGGCATACCAAACACAATTGAACTAAAATGGAAATGGAACAGGAAATAAACACCCAGGAATTAGGAGAAAAGATCGTAAATGTTCTGAAAACCATTTACGATCCTGAGATTCCGGTAGACATATATGAACTGGGACTCATTTATGACGTGATGGTAAGTACAGATTACGATGTAAAAATATTAATGACCCTGACCACACCTAACTGTCCGGTTGCGGAATCGCTGCCTCAGGAAGTGGAAGAAAAAGTGAAATCTCTCGATTCGGTTAACGATTGTGAAGTGGAGATCACCTTTGATCCGCCATGGAGCCAGGATTTAATGAGTGAAGGAGCAAAGCTGGAACTCGGACTTCTTTAAAACTTTTCCATGGCAGACGAGATTATTAATAAGGTTGCCGAAAGCAAACTGGTTACTTTCAATCTGGAAGATTATTATCCGGCAGGTGATCGTGTTTTGTTTGATCTGAGCGACTGGCTGCATGAAGGGTTTGTACTAAGGGAAAAAGAATTCCGCGCTGCCGCGAAAGATCATGACTGGAGCTTTTATGAAGGAAAATTTGTCGCGCTAACCTGTTCGACCGAAGCCATCGTGCCTGCCTGGGCCTATATGCTTCTTACCTCGTATCTTCAGCCTTACGCAAAAAAGGTGATCACGGGAGATCTGGAAGACCTGGAAACGATTCTTTATTCCGAAATTATCTCAAAACTCGATGTTTCTGATCTTGCCGGTAAACCGGTGATCGTGAAGGGCTGTTCCCGAAAACCCGTTCCAAAGAACGCCTATCTTTTTCTCATTGAAAAACTTCAGCCGGTGGTAAAAAGCCTTTTCTACGGCGAGGCCTGCTCTTCGGTTCCTCTTTATAAAAAACCAAAAAATAAGTTATGAAGAAATTATTACCTGCTCTGTTTATCCTTTTCAGTTTTTATAATATTAATGCGCAGGAAAAAGCAAAAGATTCGGTTCCGCCGAACGGCTGGAATACTCAGGGAAAAATCCAGCTCCTTTTTAACCAGTCGGCTTTTAATAAAGAATGGACAGGTGGGGGAACTTCAAGTGTGGCAGCGAATCTTACCTTCAATTACGATTTCAACTATAGAAAAGACGATTTTTCCTGGAATAATAAGATCCTTGCCAATTACGGAATCACTAAAGTTAAAGGAGATGAATTTGCGCGGAAGACCAGTGACCGCTTCGAATTGAATTCCATCGCCGGAAAAGAAATTCACGAATCTAATTTTTATTATTCCTGGTTTCTCAATTTCAGAACCCAAATGGGTAAAGGCTATGAATATTCTGAAGATCCTGACTCCGGACAAAGCATCCGTACCGAAACCACTCATATCTTTTCTCCGGCCTATCTTCAAACCGGACCCGGAATTATGTGGAAGAAAAGCGATGATTTGATGATAAACCTGGCGCCGGCGACCTCAAGGTTTATTTTCGTTGATGATGCCTTCACTTCTGAGCCGGGTTATGTTGACGGAGATTATTTTGGAGTAGACGCGGGAAAATCTACAAGATTTGAATTTGGAGCCTCGTTAAGCGCGCTTGCCGCATTTGATCTTTTTGAGAATGTGAGAATGGAAAACAATCTAAACCTGTATTCAAATTATCTGGATCAACCGGGAAATATTGATATCGATTACCTGATGAATCTGGAAATGGGAATCAATAAATTCCTTTCTGCAAATCTGCTTTTCCAGGCGATCTATGATGATAATGCGGTAGCGGCTTTCCAGATAAGGGAAGTATTCGGCCTGGGAATTAATTTCGGATTTTAACTTTAAGATCTTAAAATAGCCATAGTAATTTTCCTTTTTTTTAGCTTATTATAAATTATTCAAACAGAATTTATTTCAGTTAAATTTTTGTTGAAGTAATCCTGTATTTTATACAAGAGCAGACTATTCCGTACCTTTACAGCCTATGATTGAAAAAACCGATTTAACATATGAAAAGACCGTTCTGATTGGGATCGTGACCAAAGATCAGGATCAGGACAAATTGGAAGAATATCTTGATGAACTCGAATTTCTTACCTATACCGCCGGGGGTGAAGTGATCAAACGCTTTTCTCAGAAACTCGAGCGTCCCGATCCTAAAACTTTTATCGGTTCAGGTAAAATGGATCAGGTTCGCGAATTTGTGAAAGAGCATGAGATCGGAGCTGTAATTTTTGATGACGAACTTTCCCCGGCCCAGCAAAAAAATATTGAAAAGATCTTGCGATGCAAAATTCTGGACCGAACAGGTCTTATTCTTGATATTTTTGCGCAACGTGCCAAAACAAGTTATGCCAGAACTCAGGTAGAACTCGCCCAATATGAATATTTATTGCCCAGGCTAGCCGGGATGTGGACTCACTTAGAAAGACAGCGTGGTGGTATTGGAATGCGAGGACCCGGTGAAACCGAGATCGAAACCGACCGTCGTATTGTTCGCGACAAAATAGCTTTGCTGAAGAAGAAGCTGGAAACCATCGATAAGCAAATGGAAGTGCAACGCGGTAATCGCGGCCAATTAGTGCGTGTCGCCCTGGTGGGCTATACCAATGTTGGAAAATCAACATTGATGAATACCATAAGTAAAAGCGAAGTTTTTGCCGAAAACAAGCTCTTTGCAACACTTGACACCACTGTAAGAAAAGTTGTGATTAGAAATTTGCCATTTTTACTGACAGACACCGTAGGTTTTATTAGAAAACTTCCCACCCAGCTGGTAGAATCTTTTAAATCAACGCTGGATGAGGTACGCGAAGCCGATTTATTGTTGCATGTGGTTGATATTTCCCATCCGAATTTTGAAGAGCATATAAAATCGGTGAATCAAATTCTTCGGGAGATAGACAGTCTGGATAAACCCATTATTATGGTCTTTAATAAGATCGATATTTATGAGCAGGAGAAAATTGAAGAAGACGACCTGATGACCGAAAGAACCTCTGCTCATTATTCATTAAAGGAATGGAAAAAGACCTGGATGAACAAAATGGGTGATAATGTGATCTTTATTTCGGCTTTAAATAAAGAAAACCTTGAAGACTTTAGAAAGAAGGTCTACGAAGCCGTGAGAGAAATCCACATTACCCGCTTTCCCTACAATAACTTCCTTTATCCTGAATACGACAAATACGGAGAAGAGAAACAATAAGCTTAATAAAGCTTTAACTCAAAAAAGTCAGATTCTTTTTAAATTTATAAGTATCAAAAACTTATGATGATGAAGAAACTGACTTTTTTAATTGTTTTAATTTTAGGTTTTGAGCTTTCCGCTCAATCGCTGGAAGGTTCCTGGCGTCTGGTTGAACAAAATGGATTGAAGCTGGATACCGTGGAGGTGATTCGTATTTATGAAGATAATTATTTCGCCGAAAATGCTAAAAATAATACTACTGACGAATTTTTATGGGCCGAAGGCGGTGAATATCAAACCGGAGATTATAAAGAAATTATAGATTTTACCACTCGCGATAAAGATTTAGTGGGTGCAACTCTGGATCCTAAACTTACTTTTATCAATAAGGATAAAATTCAGATCAACGATGTTACCAACGACGAGATCTGGGAAAGAATTTCCGATGCTAAAAATGACCTTACCGGTAACTGGGTCATCACTGGCAGGAAAAGCGATGGAGAAATTAGCCGAAGCACTCCCGGAGATCGCAGGACCATTAAGATACTTGGCGGCGATCGCTTTCAGTGGGCGGCTTTTAATTCAAAAACCGGAGAATTCTTTGGAAGTGGCGCCGGAACCTACCAGGCAAAAGACGGGAAATACACTGAGAATATCGAGAATTTCTCCCGGGATAAAAATCGTGTCGGAGCCAAATTGCAATTCGATTATATCTTTAAAGACGGCGAATGGCATCATATAGGCAAAAGCTCAAAAGGCGATCCCATGTACGAGATATGGTCGCCCTATGCTGATGCTTATCAGAAGAAAAGTATTGCTGAGGATGACAAATATTAATGAATTGAGGTATTAAACTTAAATTTTAATTCCTTCTGAATTTTTTCTGAACTGATAATTTTTCCTTTAGAAGTCGCAGAATGATCAAATTCTGGAAGCTGAAGGTTCTTTTTTCTGGCGATAGAAGTATAATATTCTTCTTTTGAAGGATGTTCAGGGTAAACTAAATTGTAAACTGAGGTTTTTCCTTTATTTTTTAGCACACTCTGTATCGCGGCGATGCAATCATCCCTATGCACGAGGTTCACCGGGGCTTCCGGATTTTGGATCCCTTTTCTTCCCGATAAAAATTTTACCGGATGACGACCTCCGCCTATGAGTCCGCCAAATCTTAATACTGTAGTGTTCAATTTTTGGTTATTCAGAAAAAGCAATTCAGCATTATGGAGTTGAATGGCTTTGTCACTGGAGTTGTCAGTTTCAGATTCTTCCGTGTAGACCGGAAAATTTTCCGTATCGGGATACACCGAAGTTGAACTGGTATAAATGATCTTTTTCGGTGCATTGTTTTCAATATACGGAAGAAGATTCCGAATCTTCCTGACGTAATTGATCTCAGGATGACTTCGCAGACCGGGAGGGACTGAAATCACAAGGACTTCGCAACCCGATAAAAAAGACCTTAGATCACCCTGTACGCCTTTCTCGTAAAGCTTTAGCTGGTAAGGGAGAATACCGTCTTTTCGCAATTCGGCCATTTTTTCCATGCTGGTAACCGATCCCCGCACTTCATGCATTTCAGCAATTAATTTTTTGGCCAGTTCTTTCCCCAGCCATCCACATCCAAGTATTGAAATCTTCATATTATTCTATCGTCACCGTTTTTTTAAGTATGCTTGCGTCATTAAGTACAAAAGGCCGCGGAATCATATTTTTGGTCCTTTCTTCCACCTTTAGTTTTTTATTCTGAAGCAGGTCATAAGCCGATTCGTAAATGATAAATTTAGGTTTTTCTCCTTTCGGAACACTAAATTCCAGCTTAAGTGTGTCATTTCCTGAAGCAAAATAAGTGAGAATTCTTTCCTGCCAGCGCTTTTTGAACATGTGGAAAGAGTGATCTTTAAAATCAACATTTCCGGCTTCCAGATCATCTACTTTGAAATCATTGAATTTTACATCATTTATTTCATAGATATCTATTCGATTGATCTCCCTGTTGGGTGCAATTTTCATTGAATAGGATTCAACATTACCAGAATCAATTTCCTTTTTATTCAGAATAATATCCGGCTGCGGTATTGAAACAAAAGGGGCTTCTGCTTCAAAAGTGAAATTGCTGCCGTACTTGCTCTGAAAATTCATTTCCTGATTGGATTTCACTTTTGGATGTTCACCAAAGATCCTTGAGGTCCAGGCATCGATTTTATGATCGTAAGAATACCAGTGAGCGGTATGATCATCGAGATCCTGCATATAAACCAGGCTGTTGGGTTTAGGCCTTTTTTCGTTGAAATTGGCATGAAAATGAGCGATTATCAGGAGTACCGCGAAGGTAAGCAGGCTATGAATACCGAACATTTTAAGTCTCTTGAAATATCCGAAAACGGGTAAAAATAAGAGGAATAACAGGGAGATCAGGATCGCTGTTACAAAGAGCATTTTTAGTCCCAGCGCCACCGGAAGGCTACAAATAAACGGGAACAGAATAAAAATTGCCGGAAAACATAAGACAGCCATAATGATCCTGTTTGGTTTTTTAAAAAAGATCATAATGGCGAACTGTACTAAACCAAAATAAACGGGAATGATAAAATACGAAGCTCCCTTAAGATAAACCGAAATTACCCAGCATAAAACAATCCATACCAGCAGGGCAGCTGGGAAAATTCCGGCTGTGTTCTGCTTTTTTCGGAAAGCGTTATAGATCAGGAAACAAATTCCGAAGGCAAGAAAGATCACCGCGGCGATATACCAGTAGCCGTTATAGGTAAAACCATGTTCCATTTCGTTATACCGCGGATAAATGAGCAGCCAGAGCTTCCAGAAGATCCAGCCAAAAAATCCCGACAGGAGCAGGCTTAACAAAAGAGGTGGAAAACCTTTCAGAAAATCGACAAAATCAAGCCTTTCTTTTTTGATCCCATAGACCATCAGCACCAGGAAAGTGAGGATGGCCAATACCAGCATAGGCGTGATCCAGTCAAAAGAATAGGTAACCAGTAATCCGAAGGGAAGATTGAAATAAATAAGATCCCGGTCGCTGTTTAAATTTTCTAAATCGGCATCTTTGAAATAATCCAGCAGCGGCATGAGGTAGCTTCCCTGCTGGGCGAGTGTTTCCTTATCAAGATTTTCGGGTTTGTCAAGCGCGGTATGATAATCATAATGATCATCGATAAAAGCGAAATT
The DNA here is from genome assembly GCF_003024155.1 of Christiangramia fulva. Lineage (NCBI taxonomy): Bacteria > Pseudomonadati > Bacteroidota > Flavobacteriia > Flavobacteriales > Flavobacteriaceae > Christiangramia > Christiangramia fulva. Next base: position 1,474,819 of record NZ_CP028136.1, read on the forward strand.
ATAGCCGTTGATATTTGACTGCTCCCTGAGTACCGTAAGATCGGTATCGTTAGGCAGCATTTTATAAATACTGTATGCCAGTGAATTCGTCACCGGAAATCGCGGATTTGCTTTCTTAAAAGCTTCTATTAATTTAGCATTTTTATCGTTGGTTTCCAGCAGCATAAATGAATTTCCGCCACTGCCTCTGGCCTCGAAATTTAGTGCCAGCGCAACGTCTTTTGCCCATGGATGATCTTTTACGAATAATTCGGCTCCATTGAGCCCAAGTTCCTCGGCATCGGTAAATAAAATGATAATATCATTTTTAAAACTGCTGTTTCGCGCAAGAAATGCCCGAATCCCTTCTAAAATTGTAGCTACTCCGCTTCCGGCATCACTGGCACCAAAAGATGAATGGGGGGCACTGTCATAATGGGTCATTAAAAGCAGTGCCTCGCCGTCTCCCGACCCTTTAAGCCGGGCAAGAATGTTGGTAGGTTTCGTAAGTATTGCGTGTTTGTTGAGTACATATCCTTCCTGGGTCTGTACCTCAAGTCCCATTTCCTGAAGCTGGTTCACAATGTAGTTTCGGACTTCGCTGTGGGCGCGGCTGCCCAGGTAATGAGGTTTTTCACCTATCGCCTGAACATGCTCAAAAGCCCGTTTTGTAGAAAACTGCGTTAAAGGGACTTTTTCATCAGGATTATTGTCAGGCTGATCAAACTGAAAACTGAGCCAGATAGCAAAAGCCAGAAGTAAAAAGGAAAGGAGGCCGGAAAATCTTCGGTTCATGTATTTGATTGAAACTAATTAAAGGTAATCAAGTTTTTATTATTCTTCAAAATTCGCTTTAAAAGAAGTATTTTTCTAAAATTCATTATATTTAAGTAATTACTAATCAAAAACTTAATAAAATGGGGATAAAAAGTTTTATGGGACGACGGGCTGCACCCCCGAAGCCGAAGAGCACACCAATGCTTGTAAAAGATTATATGAGTAAGAAACTCATTACTTTCAGAGAGAAAGAAAATATCATGGATGCCATGGATAAGCTCATTAAAAACGGTATTTCCGGCGGTTGTGTAGTCAATGAAAAAAATGAACTGCTTGGGATTATTTCTGAAGGAGATTGTATCAAACAAATTTCAGATAGCCGTTATTATAATATGCCTATGAGCGACCAAACCGTTGCTAAACGCATGAATTGCAATGTGGAAACCATCGATGGGAATATGAATGTATTTGACGCCGCGAAGAAATTTATTGAACTTAAATTTCGCCGGTTCCCCATAGTGGAAGACGGAAAACTCGTAGGGCAGATTAGTCAGCGTGATGTTCTGCGGGCCGCGTTAAAACTTAAAGGTCATACCTGGCAATATTAGTTTTATTTTTTTCTAAGCTCGTTTTGCAGCATGGCTATCTCATCTAAAAATTTAAAAAGCTCATTGGCTTTAAGGCTTTATTTTGCCTTTTTTGAGCATTCCAACTACAAGCATTGGCTACTTGAAAAGACTACTCCCGGTTTACTGTGAAAAAGGATTAATTTCCTCATTTTCTACGGAAAATCAGGTTTTTAAAAAGGATGAACTTATATACGTAAAACTACAAATTGGCTGATCACTTTCTTCTCACCAGCGCATAAAAATCGTTTTCCAGTGGAAGGTAACCCTGGTCATAGATAAAGAAATACTGTGCCCCGGCTTTCGTGGTGTAAATACTGGTAAAATATTCAAAATTAAAACCTTTGGTAAGCAGTTTGCTTCGGGAGACCGAAGTTTTCCCATCGGGATTTAATTCCTCAAGAATTCTGTGATTTCTGCGAAGGAGATTATTTACATTTCGTATGAGATTACTGGTGTCTTTATTGGCTTTGTTATGATAGGCATTTCGGCAGTAATCACTGCAGAATTTTTTATCGGTTCGTCCGCGAATCACCTCGCCACATTCCAGGCAATGTTTTTCCATATTTTAAAGATAAATAAAATTAAAATATAGGATACTGAAAATTAGTGCTTAAGAAGAAATAGTAGTGGAAAGGAAGTTTTTTAAACTGCAAAGAAAAAAGTTTAGAAATGATAATCTCTTTCAACTTTGGCGATGCGAACGCTGTATTTTTCATACCATTCCTTTTTTCCCAGTTCCTGTGCAATTAAATGTTCTGAATTTTCCTTCCAGTTTTTAATACTTTCCAGGTCTTCCCAGTAGGAAACACTGATGCCAATTTCCTGCCGTGCCGATTCAAAACCAAGATATCCTGGCTGTTCTTTTGCCAGTTTTTCCATTTTTTCGGCCATTTCCGCGTAAGCTTTTGAATCATCTTTTTTCAGGGAAGTAAAGATTACTGCATAATAAGGTGGTTCTGGAGTTTTTTCGATCATGTTTTTAAAAATAAGAAACTGATGAGTCTAGGTGTTTCGGCACCGTCATCGAAGCCTTCCTCCATTTTTTCAAATTTGAATCCAGCAGAAGTAGCGCTTTTTGTGAAATCTGAAATATGATGGGTAAAAGTTTCCAATTCGGTGCGGCCTTCGGCAGTATCAAATCTTGCTTTGGTGCCATTATATTGTTTATAAGGATGCAATTCAGAAATAAAAAGATAACCACCTGATTTCAATTTTTTAAAAGCTTCAGAAAACTGAAAATCCAGATCCTCAATATGTTCCAGCACAAGGTTGAAAGTGACCAGATTTACCGAAGAATCGGCTACCGGCCAGGTCTTGGTAATATCGGCATCAATAAAATGAACGTTTTTATCAGGAAATTTTTTCCGGGCGATCTTCAGCATTTCTTCGGAAAAATCAATGCCGGTAAGCTGATCAGCGTTTTGGGCTAAAAACCCTGTGTTCTTTCCTGTGCCGCAGCCAATTTCGAGAACTTCCGAAAACTGAATTTTGGAGAGCATTTTTTCGGTCATCAGTTTGTCCAGATCCCTCGTTTTATTCTTATTCGAATCATACTGGGAAGACCAAAGATTATATGCCGACTTTACGCTCATCTACACAAATAAAAGGATAAGTAACAAAACAATTCCGCCTACCGAAAACCAGAGCCCTTTTTTAAACACTTTGGTTGAAGGCACAAACATCCAGAAAGCCGAAACCACGAAAAACAAGAGGGAGAGTCCGAAGAATATATTGAAATAGAACAATGGCTGTCGCGTATTTGCCTTATGTAATTTTGTAAAACTGGAAAGAACCGCCGGCAGTTGTTTCACCTGGTAGGTTGCAATTCCGGTTGAGCGGTCGAGCACTCCCTCTTTAAAAAAAGATTTTGTTCCTTCGGTTCTATCGATTTTAAAATTTTTGATCCGCAGTGTTTGACCGAGCTGCTGTTCATTTAATCCTTCCGGGACCTTTTTCTGAACGGTTTTCTCCACTAAAAAAGTTTCGGTGGTGCGAAAGATCATGACAATTCCGCTAATCGCGTACATGGCCATGATTCCGGCGAGGAAAAATCCGAGGTAGCGGTGATAGGTCCTAAAATTATTGCGGGTTTTACGTTTATTCATTTCTTATAAGTTGAAGATGCTAAAAATAATCTAATACTTTGATTCCTTCCAGCCCGAAAGGTTTAAATCTTGCGAGGTATTTATTCGTTTACAAACGCTTACAAACGCTTACAAACGCAAATAAACGTAAGCAAATATTTTTCAGACGATTACAGAATGATTGCTGTCGCACATTTGTCTCGTTGAAATGAACTAATGATTTTCGACTGCAATAAATTCTATAGTTATGAGCACTTTAAGAAACACAGTACAGTTAATTGGTCACGTAGGTAATGATCCAGAAATCGTAAATCTTGAATCGGGTAAAAAGCTTGCCAAATTTTCGGTGGCCACCAATGAAAATTATCGCAATGCCAAAGGAGAAAAGATCACCGATACGCAGTGGCATAATATCGTGGCCTGGGGTAAGACCGCCGAGCTGGTTGAGAATTATGTTCCCAAGGGAAAAGAAGTAGGGATCGAGGGCAAGCTTACCACCCGAAGCTACGAAGATAAAGATGGGAATAAACGCTATATAACCGAAGTGGTTTGCAATGAGCTGCTGCTTTTGGGAAGTAAGTAAACTAAAAATAAATTTCCTGGGCCAGTCGGTAAGTATTGGCGTGTGCTTCTATGATAAGTTTGATATCTTTTGAATAGCCGCCTCCCATACTGCATTCCACCGGGATATTAAGGTCGCGACAGGTTTGGAGAACGAACCTGTCGCGTTCTTTACATCCGGAAATACTACAGGCAAGGCGACCGAGTTTATCGGTTTCAAGAATGTCAACACCGCTGAGGTAAAAGATAAAATCGGGTTTAGTTTCTTCGATAAGCTGCGGAAGTATTTCCTTTAACTTTGAAAGATAGTTTTCATCACCAGTACCGTCTTCGAGCTCGATATCAAGATCAGACCTTTCCTTTTTAAAGGGATAGTTTCCTTTCCCATGCATGGAAAAAGTGAAGACCGAAGGATCATTCTGAAAGATCTCGGCCGTCCCGTTTCCCTGGTGCACATCCAGGTCGACGATCAGGATCTTTTTTGCCAGTCCTGTATTCTGAAGATATCTCGACCCGATCGCCTGATCGTTTAAAAGACAAAAAGCCTCGGCTCGATTGGTATAAGCGTGATGAGTGCCGCCGGCGATGTTCATGGCAATTCCGTTTTTCAGAGCAAATTCACTGGCTTTAATGGTGCCATCGGCAATGATAAGCTCCCGCTCAACCAGTCCCTGCGATAAGGGAAAACCAGATTTTCTGATCTCCTTTTTATCAAGTTTGAGATCTTTTAGCCTTCTTACATATTCAGGATCGTGAACGGCAAGTATATATTTCTCTTCAGGAAAATCTGGTTGAAAAAAATTCTCTTGGGTACAGGTGCCTTCATGTAGCAACTGTTGGGGGAGAAGTTCATATTTTTCCATCGGGAAACGATGACCTTCAGGAAGCGGATGCTTGTAAATGGGATGATAGGCAATCTTCAGCATTAGAAGAGGTAGAACCTTACAGGTTTTCAAAACCTTTAAGGTTTGCTTTTAATTTATGGTTGTTCCGTTTTTGACACCATCCTCATCGGGATTCACAAAAACCAGTTTACCTTCGGCGTTTTCGGTCATCAGGATCATACCTTCACTTTCCACTCCGCGAAGTTTTCTTGGAGCGAGATTGACCAGAACGGTTACCTTTTTTCCTACTATATCTTCTGGTTTAAAATGTTCGGCGATACCAGAAACCACTGTTCTTTTATCTAATCCCGTGTCCACTGTGAGTACCATTAGTTTTTTTGTTTTTGGCATTTTCGTGGCCTCTATAATAGTTCCTACTCTAAGATCCATTTTGGTGAAATCATCAAAAGTTGCCGTATCTTTTTGAGGTTCTGCCTGCGCGTTTTCCATTTCGTTCGCGGTTTTGGTAGCTTGTAATTTATCAAGTTGTTTCTGAATCTGGTCTTCATCGATTTTGCTGAACAGCAATTCGCCTTTTCCTATCTGATGACCGGCAGGAATCAATGCTTCTTTACTCTCGATGAGATCCCATGCGGGAATATCAGAAACTTCAATTTCGGCCTGGTTCAGCATCTGTTTAAGTTTATCTGAAGTGAAAGGTAAAAAAGGTTCACTCAAAGTTCCCAGAGCTGAAGCGATCTGCAGGGCCACATACATAATCGTTTTCACCCGCTCTTCATCTGTTTTAATCAGCTTCCAGGGTTCTTCGTCGGCGAGGTATTTATTTCCAAGGCGTGCAAGGTTCATTAACTCTCCCTGTGCCTCCCGAAATCGGTATTTTTCTATGGAACTGGCGATCACTGCGGGATAGGCTTTCAGCTCGGTAATGGTTTTTTCATCAACTTCAGAAAAGGCTCCGGGTTCCGGAACCAATCCGTTGTAATATTTGTTGGTTAGCACCACGACGCGATTGATAAAATTTCCGAAGATCGCTACCAGCTCATTATTATTTCTGGCCTGGAAATCTTTCCAGGTAAAATCGTTGTCTTTGGTCTCAGGAGCATTTGCCGTAAGCACATATCTTAATACATCCTGTTGTCCGGGAAAATCTTCCAGGTATTCATGCAGCCATACCGCCCAGTTTTTAGAGGTGGAAAGTTTTTTGCCTTCCAGATTTAAAAATTCATTCGCAGGGACATTTTCGGGAAGAATAAAATCGCCATGCGCCTTCAGCATCACTGGGAAAATAATGCAGTGAAAGACGATATTGTCTTTTCCTATAAAATGGATCAACCGCGTGTCTTTATCTTTCCAGTAGGGTTCCCAATCTTTATTTTCCCTTTCAGCCCATTCTTTGGTAGATGAAATATAGCCTATGGGCGCATCAAACCAGACGTAGAGTACCTTCCCTTCCGCGCCTTCAACAGGAACGGGTATTCCCCAGTCCAGATCGCGGGTCACTGCACGTGCGCGAAGACCGTCGTCTATCCAGCTTTTTACCTGTCCGTAAACATTACTTTTCCAGTCGTTTTTATGGCCTTCCAGGATCCATTCTTTCAGCCAGTTTTCATATTGATCTAAAGGTAAAAACCAGTGGCGGGTTTCTTTAAGAGTAGGAGTAGCGCCGGTAATTGCCGATTTCGGATTGATAAGATCGGTTGCGTTCAATGAAGATCCACATTTTTCACACTGGTCGCCATAGGCCTCTTCATTTCCGCATTTAGGGCAGGTTCCTATTACAAAACGGTCTGCAAGAAACTGTCCTGCTTCCTCATCGTATAATTGCTTGGTAGTTTCTTCGATGAATTTTCCGTCATCATACATTTTTTTAAAAAATGCAGAAGCGGTATCGTGGTGTGTTTTTCCCGAGGTACGTGAATAATTATCAAATTGTATCCCGAATTCGGCAAAAGATTTTTTTATGATCGCATGGTATTTATCCACCACATCCTGCGGGGTAACACCTTCCTTTTTTGCTTTGATGGTAATAGGCACTCCGTGCTCGTCACTTCCGCAAACAAAAGCAACATCATGGCCCTGCATTCTTAAAAAACGCGAGTAAATATCGGCAGGTACATAAACACCGGCTAAATGACCAATATGAATAGGCCCGTTGGTGTAGGGCAAAGCAGCTGTTATCGTATATCTCTGAGGATTTTTATCCATTCTTCTATCTCTGTTTTTAAGCGGCGTAAAGTTAAGGAAAGCCATTCGAATACGCGTTAAATTCTTGCAAAAGGGAGTTTATGCCAAAAATTACTTCCTACTTTTATCTGAAATCCATTCAAGTATGAAAAAGGTAATCGCTCTTTTGGCAATTGTGGCGCTGGCTGCCTGTAATTCTTCAAAAAAAGCAAGTTTTGAAGAGGCTAAAAAATTTAGTGTGGAGAATCTTGGCGAAATGAACAATTCCCAGATCAAAGAGTTTTACCCTGACGCGAATATTGAAGAGGGCACCGATATGATGGAAGAGGGAACACTCGAACTTGCCTATACGGTTCTGTATCCTGATACCCCTGATGAACTTTTGATAACCTGGCAGAGTCCCGAAAAAACAAATATTAAAAGAATCCATTTTTCAGAAGATGGAAGGTGGACGACCGACAGTGGAGTTAAAATTGGAACCACTTACGAACGGTTAAACAAAATGAATGGAAAGACTATTTCTTTTTATGGCTTTGGATGGGATTATAGCGGAGCTGTGGATTGGAACGGTGGAAAACTGGAAAAAAGCGGACTTCATGTTTTCCTGGCTCCCAATGCCGGGAATGTTCAGGATTATTATGGCGACCATATTATTAAAGCCACGCCTGAAGAAATAAAAAATCTTGACCTCAAAGTGGCTTCCATTATGCTGGACTATTCAAACTGATCATGGCTGAACACAACAAACTTGGTAAGAAAGGAGAAGATCTGGCAGTTGAATATCTGCGGCTGAAAGAATATGAAATACTCGAACGAAATTATCGCTATCAAAGGGCAGAGGTAGATATCATCGCCAAAAGGGATCATACTTTAATAGCGGCTGAAGTAAAAACCAGGAGTACTCCCGAATTTGGAGATCCTCAGGAATTTGTGAAACCAAAGCAAATTCAGCAGCTGGTTAAAGCTGTAAATCATTACGTGGAAGAAAATGAACTCGATGTTGACGTGAGATTTGACATCCTTGCCATTGTGAAGAATAAGGCCGGCACTCGTATTGAGCATATCCAGGATGCTTTTTTATATTTCTGAGGAACGGTTAAAGCATTAATTTAACGGCTTAAATTCACAATAGAAGAATTTTCTTTACATGAGGCTCAGGATCGAAAATATCTCATTTTCTTATGGCAAAGATATGCCCGTTATCAGCCATTTTTCAATGGAAGGGAAAATGGGGGATCGCATTGCAATTAGAGGGGAATCAGGATCGGGAAAAACGACCATTATCAGGCTTTTACTGGGTTTTGAAAGACCAACAAAGGGTGAAATTTTTATAAATGATAAAAAAAGAACCTTCGTTCAGCTTAAATTTCTAAGGCAAAATAGTTGTTGGCTTCCTCAGGATCTTGATCTTGGCCAGGGAAAACTGAAAGAAGTTTTCTGTTATCCTTTTCAGTTTAAAAATAATCCTCCCTGTCCTGAAGAGCAGAAAATATTCTCAATCTTCGAAAGGCTGGGACTTCCGAAGAAAATATGGAGCGAGAACTTCGAAAATTTATCGACCGGACAGCGGCAGAGGGTAGGAATTGCCCTTTGCTATTTACTCGATAAACCACTCATTTTTCTTGATGAACCCACTTCGGCCCTTGATGAGCAATCGAAGAAAAAGGTTTCAGAACTTCTTTTTGAGGATCAAGAAAAGATGATTATTTCTACCTCGCATGATCAATGGTGGATCGATCGCTGTTCAAAAATAATAGATCTGGATACTTAAATTATGGAGATCATAGATATTTCATGGTGGCGATTAGGCCTTGCATTTACGGTGCTTATTGTGCCGGGAGCTATCCTGTGGAAATACAAAACCGGGCTTCCTGGTAAAATGGGCGTGGCGACCCTGCGCATGACCCTACAACTTTTATTTGTAGGTTATTATCTTGAATACCTCTTTAAATTTGACAATGTTTGGATAAATTTGGGTTGGATCGTGGTGATGATAATAGTATCCGATTTTGCTACTATTGATCGCAGTGAACTGCGCATCACTCCAAAACTGTTAGTGTCTATTTTTGGGGCGACTTTTTTAGGGATTGCCCTTATAGATTTATTTTTCCTGAGGCTGATCATCCGGCTACCGGAAATTTTATCGGCTCAATATGCCATTCCCATTACAGGGATGGTACTGGGCAATTGTCTAAGAAGCAATGTGATTGGGATCAATACTTTTTATTATTCCCTGATAGACCACCGAGAACGCTATCGGTTTTATTTAGCAAACGGTGCCAGTAGGAAAGAAGCTTTATTTCCTTTTTTTAAAGATGCACTTAAAAAATCTGCTAATCCTACACTTGCAAGTATGGCCACCATCGGGCTGGTCTCTTTACCGGGCATGATGACCGGGCAGATCTTAAGCGGTAGTTCTCCCCTGATTGCAATTAAATACCAGATAATGATCATGCTGGCAATCTTTTCAGGGACGATCCTTTCAGTATATTTAGGGATAAAATTTTCAAATTATCTGGTATTTGAGCCAGGTGATAAGCTGGATGAATCAATATTAAAAGAAAAATAACCACAGGAAATTCAAGGGAAGAAATCTGGAATTATTGAATTTTATTTTCCGGTTGGCAGGTAATTCATCGAAAAAATGAAACCGTATAACCGTTATTATTTTGGTAGTGAATAAATAGGGAATGCTTTTCCCCAATATTGATAATCCTCAATAACAAATTTCTTATTGCTTAAAAAAGCTACCTACATTTTCTTACATTATTTTTATGCGCTGACTTACTTTTCCTTCCTTTTAATCGTTTTTTTCGTATCGATGTCGAATACTGATTTACAGTGTTTTACAGATCATTTTTTTAAATAGATTTGTTTTTCAATTCTAAAAAATTAAAAAGATGAAAAAAATTTATTTACTCCCATTGATCTTATTTATGGGAGCATGCTCAACCGATGAGCAGGGCGGCGAAGGGGAATTAAAAACTCTTGATTATACTGTAGAAATACAGGGGTGTGAGAATTTTACATCAAATTTTGGAACAAGCGGAACATTGGAAGTCACTAACGACGATACCAATATTTATGTTACTGTACTGGCTAATTCGCCAAAGACTATTAGCCAGATTAGGTTAGGTGTATTTACAGACGGCGGCCTGGCTGGATTAACAGGAACCGCAATAAATAATATGGCAAAATATGATTATGATCCTTCGGTAGCCTTAAAGACATATACTTATCCTATTTACCATACTGATGGTAATGGTAATTTTATTGAGAATTATCCAGATGGGAAAATAAATATTTTAGCCCGTGCTACTATAGATGGTAGTGCTATTTGGGTAACCGGAACTCAATTTGGAACCGGTGGAGGACAAGGTTACTACTACGTTTATAACATTCAGGAATGTCAACTTGAAGATACTTCTACCTGTGAGTCAGCTTACGCCTATTATGCCAATTATAGTATTCCCTTAAACGATGTTTATACCACGCCAAAAAACTGGGGCTGGTATGAAGAACTTGACTTTGGATCAGCTACTTCATATACGATGGATGTCTACGTAGGTGCAGGTCAAAATGATATTACTAAAGGTACTAAGGTAGGAACCGTAACCCTGACTTTGAGCGATTCTAAAATAGTAGAAGCTTCCTTCAATCTAATTTCCGGATATAGTATGGGTAGTTATGAAATTTTTTCAGCTGATCAGCTTCCCATCACAAGACCTGGCCCTGGACAGTATACTAATAGCGGGGATGTTGATGCAGATGGAAAAATTAGCGTAATTCTGCACGCAACCATTTGCTGGTAAAAAGATTTGAGTATTAATTAAAAAGAGGCTTTTTTTAGCCTCTTTTTTTATTGTAAAACAAATAAAATTGAAAATAAATTCCTGCTAAGTTCTTTAACTTTTGGTCATCAAAAAAAGCCGGTTTTTAGCCGGCCTTTATTCTTTAAAAATTCTGTTTCCTTACCAGATTCTTACTCTTTTTTCTGGTTTTACATACATTGAATCTCCTTCTTCTATTAAGAATGCATCATACCATGCATCCACATTCTGAAGTGGCACATAAGCCCTGTACTGCCCCGGAGAGTGAGGATCAGTCTTAATTTTATTCTTAAGAGCTTCGTCTCTCATTTTGGTTCTCCAAACTGTAGCCCAGGAAAGGAAGAACCGCTGTTCGGGAGTAAATCCGTCGATCTTACCTGGATTTCCATGCTCCTTCAAATGAAGCTGCAGGCCATCATAAGCGGCATTCACACCTCCAAGATCACCAATGTTTTCACCAAGAGTGAATTTACCGTTGATATAAACGCTGTCAAGCACCTCGATAGCGCTGTATTGGTCGGCTAATTCGCTGCCTAATTTCTCGAATTGCTTCAGGTCTTCCTCGGTCCACCAGTTGTTCAGGTTTCCTTCGGCATCAAAACGAGCTCCGCTATCATCAAATCCATGAGAGATCTCATGACCGATCACGGCTCCAATTCCGCCATAGTTTACAGCGGCATCAGCCTTATAATCGTAGAAGGGAGGCTGAAGAATAGCTGCGGGAAAAACGATCTCGTTGAAACTTGGATTATAGTAGGCGTTTACCGTTTGAGGATTCATTCCCCATTCGGTTTTATCTACAGGCTCTCCAAGGTCTGAAAGATTATCGGCAACCCTCCATTTTTGCGCATTCAGAGCATTTTGAAAATAGGAGCCTCCTTCTTGAGGGTTTTTAAATACAAGCTCACTGTAATCTTCCCATTTGTCAGGATAACCTACCTTAACAGTAATACTGTGGAGTTTATTCAATGCCTTTTTCTTGGTATCTTCACTCATCCAGCTGAGGTTCTGGATTCTTGTGTCATAAGCCTTTATAATATTGTCAATCATTTCCTTAGCCTTTTCTTTAGCTTCGGCGGGGAAATACTCATCAACATATAATTTTCCAAGAGCTTCACCAATCATACCGTTTACCGATGCAAGCGCTCTTTCATCAAGAGGTCTTTGTTCCTGGGCACCGCGAAGTGTTTTATCATAAAATTCCCAGTTCTTTCTTTCCAGTTCTGTGGTAAGCGTTGGAGCGGCATCATTGAAAAGATTCCATTTTAAATAAGTTTTCCAATCTTCAACCGATTTTTGAGCGATGATATCCTGAAGCGCTTTCATGTATTGCGGCTGAGACACGATAATAGAGTCAAGATCTTTCGCGCCTATACCATCGAAATAAGCATTCCACTTAAAGGCGGGAACCATATTTTGAAGTTTACTCACCGGCATCGGATTATACGTCTTTCTGGCATCACGACGTTCTACTTTGTCTAGGCGAGGTTTTGCCAGGCCGGTTTCAAAAGCTAGAATGTTTTCGGCGGCTTTCGCAGCTTCTTCTTCAGAATAATCTAAATACTGAAGCATATCTGTAATATAAGCCTTGTATTTCTCTCTTTTATCTTTTGAATCAGCGTCGTCTTTCACGTAATAATCCCTGTCTGGCAACCCAAGTCCTGAAGGATAGAGGTAAGCGACGTTCATATTGCTATTTTTCTTATCAGCACTTACGCCAAAAGTGAAAAATCCGGCACTGCCATATTCGCTCATGTCTATAAGGAATTGCTGAAGATCTTCTTTATTCTTAATTTCATCGATCTTCGCGAGGTAAGATTTCACAGGCTCAATACCCTGTTTGTTTCGGCTTACCGTGTCCATTATGGTTTTATAAAGTTTGACGGCCTTGGCCTCGTCGCTTCCTTCCGCGATACTATCGCTGGAGGCGGCTTCCTTCAAAAGAGAAAGGCTTTCTTCGTCGGTACGCTGGCGAAGCTCATCGAAACTTCCCCAACGGGTACGGTCACTGGGAATTTCGGTTGAATCGAGCCAGGCTCCGTTTACATAACGGAAAAAATTATCCTTCGGACTCACGGTAGTGTCCATATAGGCTGTATTTATTCCATGAACTTCTTCTTTTTCTGCTTTCTTTTCGTCATTGTCACAGGCTGTAAAAAGACCGGTGGCAAAAACTGATAAAAGAAGCAAACTGCTTATTTTTTTCATATAAATTAAAGTGTTTTGAAAATTTGATTCGCTAAAATATTAAAAGAACGGAAATATAAAAGATTAATTTCCTTCAAGATCGTACTGAAGATCCTTGCCTTTCATAATGGCAGGCACACCTTCAGTCATCCAAACCGGCGCAGGTTCTTCTTTAAGGAAATGATCAAAAAACTGCATCATTCTTATGGAAAGATCCTGTCTATTCTTTATTTTCCTCAGATTATGAGCCTCGTCGTTATAAATCAGTAGCCAAACGGGTTTGTTGAGCCTTCTCATCCCCATGAACATTTCAATTCCCTGGTAATAAGGCACAGCGCCATCGGCATCATTATGCATGATAAGCAATGGTGTTTGGATATCGGGAATACCGAATAAAGGGGAATTTTCCAGATAAAGATCGAGGCCTTCCCATAAATTTTTCCCTATACGGCTTTGAGTATGTTCATATTGGAAAGCACGGCTAAGCCCGCTTCCCCAACGAATTCCGCCGTAAGCCGATGTCATATTGCTAACCGGTGCTCCTGCCATCGCAGCGGCAAATTTATCTTTTGTTCGGGTAACCAGATAAGCTACCTGGTAACCTCCCCAGCTTTGACCCTGGATTCCCATATGTTCTGGATCTATATACCCCAATTTCTGTACCGCATCAACACCCGAGACAATGCAATTGTAGGCACTTTCTCCCGGATGTCCTTCTTTATAGACAATATCTGGCACGAAAACTACATAGCCATTGCTTACCAGGTAAGACATGTTTACAATAGACCTGCTGGGTTGTGGCGCGTAATAATTATTAAGATTGTCACTTTTTCTTTCGTAGAAATAGGTGATCATAGGGTACTTTTTATTGGGGTCAAAACCTTCTGGTTTGTAGATTATTCCTTCCAATTTCGTACCATCATAGGCTTTCCATGAAAATAATTCAGAAGTTCCCCATTTGAAATCTTTTTGCTGCGGATTGACATCGGTGAGTTTTACAGATTTCCCGTCTTCATATAAATAAAGATCGGGATAGGTTTGAAAATCCTCTTTCTTGTAAAGAAAACTTTCTCCATCTTCAGCAAGTGTAAACCCACTTAGCAACATTCCTTGAGGATCGAGAAGCTTTTTCATTTTTTCATTTCTCAGTTTCAGCAGAAAAAGCTTATCGGTCCTGTCATTTTTATCAAAAGCGGTGACGAGCAGATCGCCGTCAAAATAAGATGCCAGATTTTGATGCTCCCGGTCAAGACGAAGACTGCGGTACCTTATATTATTTTCTCTTCCGTTATTAGTGATATTTTCAGGAGCCTCTTTACCGGATGGGTCTAATTTCCAAATATCGAATTGATCAAAAACCAGGGCTTCGCCATTTTCGGTATACCCGCCAAAACCGTAGTCCCCGGCGGGCGCAGGAATATCATTCTCAACATCCTGAAATGGAACCTGCACATTGGTGGTTAGATTCGTTTTAGTGTTGTTTTCAAGATCAAGAGAATACCAATCCTGGGTTTCAAGGTCAAAATAAACGGCATATTTTCCATCAGGAGAAAGGTAAGGTCGGGCAGCCGATTCTTTTAAAGCCAGGCGTTTTTCCCCGGTTCTGGTATCGACAATATAAAAATCGCGTGCCCATGGATATTTCCACGATCGCGAAACCTCATAGGGTGAGGCGGTGTAGCCCAGAATGTAGCGTTGTTCAGCGTCACCATCGAGATCTACATATTCCAGATCTTTATTATGAAGGGCAACCACTTGATTATTATCGGTATTCAGATAAGAAAGGTAAGCCTTGTTCTTAAGTTCTTCTAAATTGACCTTTTGTTCGGGCTGAATAAGTTTGTCTTTATAAGTCCAAACATCCACATCGGGAATTTCCTCTTTTAGCATGGAGGTATCAATATCGAAATCCCTTTTCGGGCGTGAATAAAAATAAAGCCGTTCGCCATGTTCCGAGAAAAATGGCGCCTGAGCTTCACTTACGATCCAGTTTTCTTTTAGATTCCTGCCAAGGGTATCGGTAATTTGCTTCAATTTTCCTTCTTTTTTATAAAAAAGCTCAAATTGAAGGCTGTCTGTCGCTGTGGAATCTCTAGCCGAAAGATAAGCAAACTGTTTTCCGTCATTGCTAACCGCAAGTTTATCATATGCGAAACGTCCGGTATCGATCATTTTGCTTTTCATTCCTGAAAGTTCATATTCGTATACCCCCAGATCTCCTTTTTTATCACCTCGTGTTTTTGAAAAAAACAATGCCGGCTCATTATTGGCCAGTTTGTATTCTTTTATTTGAAAAATAGTATCGACGGCACCCGATTTCAGATTGTAAACCAGGGCATAATTGCCTTCTAAAGCCAGGGTTTTATTTATTATTTTAAGACTGTCGATTTTTGGCGCCGGTTTGGAAGCAGTATCCCGGGCTTTTTTCTCCTTTAGATCTTTCAGTTTTTCAACAATTACCCATCCTGAATATTCCGAAGGGATCTCGTAATTTTTTACCCGTTGAATACTGTCGCTTAAACTGTTTTTCTTCACATCATAGATAAAAAAGGCGTCTTTAGATTGTTCCTCCTCTTTCACCTCTTTTTTCTTTTCCTGTCGAAGGCGTGCATAATCGGGTTTTCTTAGGAAAAACACATAATTGCCATCTGGAGATATACTTGCTTTATAAGCATTATGGAATTTCCTGCTGCTGCCGGTTTTGATGTTCATGATCTTCAAATAACCATCGCCACGGCCGGTGGTAGTGGTAACCACGCTTACTACGAGATCACCGTCTTTAGCTATTTCAGCATTTTCAATATTTTTCCAAAGATCATAATCTTCATGTGAAAGTGGACGTTTTTGTTGAGATTGTGCCGGAAAATTAAATGTAAGTAATAGAAGAAGGGCAACAAAATATTTCATGTTGTGTAAGAATTTTAAAAAATGGAAATGGGTATTGGTCTAATTATTATGAAGTTTTGCAAGAAGGTTTTTATCAAAATCTTTCTTGATTAGAGTAACCTGTTGAACATTATCATTGGGAATGGTGAGAGATAAAACATAATGCTGGACCTTCCACTGGCCATCTATTTTTTCCATAATACCCGAGCCACGGCAAATTCCCATATGGGTATCTAATAATTCATCAAACCAGGCAATTCTTCTATGATTGGCAAGATAAATATGACGTTCAACTGGAGTAAGATTCCAGGCCTGGCCTGAATCAAAATAGGGTTTTGAAAAAGTCTTGAATTCCTCAAGATTCCATAGTTCAGTGGGATCTGTGCCTATAAAAACGGCATCGTCTGTCATGAGTGCAAAATATCCTTTAAAATCGGCATTCGCTGCCGCTTTATGCCAATTATCAAGGCTGGAATTGATTTGTTTTTTTGCCGCACGTATATTCTCTTCAGTCATCTTAACCTGTGCATTAATCGTATTGAGGCTAAAAATTCCAATAAGAAAAAAAGCCAGTAGAAGAGATCTTTTCATGCGAAAGAAGTTTTTTTCAAGGTACGATTTTTAAGGCTTTTTTAAAAGCTTGTTTTTAGTCTGTCGGGCAGGGAATCTTTTTCTCTTTCTTC
Source organism: Christiangramia fulva (assembly GCF_003024155.1). Taxonomy (NCBI): domain Bacteria; kingdom Pseudomonadati; phylum Bacteroidota; class Flavobacteriia; order Flavobacteriales; family Flavobacteriaceae; genus Christiangramia; species Christiangramia fulva. The sequence continues at coordinate 1,491,464 of NZ_CP028136.1, forward strand.
CAACTCATCCAGTTCTTTTTCAAAATCTTCCAAGGTTTTTCTGAAGATCTCATTCATCTGTAATTTCAGGTTATTGAATTCTTCATAGAGATCTGAAGCTGTGTGGGCAATAACTTTAGGATCAGGTTCTCTTTTATGGGAATACTGGTCGAGTAGTTGTGCCTTTGTGTTCACGACATTTAATCGGGCTTTAACCGGAATAGACTGGAGGCTGTCGGGAACCGAAATCTGAAGGGACTGCATGATCTGCGAAATGGCCTTCGAGTTATCTATGACATCTTCGACCGTAGAATTTTCTAATTTATCTATTTCATTCTGGGCAGCTATAAATTCAACCCATTGCAGAGCATATTTCCGTGCTTCGGGCTCGAGGGAAATTGGTTTTTCTGGAGTTTTAATTTTTGCTTGAAACCGGGTGGTGTCTTTTTTTGTTGTAGAAGCATCTTCTTGCTGTTGTTGATTTTTGCAGGAAAGAACTCCTATTGCCAAAAGTATGTAAAGCCAGTATCGCATATTTTCGAAGTTGTCACAAAGTTATTCATATTTATTGATTTAAATACTGAAGCCAATGCTTGAAAAATTCTAAAAAATACACCGTTAAGAAAAGCTAATTTTGCGAATTCCTCTATAGAAATAAATATATTTGCATAAAAATATAATTCATGTCGGGAAGGATTTTGATCATTGGTGCCTGCGGACAAATTGGTACCGAGCTTACACTTAAACTTCGGGAAATTTATGGCGAGGATAAAGTGATCGCCAGTGACATTCGTGAAGGAGCAGAAGAACTGATGCAGTCAGGAACTTTTATAAAAGCCGATGCGAAAAATAAAGAACAGCTGGAAAACATCATCAGGGAAAATCAGATAAAAGATGTGTACCTCATGGCGGCGATGCTCAGTGCCACGGCAGAAAAGGCACCTATGCAAGCCTGGGATCTCAATATGAACTCCCTTTTTCATGTTCTCAATTTTGCCAAAGAAGGTTTGATCAATAAAATATTCTGGCCATCAAGTATCGCGGTATTTGGTCCCAGTACGCCCAAAGATGCTACTCCCCAAACCACCGTCATGGAGCCAACAACAGTGTATGGTATTAGTAAATTAACGGGTGAAAGATGGTGTGAATACTACTACAATAAATTTGGGGTTGATGTGCGAAGCATACGGTATCCTGGTATAATTAGTTATAAAACGCTCCCCGGTGGAGGAACTACAGACTATGCCATAGATATTTTCCATGAAGCCGTTAAAACCCGAAAATATACCAGTTTTCTTGCCAAAGATGCTGCTTTACCCATGATGTTTATGGATGATGCCATTAAAGCAACCATTGAAATTATGCAGGCCCCTGAAGAAAACATACATATACGTTCCAGTTATAACCTCGCCGCGATAAGTTTTACTCCTGAAATTCTTGCAGGAGAAATCAAAAAGCATTTTTCCGATTTTGAAATTAATTACGATCCCGATTTCCGGCAAAAAATTGCCGAAAGCTGGCCATCAAGTATCGATGATTCGGCTGCGAGAAAAGACTGGGGATGGCAGCATGACTATGATCTTGAGAAAATGACCGATATCATGATCGAAGGTGTGGAGCACAGGCTTCAGGAGAAGGCCTGACAACATTAATAAAGAAAAGCCGCTTTTTAGCGGCTTTTACAATTCAATCAGAAAAAAATTATATTATTCGATCACGCGTACTTCTGTAGCGTTCACTCCTTTTCTTCCTTCTGTTTCTTCGTATTCTACTCTATCACCTTCCTGAATAGTTTCACCATTCAAACCGGTAACGTGTACGAAAATGTCTCTTTTGGTGTCGTCGTTGGTAATGAATCCATAACCTTTTGATTCATTAAAAAATTTAACTGTGCCTTGCATAAAAAAATAATAATTAATAATGCACAAACATACAGGAATAATTGATAGAAACAACTGAAAACCAGTTTTTTTTAAGAAAATTTTAGAGCTTTTTATTCGATGCCGCGGTCTCTCATTTTTTCCATATTCTCCTGAGAAAGAGTATAATCTTTTAATCGTTTACCTTTCCATCGCACATACAGGAAGATTGGCATAAGTATAAAAGAACTTACCAGGACCGAAATTCCAATGATACGATCGCCGGTAAGTTCATTACCGCTTAAGCGGAAATAAAAACCTACTCCAATCGCTATTAAAATAGAGATGCCAAGAATTTTCATGAATAATTTCATTATTTTAAAGTTTTGAACCGCCAGAGATCTTTCTCAGGGGATTAAACAGTAACTTCTATTAATTTTTTCCGATAGGCCGTGAGCAACTTCGATTTTGAAATAAAGCCCACATATTTTTCTTCCTTGATAACGGGCAGGTTCCAGGCATCGCTTTTCTGAAACTTGTTCATGATCTGTTTCATCCCGTCTTTATCAATATCGATGATTTCAGGCGCGCGCTGCATAATGTCACTAACCTTCACCTCGTCATACATTTTCTGGTCGAACATGATAGGCCTGATATCATCCAACAGTATGATTCCCATGAAGTTACGATTTTTGTCAATTACGGGAAAAATATTTCGGGAAGATTTTATCACGCCTTTATGTATCACATCCCTAAGGGTCATATTGATTTCCAGTGGAATAAAATTTTTCTCAATGACCTGAGATATATTCATCAGGGTGAGAATAGTATGATCTTTATTGTGAGTAAGCAGGTCACCTCTTTGCGCCAGATCAAGAGTATATACCGAATGAGGCTGAAACCTGGTAGTGATCATAAAAGAAATGGCAGCGGTGATCATAAGCGGGATAAAAAGTTCATAGCCGTGGGTAAGTTCGGCTATTAAAAAGATTGCCGTTAAAGGCGCCTGTAAAACACCGGCCATTAATCCTGCCATTCCTACAAGGGTAAAATTACTTACTGAAATAGGGTGTCTTAAAAGTCCGCTATGATTAAGGATCAATGCAAAGCAATGTCCCATAGAACTTCCCATGAACATTACTGGGGCGAATATACCTCCAACACCTCCCGCACTAAAAGTGATGGAAGTTGCAACGATCTTAAAGAGGACCAGGCCGGCCAAAAGTGCGACCACAACCCATATATTTTCCAGATACGCATTAAAAAGGTTGGTTCCCAGAGCATTCATATAGTTCTCATGTAGCAAATTGTTTACCACACTATATCCTTCACCGTACAAAGGAGGGATAAAGTAGATCAAAACCCCTAAAATAAGACCTGCCACAAGCATCCTCGCAAAAGGCGAACTTATGCGCTTCATTATTTTGGTTGAGCTGAAATATACTTTTGTGAAATAAAGGGAACAACCTGAGGCTAATATTCCAAGCAGAATGTAATAGGGGACTTCAGAAATTTGAAAAGAATCTTTCAGTTCAAAAGGCAGTATACTCTGCGTTCCGAAGAAAAAATAAGAGGTAATAATTGCTGAAACCGAAGCCAGAAGCAATGGCAAAAGCGATGATAGGGTAAGATCCAGGCTGAAAACTTCAATAGCGAAAATAATTGCCGCGATGGGTGCTTTGAAGATCGACGACATGGCACCGGCAGCAGCACATCCTATTAATAGTGTTCGCGTAGCCTGATTCATAAGGAACAGCCGTGAAATATTTGAACCCAGGGAAGCTCCCGTCGCAACGGTAGGTCCTTCCAGTCCAACCGATCCTCCAAAACCCACGGTGATTGGTGCAGTGATCACAGATGCATACATCTGGAATCTTTTCATGATACCTTTTTGCCGTGAAATAGCATACAGAGTTGTGGGTATGCCGTGCCCAACATTGCGTTTCAAAACAAACTTAATGATCAGGTAAACGATCAGTAAGCCTATTACGGGGAAGATAAAATAAAAGGCATCGTGGTATTTGATGATAAATTCGCTTTCCAGCAAATGCTGGATAAGATGGGTAAGGTTTTTAATAATTACAGCGAATAAGCCGGCTACAAAACCAATTACCGCGCTCAACATCATCAGGAATTGCTGATGAGTCAGGTTCTTTGATTTCCAGGTAAGAAACCTGTGAAGCAAAGATTTATTAAAATTCGACACTTTTGTAGAATTAAGTTTGTTGCTAAAAAATCCCGCTACAGGCGGGAAGTTTAGTTATAATTTTAATTTAAGATGTAATTCGTCAAGTTGTTGCTCGTCGAGTTTTGCAGGAGCATCTATCATGACATCTCTTCCCGCATTATTTTTAGGGAACGCAATGAAATCCCTAATGCTTTCCTGACCTCCTAATATTGCAACAAGTCTGTCAAAGCCAAAAGCGATCCCTCCATGTGGAGGAGCTCCATATTGAAAGGCATCCATTAAAAATCCAAATTGTTCTTTTGCCTCTTCATGAGTGAAACCTAGAAAATCAAACATTTTAGATTGAGTTTCCTTATCATGGATCCTTATAGACCCACCACCGATTTCGTTTCCGTTCAGAACCAGATCATAGGCGTTTGCCCTCACTTCACCGGGATTTGTTTCCAGTAAGGGAATGTCTTCTTTTTTAGGCGAAGTAAAGGGGTGGTGCATGGCATGATATCTTTTTGTTTCTTCATCCCATTCCAGCAGAGGGAAGTCCAGTACCCACAGTGGGGCAAATTCATCGGCTTTTCTTAATCCAAGTTCATTGCCCAAATACATTCTTAGTGCACTTAACTGTGTTCTGGTCTTTTCAGCATCGCCCGCCATCACCAGGATCAGATCTCCTGCTTTTGCTCCGGTTTTATCGGCCCATTCCTTCAGATTTTCTTCTGAATAGAATTTATCTACAGAAGATTTCAATGTTCCGTCTTCATTATATTTTGCCCAAACAAGTCCGTTTGCACCAATTTGAGGTCTTTTCACCCATTCGATAAGTTTGTCGATTTCTTTTCGGGTAAAGGAAGCAGCTCCGGGAACCGCAATTCCCACTACCAGTTCCTGTTCATCGAAAACCCTGAAACCCTTATTCTGGGCAACTTCATTTAAATCGGCAAATTCCATCCCAAATCGTATATCGGGTTTGTCATTTCCATACTTCTGCATTGCTTCGGCATAAGTCATACGCGGAAATTTCTCCACTTCCATACCCTTGATCTCTTTTAGAAGATGGCGGGTCAAACCTTCAAATATATTAAGAATATCTTCCTGTTCCACAAATGCCATTTCACAGTCGATTTGCGTAAATTCCGGCTGGCGGTCCGCACGAAGATCTTCATCGCGAAAACACTTTACAATCTGGAAATATTTATCCATGCCGCCAACCATCAGCAACTGTTTAAAAGTTTGCGGTGACTGCGGAAGTGCGTAGAACTGACCTTCATTCATCCGGCTTGGAACCACAAAATCACGGGCTCCTTCGGGAGTAGATTTTATTAAATAGGGTGTTTCCACTTCGATAAAACCTTTTTGAGAAAGGTAATTTCGAACCTGCATAGCCACTTTATGCCTGAAAACCAGTTTATTCTTCACCGGATTTCTTCGAATATCAAGATATCTGAATTTCATCCGAAGATCTTCTCCTCCGTCTGTGGCATCTTCAATGGTAAAGGGAGGGGTAATGGAAGGGTTCAGGATTTGAAGTTCCTGTACTAAAACCTCAATATCGCCTGTAGGCATATTGGGATTTTTAGATTCCCGTTCTATCACTTCACCTTCGATCTGGATAACAAATTCACGGGCCAGGTTTCCAGCCTTTTCCATAAGCTCCCGGGCAGAACGTTCCTCGTCGAATATCAGCTGTGTCACTCCATAACGATCCCTGACATCTACCCAGATCATAAAACCTTTATTTCTAATTTTTTGTACCCATCCGGCAAGAGTAACTTTTTTGCCAATATGAGATGCATTCAATTCGCCGCAGGTGTGACTTCTGTACATTCTATTTCTGGAATTTAAAACGGGCACAAAAGTAAGAAGTTCTAATGTTTTCTTTCAAGATTATCTGCGAAATTTACAGGAATTTATCCTTTATTTCTTCCTTCGTTAAGGATTTAAATCGCTGAATTACAATAAATCGGGTTTCCAATGTTAACTTAATGTTATGTAAATATTGATTTATTGTAAACTTTGTGTATATTTGTAAGACAAGCACAATAAGATGAAGACAATTACAAAAATATTAGCAGCGGCTCTCTTTGCAATTGGAACTACCGCTATGGCCCAAACAGCGCCAAAGCCTGTTTTTGAAAAACAAGGTGATTTAATAAAAGGAACTTTTTATTATGATGATGGAAATATTAGACAGGAAGGTACGTACAAGGACGGTAAACTCCACGGAGAATGGATTTCTTACAACAAAGACGGTGAAAAGACAGCCATCGCCCAGTACAACAACGGACAAAAAGATGGAATTTGGTTTTTTTGGTCAGGTGATAAACTTACTGAAGTAAACTACGATCACAATACTATTGCATCTGTTAATAGCTGGGAAAGTTCTAGTTCTCTTGTGAACAGCCATTAAAAGAAATAATTTACTTATATAAAAACACCCTGCTCTTTATTGCGCAGGGTGTTTTTTTGTTAGTACATAATATTGTTAAGTCCGTGAGAATCTACTGTCTTTCACCTTTACTTTTCCGCGGTTGACCAGGTAGAACATTACCGGCACTACGATTAGTGTTAGGAAAGTTGCAAAAACCAGCCCGAAGATCACTGTCCAGGCCAAAGGTCCCCAAAAGATAACATTATCTCCTCCAATATAGATGCCTGGATCATAATCGGTCATCAATCCGAAGAAATCCACGTTCAGTCCCACAGCCAGAGGAATTAATCCTAAAACAGTAGTGATCGCGGTAAGAAGTACAGGTCTTAACCTGGATTTTCCACCCCTTACGATACAATCAAAATATTGTTCACGCGTAAGAAGATCTTCTCTTCCAAGATTCAGTTCTTCTTTCTTCCGGTCGATGAGGATCTGCGTATAATCTATAAGTACGATCGCGTTGTTCACCACAATTCCGGCAAGCGCGATAATTCCCATCATCGTCATGATAATAACGAAATCCATGTGGAATATAATGAGCCCGAGGAATACTCCCACTAAACTTAGCACAACAGCCATAATTATGATAAGCGGTTTACTTACCGAATTGAACTGCGCTACTAAAATGAGCAGGATGCCTCCAATGGCGATCAGTAATGCTTTGATAAGAAAACTCATATTTTCAGCCTGTTTTTCCTGTTCACCGGTAAATTTTAGCGACATGCTCTCGGGAAGATCATAATTTTTAAGCTCAGCTTTCAGTTGTTCTACTATTTTGTTTCCGTTGTAGCCTTCCAGAACATTAGAATAAATGGTGATGACCCTTTTCAGGTCTTTTCTGTTAATTGAACTGAAAGAGGAAGCTACCTTAGTTTCGATCAGGGATGAAATGGGCACCTGGACCAGTTTTCCCGTGTTCTGATCCCTGAAAGTTATGGGCTGATTAAAAAGCGCATTTTCATCATAGCGGTATTTATCGTTCAAACGTACGTTTACTTCATAATCGTCATCTCCTTCCTTGTAGGTTGAAACTTCTTCACCATAGATAGCCCTTCTCAGGGTTTGGCCTACCTGTGCGGTGGAAACACCAAGTTGTCCGGCTTTTTTCCGGTCAACTCTTACATCAAGTTCCGGCTTAGATTTATTTACATCGATCTTAAGTTCTTCTATCCCGGCGATGCTCAGATTTTGAATATAATTTCTCAGGTCTTCAGCCTGTGCGAGCATCTTTTCGTAATCCTCGCCCTGAAGCTCCATATTAATAGGATATCCCGATGGTGGTCCTGCCGCATCTTTTTCTACTATGATAGACGCTCCGGGGAAACCTTTTACGGCTTCCCGTACTTCTGAAAGAACCTGGCTACTTGGAACACCGCGCCTTTTTTTGAATTCCCGCATCACCAGGGTTACTTTTCCACGATTGGGCATTTCCCCCTGTTGACCACCATTGGTCATAGGATTTCCTGCGCCTTCTCCTACCTGGCTGATCGCCGATTCGACCATGAAATTGTAGCCATCTTTATCTTCATACTTCTTGATCACCTCAAAAATTCGCTGCTCCACTTTTTTGGTGAGCTCATTCGTTTTTTGAATATCGGTTCCTTCGGGATATTCAATATAAGTGATCACCTGTTTGGGCTGATTTTCCGGAAAGAACAATACTTCAGGCTGCACGAGACCGAATAATATAAAGGACAGAATGAGTAACAGGATCGTTCCGAAGAAAAAGGTATAGGCTTTTTTACCTCTTAGAGCATATTTTAAAAGCCTTGCATAATTCGATTCGAGTTTTTTCAGCGATTTAAACTGAAAATAGGCCACCGCTTTAGACAGAATGTACTTGTAAAACCAAAGGAGGATCACCGCAAGAAGTAATAAATTTCCTATGGCGCGCAATACTCCCATGCCTATAATATAACCTCCGGCCAAAAGAACGGCTCCAGAAACACCCATTCCTAAGCTTATTCTTATCAATCGTTTTTTCGAGATTTTCCCTTCCTCGGTCTTCATGAATTGGGAAGTAAGCATCGAGTTAATAATAAGGGCGACGAATAATGACGATCCCAAAACAATAGAGAGCGTAATTGGGAAAATTACCATAAACTTGCCTATCACCCCCGGCCATAATGCCAGTGGGAAAAAAGCCATCAGCGTAGTAGCCGTTGAAGCAATGATCGGCCAGGCGATCTCTCCAAGCCCCTGTTTAGCGGCCTGTAGGCGAGGCATACCTTCGTCCATGAGACTGTAAACATTCTCGACAACCACGATTCCATTATCTACCAGCATCCCGAGACCCATTACAAGGGCAAAAAGCACCATGGTATTGAGGGTATATCCCAGGCTGGAAAGTATGATATAAGACATGAACATTGAAAGCGGAATCGCAAGCCCCACGAAAAGTGAGTTCCTGAAGCCCAGAAAGAACATCAGTACCAGTACCACCAGGATAACCCCAAAAATGATGTTATTTACAAGATCGTTCACCTGGTTTCTTGTGTTTGTGGAAAGGTCATTGGTCAGACTTATGTGCAGGCTTTCTGGTAAATATGAATTCTCGGCCTGTTTGATAAGTTCTTTGATCTCATCAACGGCTTCGATCATATTTTTCCCGCTTCGTTTCTTTACGTCCAGCATCACCACCGGCTCACCATATTCGCGAGCAAAAGTGGTTGGATCTTTCTCGTGAAAACGAATGGTCGCAATATCTTTGAGGAAGATATTACCGCCATCTCTTTTTACCACAACATTTTCCAGCTCTTCTGGATCGTCAACTTCACCAATGATCCTGATATTCTTTCGCACACCACTGGTAACAACATTTCCTCCCGAAATGGTTCTGTTCTCCGAACTTACGGCACTAATAATATCATTGAAACTCACTTTCGCGGCGGCCATTTTGTAAAGATCTACAGCGATCTCGACTTCCATTTCTTCGGCTCCACGTATGCTTGCTTCTTTTATCTGCGGAAGTAATTCTATTTTTTCCTGAAGCTGTTCGGCATAATCTTTTAACTGCTGAACCGAATAATCTCCGGTGAGATTAATATTCAGAATTGGCTGTTCTTCCGAAAAATTAAGCTCGAAAACATTGGGCTCTACCTTGCCGCCATTATCAAGATTGGGCCAGGTAGTTTTGGCTTTTGCCTGGTCGACCTTATCTTTAATTTTCTGCTTGGCAGCATCAACGCTTACATCTTCTTCAAATTCTACAATGATCAGCGAATAATCCTGCAGCGTGGTAGAGGTTATTTCCTTTACGCCTCCAACATCGTGAAATTCTTCTTCCAGTGGTTCGGTGACAAATTTTTCAACATCTTCGGCAGAGTTCCCGGGATTGATCGTGCTTACATAAATTTTAGTTTCTATTACTTCCGGAAAAGATTCCCGTGGCATCCCGTAATAAGACAGTAACCCACCGATCATGAGAATGGCAATGATGACATAGACGGTCATCTTGTTGTCTATAGCCCAGGATGATAATTTAAATTCTCTATCTATTTTATTCATTTTCTGTTTTTCTGAATTTCACTTCCTGGCTCTCGCGTAGGTTTCTCGCGCCTTCTACGATAAGGATCTGGTTCTTTTCAAGTCCTTTGGTTATTTCAATGCTGTCGTTATAAACATAGCCAGTTTGGACGATGGTCTTTTTTGCTGTTCCCGTACTGTCTGAAGTTGCGTTCAGGACATACACAAGGCTTTCCCCAAGAGCGTTTTTTTGGATCGTACTCTCAGGAACTACTACAGCATTTTCTGCGGTATAATCATTGAGTTTTATGGTCGCGATCTGGTTAGGCTTGATCATTCCATTGGTATTCGGAATAGAAATTTTTACCTCAAAGGTTCGGTTATTAGGATTGATATTGTTTCCCACCTGGGTGACTTTGCCTTCAATTTCTTTATCCAGGCCGCTGATATTCACTTTAACTTCTGTTCCTTTTTTAATTCTGGAGAGGTAATTTTCAGGTACATTGGCTGTCACATACATATCATTCAGGTTTATAAGTCTGAAAAGTTGTTGCCCCGGGCTTACTACTTCTCCTTCTTCAGCAAATACCTGGTCTATAATTCCGCTGAAAGGAGCCCTCACCACAGTTTTTGCTAATTGCGATTTAAGCTGATTAACCGAATTTTGTACAGATTCATAATTTGTTTTTGCTTCGAGGTACTGAATCTCTGAACCAATATTTTGTTCCCACAAACGTTTTTGACGCTCATAAGTAGTTTTTGCCAAAGAGGCCTGAGCTTCGAGTTGGGCTAACTGGCTGGAAAGACCTCCGTCGTCAATTCGCGCCAGCACTTCTCCTTTTTTTACCTGGTCGCCTTCATCTACATTTACCTGGCTAAGGATTCCCGAAAATTCAGGATGAATAATGATATTCTCGTCGGTAGCCACATCACCCTGAACTTCAGCATAATGCCTGAAGGTCTGCGAGTGAAGGGTGTCCAGAGTTACCAAAGGCAATTGCCGGCTTTTGTCCAGTCTTCTTATCGCTTCATCCAGTTTATTGATTTTGGAGGCAAGCTCACTTTGTTGAGAACTGAGTTCGGCTTTTTTGGCTCTTATTTCCTGGAGATCGTTAGATTCAATAACGTTTTCTACAGATTGTTCTTTTTTTTCGCAACTAATGACAAGCAGTGTTAAAATGGAAAACAATATTATCTTTTTCATGTGTACTATTAGGTAAGGGAGATTAGTTTTCATTGTCGTAAGTTCTGGTATCAAGTAAATTTTCAAGCTCAACCCTCGCTGTGATTACATCCAGCATAGATTGCAAATAATTTTGCTGAGCTGAATATAATTGACGTTGGGCTTCACTTAATTCGAAGCTGCTGGAAATTCCTTCGAAAAACTTGATTTGATTCTTATTTTCAATTCGCTGCGCGAGCTCCAGATTTTTCTGGGCATTCTGAAAGTTTTCCAGGCTGAATTCATAATCGCTTTTTGCCGATTGTATCTTTCTTTTTACTTCATTTTCGGTGCGTTGAAGTTCCAAAAGAGATTGTTTATATTCAATTTCCCGCTGTTTTGTCCTGGAGCTTCTCATCCCGCTGCTGAAAATTGGAATATTAAGGCTTACTCCCAGAATAGACTGGTTGAAGTAGTTCTGGTCACTGTTCAGAAATGTAAAATCATTGCTATAACCCTGGTAGCCGTAATTCACAAAACCTGTTAAAGTTGGAAGTGATTTCGCCTTCTGAAGTTTTATCTGGATTTCAGCCGATTCTGCAGAATTCTTTGCGATGCGGTAATCAATGTTCTCTTCAACGGGGATAGAATCATTTAACAGCTGCGGGTCAAAATATCTCATGGCCAGCTGGTCCAGATCATCGGTCAGGATCACTTTATTCTCAACCGGGATTCCCAGGCTTAGATTTAGCAGTTCATGTGCTATTTGTTGCATGCGTTCGCTGTGGTTCAATTGATTTTTAAGGTTTAGGAGGGTTATTTCCAACTGCTCCACATCTTCCTGTTCAGTTAATCCGTTTTCATAGATTTTCTTGGTATCATTATAGGTCTTCTGAAGACTTTTCACATTTTTTTGAAGAATATCCACACTTTCCTGGGCCAGAAGAACATTTCCATAGGCGTTGATTACAGCTTTTTTGACTTCCAGGTCGGTCTTTGTCTTCGCATTCTTTGAAATTTGCAAAAGGGTTTGCACCGATTGTATTCCAACAATATAAGAACCGTCAAAGATGAGCTGATTCCAGGTTGCGGTTGCATTCATGCTTTGCTTGGTTCCAAAAGTAACCGGTACAAAAGTGCCAGGTTCGCCACCTGTGATCTCGGCAGGGAGAAGGGTGACAGGTTGTTTTAAATAGTTCTGGTAATCTGCACTACCGGTAATTTGTGGAAGTCCCTGGGAGATGATTTCCCATTTTTGCTGAAGGGCCTTCTCTACATCTTTTTGAGCGATCTGTGACTGGTAATTGTTTTCAATACCAAATTGTATCGCTTCCTGCAGGGAAAAACTATAGGTTTTAAGGCTGTTTTCCTGAGAAAATCCCGGGATGCTTAGCAGAAGCAACAGGAATAATAAGTAATAGGTTCTATTTCTCATTTTTGTGAATATAATCGTCTAAAATTTTTAATCCTTTTTCGGTGCAGATGGCGCGCAAATGATATTCAAGAAATTCACTCATCAATGCCGCTTCATCATATTCTTCTATGGGAAAAATATCTTTGTCTTTTATCCCGAGCATTCCTATAAAATGAATGCGGGTGATAAACTGCAGGTTCAGGTCTTTACGGTAATATCCCAATTCAATTCCCCGGCGGATGTTTTCACTCACACAATCCTGCAAAACTTTAAACTGGCTGTTATGCAGGTTTTCGTAGATCTTGGGGTAATATTTTTTCAGCTGGAAATGAGGTGAGGTTTTTTCTCCTTTCAGGTGCTGATTAACAAATCGCTTTATCTCAAAATTTTCGATCACAGGATCTAATTCCTGGTTTCGTATATCTTCGATCCCTTTTGAAATAGTATTTAAAAGGTGATTCCCGGTGGCCTGCACCAGTTTGGTCTTTGTGGAATAATTAGCATAGATCGTCTTTTTGGAAACCCCTATTTTATGGGCAATATCATCCATGGTAACGCTTTTAAAACCATAAGTCAGAAACATTTCTGCAGCAGCATTCAAAATCTTTTCTCGCACGTCTTTAAATTTGTGGCGCAAAAGTAACATAGGAAACTTTAAAAACAAAAATAGTTTCCAAAGTTTTACTGTTATTTAACACCAGCATAAAATTCTAATTCTATTCATTATTGGTATTTTAGCGGAAAATTTTTCTGAAAATGCTTTCCATAACCGAGTATCGCCAGGCTGTCACAGATTATTTAAAGCAAAGAGTCCTCGTAAAAGAACCGGTGAATCTTTACGAGCCCATGGTTTATATTTTAGGCCAGGGCGGTAAAAAACTAAGGCCTGTTCTGGTATTGATGTCGGCTGAAATATTCGGCTGTACTTACCGAAAAGCCCTGGATGCGGCACTGGCGGTTGAAATATTCCATAATTTTTCCCTCATCCATGATGATATTATGGATGATGCTCCTATTCGCCGGGGGAAAGCGACGGTTCACGAAAAATGGGATTTAAACACCGGTATTCTCTCGGGAGACGCCATGCTGATCAATGCGTACCAGCTTTTTGAAAGTTACGAGGGCGAAACTTTTAAAGAGCTGACCACTCTTTTTACTAAAACGGCTATGCAGGTCTGTGAAGGGCAGCAGTATGATATCGATTTTGAGACGCGGGATAACGTAAGTATTGATGATTATCTCCTAATGATAGAATACAAAACTGCGGTCCTGGTTGGTGCGGCCCTTCAAATGGGTGCCATCGTTGCGGGAACGACAGAAGAATGCAAAAAATCAATATATCAGTACGGCAGACTTTTGGGAATTGCCTTTCAGCTTCAGGATGATTATCTTGATGCTTTTGGCGATATAGAAACTTTTGGAAAACAATCTGGAGGCGATATTATTGAAAATAAAAAGACTTTCCTTTATTTAAAGACCCTTGAAACAGCTGCAGGGGTCGAAGCTGAACAACTCGGACATCTTTATTCCATCAGGCCCCAGGATAATTCAGAAAAAATTGCAAGCGTGAAATCGCTATTTGAAAGCAGCGGAGCCGCTGAACTTACCAGGCTCGAGATCGAAAAATATACTCAGAAAGCCTTTGAGGTTTTGGATTCCATGCCACTTTCCGAAGAAAAAAAAGAACCGCTCCGAGACTTTGGAAAAATGCTTATGAACAGGAAGGTATAGCCAAAAAATGCAATTTTTCACTTCTTTTTAGTGAAAACACTTCCAAAAGGCTTGTTAAAATACCTATAATTCAATAGATAATTATCATAATACCTGCAAGTCGTTTTTTTTAAAAATTGTATTTTTGCTTTGCTTTTAAAAACTGAAGAAACATTTGTTTCAATTTATGGAGAGATTTTCATTTCTAAATGCCGCGCATACTGCTTACTTCGCAGAACTTTACGATCAATATTTACAAAATCCCGATAGTGTAGAGCCCAGCTGGAGGGCTTTTTTTCAAGGTTTTGATTTTGGAATGGAGAATGGTTTATCTGAAGAAGTTCTCAAAGAAGCTAATATTGAATTTGCTGAAGGAGAAATTCCAGACCAGGTAATCAAGGAATTCCAGGTGATTCGACTGATTGACGGATATCGTACACGAGGACATCTATTTACAAAAACGAACCCGGTGCGGGAAAGGAGAAAATACACTCCGACCCTTGACATAGAAAATTTCGGTCTGGAGAAAGAAGACCTGAAAACTACTTTCAATGCCGGGGAAATCCTTGGAATTGGCCCATCTACTTTAGAGAGGATCATAGAGCATTTGAAAAAGGTCTATTGCGATGCGATTGGTATCGAGTATATGTATATTCGGAAACCAGAGGAGATCGCGTGGATCCAAAGCAAGCTCAATATCAATGAAAATCATCCCGAATTTGACGCTGAACGAAAAAAGCAAATTCTGAAAAAGCTGAATGAGGCTGTTTCTTTTGAAGCATTTTTGCACACAAAATATGTGGGGCAAAAGCGTTTTTCCCTTGAAGGGGGAGAAAGCCTTATTCCTGCCCTGGACGCTTTGATTGAAAAGGCTGCCGAATTTGGTGTGAAAGATTTCGTGATGGGTATGGCCCACCGCGGAAGGCTGAACACACTTACCAATATTTTTGGTAAAAGCGCCAAAGATATTTTCTCAGAATTCGACGGAAAAGATTACGAGCAGGATATTTTTGACGGGGACGTAAAATATCACCTGGGCTGGACTTCCTGCCGTACAACCGATACCGGAAAAGAAATAAATATCAATATCGCCCCAAACCCTTCGCATCTTGAAACCGTAGGTTCTGTAGTTGAAGGGATCACCCGGGCAAAACAGGATCGCCGCTATGAGCGTGACGATTCAAAGGTGCTGCCTATTCTTGTTCACGGGGATGCTGCGATAGCGGGACAGGGTGTGGTCTACGAGGTGATTCAAATGGCCCAGCTGGAAGGCTATAGAACTGGCGGAACTATTCATATAGTGGTAAATAACCAAATTGGATTTACCACCAATTACCTGGATGCGAGAAGTTCAACCTATTGTACCGATGTTGGAAAAGTAACACTTTCGCCGGTGCTTCACGTGAATGCCGATGACGCAGAGGCCGTGGTTCATGCGATTCTTTTCGCTTTAGATTTCCGCATGAAATTTAAAAGAGATGTCTTTATCGATCTTCTTGGCTATAGAAAATATGGTCACAATGAAGGTGATGAACCTCGATTTACACAGCCAAAACTATACAAGGCTATTTCAAAACATCAGAACGCGAGGGATATTTACTTCGAAAAACTGAAAAATGAAGGAGTAGTTGATGATGAATACCTGAAGAATCTCGAAGAAACCTATAAAGCATCGCTCGAAGAAAAACTTGAAGATTCCCGTAAGGAGAAAACCACCCGCATTACTCCATTTATGCAGGATGAATGGCAGGGCTTCAATAATGTTCAGGAAGATGAAATGATGAAGGAGGTAGATACTACTTTCGATATGAAGAAACTGGACAAAATTGCCGAAGCGGTTTCAAAATTGCCTTCAGATAAAAAATTCATGCGCAAGATCAAGAAGATCATAGACCTGCGTAAACAAATGTATTTTGAAGATAATAAGCTGGACTGGTCAATGGCTGAACATTTAGCTTACGGCTCCCTGATGACCGAAGGCTACAATGTGCGTCTTAGCGGTCAGGACAGTGAACGAGGCACGTTTTCTCACCGCCATGCCGTGTTAAAAGTTGAAGATAGTGAGGAGGAGATCATCCTTCATAATAATATTGAAGATAGAAAAGGAGATTTCTTTATTTATAATTCTCCGCTTTCAGAATATGGAGTTGTTGGATTTGATTATGGATACGCCATGGCAAGTCCTACAACACTTGCGATCTGGGAAGCACAGTTTGGCGATTTTGTGAATGGTGCTCAGATCATGATTGACCAGTATATTTCAGCTGCTGAAGATAAATGGAAATTACAGAACGGTTTGGTGATGTTTCTTCCACACGGCTATGAAGGGCAGGGCGCGGAACATTCTTCAGGAAGAATGGAGAGATTCCTTCAGCTTTGCGCTAAAGATAATATGTATGTGGCTGATGTTACCACGCCTGCTAACCATTTCCATTTGCTAAGACGGCAAATGAAGGTGAAATTCAGGAAACCTTTGATCATATTCACGCCAAAAAGTCTGCTGAGACATCCAAAAGCGATCTCTACCAAAGAGGAGTTTGCCAATGGCAGTTTTCAGCCTGTCATCGATGATGTGAACGCGAAGGCAGAAGAGGTGAAAAGCCTGGTTTTTTGTACTGGTAAATTTTATTACGATCTTTTAAAACGCAAAGAGGAAGAAGATCGCAAAGATGTGGCCCTGGTGCGTGTGGAACAATTATTCCCGTTGCCAACCTCCAAAATGAAAGAGATTATTGAAAAATATAAGAATGCAGATGATATCGTGTGGGCACAGGAAGAACCCAGGAATATGGGAGCTTACGGCCATATGTTACTGCATTTCCCGGAGGCGAGACAATTCCGGGTTTGTAGCCGTAAATTTTACGGATCTCCCGCGGCAGGTAGTTCAGCACGTTTCAAAAAACGTCATGAACGTGTAATTGCCAGTGTTTTTGAAAAAGATTTAGACGAAGAAGAAAATAATTAAGAACCATTTTCCTGAAATTTGTAACATCAGGAACCAAAATAAAGAAGAATCATGGCCTTAGAAATGAAAGTTCCTTCACCCGGGGAGTCCATCACTGAAGTAGAAATCGCACAGTGGCTGGTAGAAGACGGGGATTACGTAGAAAAAGACCAGGCAATTGCCGAAATAGATAGCGATAAAGCCACGCTTGAACTTCCTGCAGAAGCCAGCGGTATTATCACCCTTAAAGCGGAAGAAGGAGATGTGGTGGAAGTCGGGCAGGTAGTATGCCATATTGATACCGAAGCCGAAAATCCTTCAGAAGGAGGAAAGGCTGAGGAGTCTAAAAAAGCCGATAAAAAAGAAACCGCCGAGGAAGAAGAAAAGGAACGCCAGGAATCTAAGGAAGATAAAAAAGATAGCGATAAAGCGCCTTCTAAAACCGAAAAGCCTTCCAAAGGGAGTACTCCTGATCAAAAACAGGACGAAAAAAATTATGCGACAGGGAGTCCTTCTCCTGCAGCCAGAAAAATACTTGATGAGAAGGGAATTTCAGCTAAAGATGTGAAAGGTTCGGGCAAAGATGGTCGTGTCACTAAAGAAGATGCGGTACAGGCCAAGGCTTCTATGGGCAGTCCGGGACCGGGAAAAAGAGGGGAGGAGCGTAAGAAAATGTCAATGTTCCGCCGCAAATTGTCGGAACGACTGGTAAGCGCCAAAAATGATACTGCGATGCTAACTACCTTCAATGAGGTGGATATGTCTCCTATTTTCGCGTTACGTAAAAAATATAAAGAAGAGTTTAAAGACAAACACGGGGTTAGCCTCGGTTTTATGTCTTTCTTCACGCTTGCGGTAATACGTGCGCTGGATGAATTTCCGGCTGTGAATTCCATGATCGATGGTGATTATGTGATCAGCCACGATTATAAAGATATCAGTATTGCGGTTTCAGGACCTAAAGGTCTTACCGTTCCCGTGATTAGAAATGCCGAGAACCTGAGTTTCCGCGGAGTGGAATCTGAGGTAAAAAGGCTGGCTTTAAGAGCCCGTGACGGTGAGATCACTGTTGATGAAATGACCGGGGGAACTTTTACCATTACCAACGGTGGGGTTTTTGGTTCTATGCTTTCTACGCCAATTATCAATCCGCCGCAAAGCGCTATTCTGGGAATGCATAATATTGTGGAAAGACCGGTTGCTGTTGATGGGCATGTTGAGATCAGACCTATTATGTATGTGGCGCTTTCTTACGATCACAGGATCATTGACGGAAAGGAATCTGTTGGTTTCCTTGTTGCCGTTAAAGAAGCCCTGGAAAATCCTGAAGAATTACTGATGGATAACGATGTTAAAAGAGCTCTGGAACTATAGTTTTCAGGCGATGAATAGAATAAAAAAGGTCCCGATTCAGGACCTTTTTTATTTTCTAACAAATTAAAACAAAACTAACAAACGGATAGCATTCAAAAACAGGACTCCTATAATAAGGATGCTTAGAAAAACAATTGAAAATATATGTAAGATCCTGTTTTTGATTATCGAATAAATTAATTGGTAAGCTCTTCAAATTTATTCTATTTTCAGATGTCAGAAAAGGGGAAATTTCCCCTACTTGAGATATAAAGCCTTGTTTTTATAGTCGATGATGGCTTTCCCTTTTTTGAGGATATCGGCACCAATGATGCCGTGAACCTTTTCGGCTTTGTGATCGGTAAGGGCCTGGTTAACATGCTTTAAATCGAAAAGAACCAGGTCTATCTTCTTTTTTTTCCAGCCCATGATCTCAATGCTGTTCTTTTGCGCGATTTGAGTAAGCATATCGGTAGCGCCGGCGCCGGCTGCTTTTACATCGCTGTCTTCGGCCAGTAGCTTGAAATGTTCCACAGCTTCAAGGCCCACGCAGGTACTGGAAGCGCCGGTATCCAGAATAAAATTCCCTTCAATATCATTGATTTTCGCAACGAGTTCAAGATGGCTTGTTTTGGTAAATTCAAGGTCGATACGGTGGTAGCCCTTCTCTTTTAGAAGCTTTTTTAAAGACATAGCTCTTTTTTTACAAATATAGCTTTTTCAGTTTTTCAAAAAAGGGAGGAAACTTTGAAATAGAAACCTGTCGGCGCAAAAAATTTTGGCTCTTATCAATAATTCTGAAACTTTAAGCGTTTTAAAGAAAGGGAAAGCTGAACTTTCTTATTTTTACAAAAAATCTGAAGTCTTTTATGACCACATCTTTTGAAAGGTATCAGAAACGCCGACTTATATCTTCTTATTTTTCCGTAGTGATAAGTATCTCCCTGGTGCTGTTTTTACTGGGAATGCTGGGACTTTTGGTACTAAATACCAAAAAAGTAGCCGATCATTTCAAGGAACAGATCGCTCTTACCGTATACTTAAAAGATAATGCGAAGGAAGTTGAGGTGGAGCAACTGAAGAAAAGCCTTGCCATGGCCGACTATACCAAATCTGCCAATTACGTGTCTAAAGAAGAGGCTGCTAAAGAACACAGCGAAGAGATCGGAGAGGATTTTATGGATTTCCTGGGGTATAATCCGCTCCAAAATTCGATAGATGTTTATATGAATGCCGATTTTGTTTCTTCGGAACAGGTTGAAAAAATTGCTTCTGATCTTACTGCCAAAAAATTCGTTGATGAGGTGGTGTATGATAAACCGCTTATCGCTTTGCTTAATGAGAATGTGAAGAAGATCAGTTTGTGGATTTTGATCGCCAGTTCATTATTTACCTTCATAGCGGTACTGTTGATCAACAGCTCTATCAGGCTTTCGGTTTATTCAAAAAGATTTACCATTAAAACCATGCAGATGGTTGGAGCCACCAAAGGTTTCATCAGGAGACCGTTTATCTGGCAGAGTATGAAATTGGGGATGATCGGTGCGGCGGTTGCTCTAATAGGAATGGCGGCAGTACTTTACTATCTAAATAATAGCTTTACCGAATTGAATTTACTGAGTGATGTAAAAATGCTCACGGTTCTTTTCGTGGGAGTTTTTGTCGCTGGCCTTATCATCGCCTGGTTAAGCACCTATTTTGCCACCTCTCGTTTTCTTAATTTGAAAACCGATGAATTATATTATTAAAAAGCTTAATTCTGTAAGCTGAAAAAAGTAAAAAAATGTCTGAAAATAAAGGAAAAGGAAGTTTTAATACCGGCTTCGTATTTGGAAAAAGGAATTATATGTTCATGTTCATTGGCTTGGCCGTTATAGCTATAGGTTTTATCCTGATGTCAGGCGGTGGCAGCGATAATCCCAATGAATTCAGTGATGCGATATACAGCTTTAGACGAATCAGGCTTGCTCCCGCTCTTGTTCTTATTGGTTTTGGAATTGAAGCCTATGCGATTCTATTGAATCCAAATAAGAAGGAGGAGTAGATGAATTATATTGAAGCGGTAGTTCTCGCTATAATCGAAGGTTTAACAGAATTTCTTCCGGTATCTTCCACAGGCCATTTGATCATAGGTTCTTCTTTTTTTGGTATCGCTCATGATCCTTTTACCAAACTTTTTACCATTGTAATCCAACTGGGAACCATACTTTCGGTAATTGTGCTTTACTGGAAGCGGTTTTTCCAGAGTATGGATTTTTATTACAAGCTTTTCGTGGCCTTTTTACCGGCCGTGGTTTTAGGCCTTTTACTGAATGATTTTATAGATGAGCTTTTGGAAAGTCCGCTGGTAGTAGCATCGACTTTAATTCTCGGCGGATTCATTCTTTTAAAAGTAGACGATTGGTTTAGTGGATCTTCAGAAAACGAAATTTCTTATTTAACCGCCTTAAAAATTGGTTTTTTTCAATGCCTTGCCATGGTGCCCGGGGTTTCTCGAAGTGGTGCCACCATCGTTGGAGGAATGACGCAGAAACTCTCTAGAACCACCGCAGCTGAATTTTCTTTTTTTCTCGCCGTTCCTACTATGCTGGGCGCAACACTAAAGAAAAGTTACGATTACTACGAGGCTGGATTTGTTTTAGATTCACAACAGGTGAATCTGTTAATAATAGGAAATGTGGTTGGCTTTTTAGTGGCAATGCTCGCCATCAAAACTTTTATCGATTACCTGAGTGAACACGGGTTTAAGATCTTTGGATACTATCGCATTGTGTTCGGACTTTTCATCTTCGCGTATCATTTTTTTATAAATCCGTTAAGTGTTTAACCGATGGAGCTGGAAGATTTTAAAAACGGGCAGATTCTACTTTTCGATAAGCCTCTTAACTGGACGTCATTTCAGCTTGTTAATAAAGTACGATGGCTTATTAAAAGAAGCTTCAGAATTAAAAAGATCAAAGTGGGCCATGCCGGAACACTTGATCCCCTGGCAACAGGTTTGCTTATTATCTGTACAGGAAAATTCACAAAAAAAATCCCTGAACTGCAAGGGCAGATAAAGGAATATACCGGCACGATTACCGTTGGTTCCACGACCCCGTCTTATGACCTCGAAACCGAAATTGATCAGCATTTTTCGGTGGAGCATATTTCAGAAGAACTTTTGCAGCAAACGGCAGCGAAATTCAAAGGAAAAATTGAACAAAAGCCCCCGGTTTTTTCGGCATTAAAGAAGGAAGGGAAAAGGCTTTATGAATACGCGAGGAAAGGAGAGGAAGTGGATATTCCGAAAAGAGAGGTTGAAATTTCAGAATTTGAAATAGAGACAAAAGATTTTCCTGAAGTCCATTTTCGCGTGGTATGCAGCAAGGGGACTTATATTCGTAGTCTCGCGCATGAATTTGGAGAAGCTCTGGAAAGCGGCGCCCATCTTTCGGAATTGCGACGGACTAAAATTGGTGATTTTTCAGTAGAAAATGGAATGGACATTGCTTCTTTTGAAAAATTATTACCTTCACGGCAATCACCTTAGGCCCTGAAGTAGTTTTGTTTATATGGATTTTTTCGACAGGCATAAAGCGCTTATAATAACATCCCTGCTGTTCGCGGTTTTGTTCCTTGCCCTCTACAATCTGAACCTTTCTAATAAAAACAGGAAAACTTCAGAAATGCTGGTCAGCCTGGATCAGTTAAAAATGGAAGAGAAGGAAGAAGAGGCTCCCAAAGAGGAGGTCAAACCATCGCAGCAAAGTAAAATCCAGACAAACCAGGCTTTTAACGAAAATAAAGAAGATCGGGAGGCCGATTTTCAGAAAAGGCTGGATGAGATTTTTCAAAAAAATACAGCCGAACAGAAAGAACTTGAAAATGAAAAGTCGGGGACTTCTGAAGGCGACTTTTCTATCAGGAAAAAAAATGCGGAGAAAAAACAAAATGCTTCCGAAGGTGATAAATCTGGCGAACAAAAAGGCCAGCAATCGGCCGCGTATGATTACAGTTCCATTTCATTTTCATTGAAGGGAAGGAATGCCATTAAAATTCCCAATCCTGTTTATACCTGTGATACGGCCGGAAAAATTGTGGTAAATATCAGCGTTGATGAGAACGGGTATGTTACCGATCTTTCTATCAATAAAAACGGTTCTACATCAAGTAATGAATGCCTGATCGAGCGTGCCCTTGAATATGCTGCCGGCGCGAGATTTACAAAACTCGCCGGGCAGCATGCGCAACCCGGAACGATCACTTATTATTTTAGATCATAAAAAGATGGGAGAAATTAAAAGATGCGGCTGGTGTGTGGGAGACCCGCTCTATGAAGCTTACCACGATGAAGAATGGGGAGTTCCTGTTCTGGAAGATGATAAACTTTTTGAATTTTTGACTCTTGAAACTTTTCAGGCCGGTCTTAGCTGGATCACTATTCTGAGAAAACGTGAAAATTTTAGAACCGCTTTTGATCATTTTGACTACCGGAAAATTGCGCAATATGATGAAACTAAAATTTCAACTTTAATGGAAGATAAAGGAATTATCCGCAACGGGATGAAAATACGCGCAACGGTTACCAATGCAGCAAGATTTATGGAGGTACAGGAAGAATACGGTTCCTTTAGTAGATACATCTGGGGTTTTGTTGATCATTCTCCTGTTCAAAATGAGCTGCATAACTATAAAGAGGCCCCCGCCACCACAGATTTGAGCGAGAAATTAAGCAAAGATCTTAAGAAAAGAGGCTTTAAATTCGTGGGCTCTACCGTCATCTATGCCCACATGCAGGCTACGGGAATGGTGAACGATCACGAGGTAGATTGCTTTAGACATCAGAAAATTAAAGAATTGGGGAAGAAAATGAATGAGGCTTAGAATTATTGAAGATATTTTAAAAATTCTGAACGGGGAATTTCTTCGGCTCCCAAACTTTCAAGGTGTGATGTATAGATTTGGCAATCAATAAGTTTTAAGCCTTCCTTCTTCAGTTTTTGAACAAGTTTTATAAATCCAAATTTTGAGGCATTGCTTTTTTTTGAAAACATACTTTCCCCGCAAAAAACTCCTTTGTTTTTCAGATAAACGCCATAAACGCCGCCTACCAGCTTCTCACCATCCCATACTTCTACCGATTTTACAAGGCCTTCCAGGAATAATTTGCTGTAAGCCTGTTTTATTTCAGGAGTGATCCAGGTGCCATGCTGGCCTTTACGGTCTATTTTTCCACATTCTGAAATTACCCTTTCAAACTCCTGATCAAAAGTTACCCGAAATTTATTTTGATTCAAATAAGGGCGCATGCTTTTTGAAATTTTCAACTTCTCCGGGAAAAGTACCATTCTTGGATCTGGAGACCACCAAAGTACCGGCTGCCCCTGGTTATACCACGGAAAGATTCCCGAATAATAGGCCTCTTTTAATCTTTTTACCGTTAAGTTACTGCTCACAGCCAGAAGACCATCTTCACCTGCCAGCTCAACGGGGGGAAAGTCATCCTGTGGTCTTAAGAAATACAAACTTCTTTCTTTGTTAAAAAAGTCCGGCTTTTTATTAAACCGGACTTTCCATTATTTAAAATTTTTTCTAAAAAGGAAGATCGTCATAATCTTCTTCATTTAAATCATTGGCAGGTTCGAAATTATCAGGTGGCGGTACGTTTTGTCCGCTACCGGGTTGCTGTGCCTGAAGATTTTCAATTCTCCAGCCCTGGATCGAGTTGAAATATTTTGTTTCTCCCTGCGGGCTTACCCATTCACGTCCTCTCAGATTAATTCCGATTTTTACCGGCTGACCAACTTTATAGCTGTCAAGCAGCGCACATTTATCCTGAACGAATTCAATAAGCAGGTGCTGTGGATACTGTTCTTCAGTAGTTATTACAAGCTCCCGTTTTTGAAATCCTCTGCTGCCGAATTCCTTTGTATCGCCAATTAGTTTAATTTTTCCTTGTACTTCCATCTTCTATTTATTTTGCTAATAATAATTTCCAGGCCTTTGCAGGTTCATCTTTTTCAAGATACTGCTGCGCCTTCTTATGAATTTTTTCAATATCTCCCTCTTCAATTAGGGCTTTGTCTTCCCGGTTCTCATTTAGAAATTCTTCAATTTCTTCCTTTATGGGAAGTGCTTCCACATTTCCAAGTTTCCCCAGGTCATTACCTGTTAAGGTTTTGCTTTTTCTGATATTTCCAGGGATCTGATCAACACCAATTCCTAAGGTACTTAGAGGCTTTGGAACCTCGAACATCCCCATATTCGCTCGGGTGTACCAGTTGCCGCCCATTCTGGCTACCTGATCTATTTTATGCTGATCAATATAACCGTTTTCGTCGAGAATTTCTTCCTTAATATGCATTTTCAGAACATGACAAATAATAAGATTTCCTGCGCCACCTTGCTCGCCCGTTTCCACTATTTCATGCACCTTACATTCAAACTGCACAGGAGATTCGGCTACACGAAAGGGTTTCACAATATCCGATTTGAGCATGGTAAGGCCGGCTTTTTCAAATTCATTCACGCCCTGATCGTACTCGGTGCTCGACAATGACATTTGTTGCACCATATCAAAATTTACAATATTGATCACTACTTCATCTGTTCTCTTGAGGTTTTCATAGGTGTGTTTGGTGGTATTATCCCTTCCTCTTCGCGCGGGAGAAAAGATCAGCACCGGTGGATTAGATCCAAAAACATTGAAAAAACTAAAGGGTGAAAGGTTTGGCCTTCCGTTTTCATCGAGGGTACTTGCAAAAGCTATGGGGCGCGGCCCTACGGCACCTAACAGGTATTGATGCAGTTTGCCAACACTTACATCTTTAGGTTCTATACTGAACATAGGAATCAATTTGCGCAAAGATAACGAAATGAGCAAGGAATGAAAAGCGGCATCCTTCACAATAAAAATCATATAAAAACGCTTATCTTTAATTGAAGAAACGCAGCTATAAATTCATGAATCTACCCGACGAACGCAGCTTTAACCGCTGGTTTATCATAATTTCCTGCCTCGTTGTAATAGTGCTTGTATTGTGGAATACGAGTATCTTTTTTCAAAGTCTGAAGGAGGACGAACGGGCGAAAATGAATATTTGGGCGCGAGCTCAGGAAGAATTGAGCCAGGCTCCCGAAGATGCCGATCTGGACCTTGTTCTTGAAATCCTCAA
Organism: Christiangramia fulva; assembly: GCF_003024155.1. Lineage (NCBI taxonomy): Bacteria > Pseudomonadati > Bacteroidota > Flavobacteriia > Flavobacteriales > Flavobacteriaceae > Christiangramia > Christiangramia fulva. The sequence continues at coordinate 1,517,120 of NZ_CP028136.1, forward strand.
TAATAATACTACTATTCCCATCATTCATACCAATGAACATGGGGAGATCGCTTATACTACAAATATAGCACCGGCAATTCTTGATGATCCCGAAAGGCTTAAGGAATATCTGGAAGACCTGAAAGATGAAAATGAACCTATAACAGTTGATCTTGGCGACGGACAGGTGCAGTATCTATATTACGGGAATTCCCCTGCCCTGAACAAGCTGAAATATTATCCTATTGGGCTGACTTTAATAGGATTTCTTTTCGTAGGAGTAGTGTACTTTTTTTATACCACTACAAAAAATAGTGAACAGAATAAACTTTGGGCCGGAATGGCCAAAGAAACGGCACATCAAATTGGAACGCCTCTTAGCTCTTTGATAGGCTGGACTGAAATTTTAAAGGCTGAAGAAGTAAACCCGGCTTACGTCACCGAAATGGAAAAAGATATCGACCGGCTGAAGACCATAACCGAGCGGTTTTCGAAAATTGGTTCTTCTCCAAACCTGCATAAAACAGATATTGTTAGGGCCACGCGGGAGACTTTTGACTATCTGCAAAGCCGCAGCTCAAATCTTATTAATTTTAGTCTGCATGCGCCAAGGCAGCCAATTTATGTGATGTTAAACGAACAGCTTTACAGCTGGACCATCGAGAACCTTGTAAAGAATGCCATTGATGCCATGAGGGGGAAAGGAGAACTTCATATAGATATCAAACAGGATCTTAAGCAGGCTCATATCTATATTAGCGATACGGGAAAAGGAATTGAAAAGAACAGGTTCCGCTCAATTTTTGAACCCGGGCAAACCACTAAAAAAAGAGGATGGGGTTTGGGTCTTTCACTGGCAAAACGTATCGTTGAAGAATACCACAAAGGAAAAATAAAAGTGGCGAAAAGTGAGATCAATAAAGGGACAACCTTCCAGGTAAGCCTTAAAAAGGTCAATACTTTTTAATGATTTTCTTAAGCCAGTCGGGAACCGGGAAAGTTTCCTCTTTTGTAAAATCATAACATACCACGACGTCTTTTCCAACAGCACAAATTTCTCCAGTCTGATTTAAAACCACATGCTCGAGCCCAAAACTGGTGTTTCCGATAAAGTCCAGCCTGGTTTTAATGATGGCTTTTCCCGGATAGTACAATGATTTTTTAAAATCGCAGTGCGTGGAAACCAGCATGGTGCCTTTTTTTGAATCTTTATAATGCTCGTAAATACCTGAAGCTTCCCAGAAATTCACCCTTCCGCTTTGGAGATACCGCATATAGGACACATTATTGACATGCTGATACATGTCAAGATCACTCCAGTCTATGCGAATTTCCAGGCTTAATTTAAAATCAGAAAGATCTTTCACAGGTCCATTTTCGATTGAATATCACTGGCCAGTTGTTCAAATTCTTCTTTTTCCATCTTTACCTTATGAGAGAAATCCATGTCTTTCATTGAATTGAGAGGAATTAAATGAACATGTACGTGGGGTACTTCCAGGCCCACTACGGCCATTCCCACCCTTTTACAGGGAACAGTTTTTTCCAGTGCGGTAGCCACGCATCTTACAAAACGCATCAGGGCGCGGTACCGTTCTTCTTCAAGATCCCATATTTTGTCGATTTCCTTTTTCGGAATGCAAAGAACATGGCCTTTAGCATTGGGATTAACATCAAGAAAAGCCAAAAACTGGCTGTCTTCTGCAACTTTATAAGACGGAATTTCGCCACGGACGATTTTTGTAAAAATTGTTGACATACACTTAGGTTGGTTTCCTTTAAAATTAAAAAATCCTTTTCTTAATTCCGAAGATTAGAAGAAAGAAAAGGATTTTATTTTAACTTATTTGAAAGGGAATTATTCCCTCCAAATATCAATTACTTCAAATTTGACCGTGCCATTAGGCACTTCAATTTCAGCAATGTCACCTACTTCTTTGCCCAGCAAGCCTTTTCCGATAGGTGAATCTACAGATATTTTACCCGATTTAAGATCGGCTTCGCTTTGGGCTACCAGTTTATATTTCATCTCGGCACCATTGGTGGTATTCTTTATCTTCACATGAGAATGCACCAGCACCTTCGAGGTATCCAGTTGCGATTCGTCAATAAGCCTCGCATTGGATACAAGTTCTTCCATTTTTGATATTTTCATTTCCAGCAGGCCCTGAGCTTCCTTTGCGGCATCATATTCAGCGTTTTCACTCAAATCGCCTTTGTCCCTTGCTTCTGCTATAGCCTGAGAAGCGCGTGGCCTCTCTACATCTTTAAGATGATTCAGCTCATCTTTAAGTTTTTTTAACCCTTCCGGGGTGTAATAAGATACTTTACTCATAATATTCTCGTTTTAGGAATTGCCGGCCTTAGGGATATTTCCCTGAAAGCCGAAAAAATACCTTTCTAATGACTTGTATAATGTCGAATCCCTAAGTGTGTGAGGGATTGCCCGGTTCTATTTTAAGTTTAGGTGCCGGGAATGAACTATTGCATCATTAATAGAAAAAATCCCATTTTCACCGGGATTTCTTCTAACAAATGTAAGAAATTTAATGATTCGGAACAATTATATTATTTTGGACCTAATAATCTTTTTATGAAGAAAACAACGATTTTATTACTATTTATAATTCTTATTTCTGGCTGTTCCGGAGAAGATAATTTCCGCGGAAATCCAAACCTTCCCAACCTGAATTTCAGGCTCCAGCTGGATCTTAGTCTGCCGGAGTATAACAATCTTCAGTTTCCCGGAAATCATTTTGTAACCTATAATTATGGAGTAAAAGGTATTGTGGTCTATAACCTGAATGGGAACCAATTGGTCGCTTTTGAATTGAGCGATCCCAATCATCCGCCCAGTGATTGTTCGGCTATGACCGTAGAAGGCGTGATAGCCAGTTGCGGTTGTGATACCAACAAGTACAATATTATTACCGGTGAATTAAGTGAAGGCGAGGGGAAATATACCATGAAGCCCTACCGCGTGCAGAGATCAGGGAATATTGTAGAAGTCTGGAATTGAAAAAAGGCTGTCTTTAAAATCTCTTAAAGACAGCCTTTAAACTATAAAACTAACATTCTAGAATTTCAGGGTAAGGCCCGCCAGGAAATTCGTGGTCGCCTGTGGATAATATCCCGCACCATCAAAAGTTTGTACCCCCGAGGGGAAATTTGCATTAGGCACATTATAAGTGTAATAATAACCGTTGGAAACATATTTCACACCAAAAATGTTATTCACCAATCCCGTCAAAACCACCTTTTTAAAGATCCACGGATTCTTCAGCGTATACTGGACATTGAAATCGTTTATAAAATAGCTGTCCAGTTTAGAATTTTCGGCTTCTATGTTACTCATATATTGCTCCCCTACATATTTTGAAAGCAGCTTCAATTCCAGACCATTAACCGGCTGATAATTAAGGATGTTTCCTGCCACAATTTCCGGGGAAAAAGAAATTTCAGTGTTGCCGTAATTCACCAGTTCTCCATTAAAAGTGGAGACAAAATCCACATTTTTATTTCGACTTAAAGATATATTCGGCTGAATGCTGAATTTATCCGAAATGCCGATCGTCGCATCTATTTCCAGCCCCAAGCGGTAACTGTTACCACTGTTTTCCCTGATAAAAGCACCTTCGTCATCAATGCCGCCGGTTAATACCAGCTGGTTCTGGTAGTCCATATAATAAAGATTGGTGTTAACCTGGATATCAGATTTACTTAATCTCCAGCCTAATTCAAAATCGTTAAGTTCTTCAGGCTCTGGATCCCCATTTTCATAATCTGAGCGGTTAGGTTCACGATGGGCACGGGCATAAGAAAGATAAAGCTGATTATCTTCGTTCAGCTCATAAGTAAGCCCCGCCTTTGGATTGAAAAAATTAAAATTATCATCATTGATAAATGGAACTCCCTCATCAAGGATCCCATCTGTTTGATAATGCACCGTTCTAAGCTGCAAATCTACATAACCGGCCAGCTTTTGGGTGATGGCAAAATTGGTTTTTCCGTAAATATTGAAATCTGTTTTATCTGCAGTTCCTTCGTAATACGGCTCGTAAGGGTCGTTGTTTCGGGCAAATCTCGTATAGATCACGTTACCAAAGTGATTCCCTTCATAATTATTCCAACCGCCGCCAAAAGTCATATCCCAATTGTCAGATTTATAGTTTAGGCTAAAAACGCTTCCGTAAAAGTCATTGTCCAGCCATTTGGTGCCCACAAGGTCTGAAGTGGTAACTTCTTCACCGTTAGCTATAAAAGAAGGGAGCCCGTAGTCGTTCAAACTGGCATCTTCATGAAATTCTTCATAGTAACCGCGGCCGTAGGTGTAATGAAATGCGATATTGGAGGACCAGTGTTTTCCAAAATCCTGATTCCACAAAAGCTGGTAATTATCCTGTTTGTAATTATCGGTTTGATTATCGTAGAAATGTATATTCCCGTTCTCATCGGTGTACATTCCGGCAGGATTGAAAGTACGGTCATTTTTCAAAGTTTCTGCATCAATGCCGTACCATGCCTGGTACGTTTTCTCGGTACCGCCAAATGCAATGGCCTTCACTAGGGAATTAGAATCTACATAAGTAGCCTGAAGAAAATACGCTTTCATATGGCTGTCAGCGCGGTCAATATAACCATCACTTCTTATTTTGGAGGCTCTTCCGGCTATTTCCCAGTGATCGTTAAGAAGTCCGGTACTGAATTTCAATGTGTGTTTGAAGGTGTTGTAAGATCCGATGCTGTTGGCAATTTCGGCCTGTGCTTCTTCTTTATAGGAATCGGTAAGAATATTCAAACTTGCACCAAAAGCACCAGCACCATTGGTAGAAGTTCCCACTCCACGCTGCAGCTGAAGGTTTTGAACAGAAGAGGCAAAATCGGGTAGATCTACCCAAAAAGCACCCTGACTTTCCGCGTCATTATAGGGAATGCCATTGATGGTCACATTCACCCGGGTAGCATCACTTCCCCGAACCCGTATACTGGTGTAACCAACGCCCGCTCCGGCATCGGTAGTGGTAACGACATTGGGCATATAATTCATCAAAACGGGGATGTCCTGACCAAGATTTCGGTCTTCGATCTCCTCATTGGTCATGTTGCTGTAGGTAATGGGCGATTCGGCATTTACTCTAACCGAAGAAAGAAAAACCTCTTCCAGGCTTTCTTCGGCACCCGAAAGATCAACATTTACAACCATGTCTTCATTTAAACTGATCTTCCTGATCTTCTTATTTCCGTAGGAAAAAATCAGGGTGTAAGTTCCCTTTTCCAGTGTTAGGCTGTAGAAACCATCGGCATTGGTGAGCGTTCCTGCGCCGGTACTTTTTAGGTAAACCGAGACTTCTTCTACCGGTACTCCATCTTCTGTCACTTTTCCGGAGATGGTGAATTCCTGAGCATAAGCCTGTATGGACAGAAACAGCAGGCCTGCAAAAAATAATACATTTTTCATTCGTAATTACTTTTACGAATAAAAGGGGCGATTATTCTTATGATTAAAAAAATTTGAAAAAAAATCCTGAGATTGCCAGATCTTTTCTGGAAATTTCAGGAGTCATACGTTGCGCTTTGCGCGATTCCCTTGGCAGCATTACCCGCCCAGGTTCATTGGGTATGATCTCAGCCCCGCCAGCAGCGGTGCACCCCTTATGAGATTACTGCGCAAAAGTAAAAAGCTTTTTTAGAAATACAATAGAATTCTGTTCATTTAGCAGAATTGGCTTAATTTTAGCATTTATGGAGCAGATGGGAACCCATAGAAGATCTATTACCGTTAAAGTTATTGCCGGCTATCTTATCGTGGCCATTTTGGCCGCGGTGGCGGTTTGGTTCATTTACAGCCAGGTAAAGCAGTATTCTGAAATTGCCCAGTCGAATTCAGAAAATAACAAGCAGCTTATTCTGGTAAGTGAGATCACCACAGACCTGAACCAGTCAGAAAATATCAGTCGCCGTCTTATACAAACCGGGGAAGAGGAGGAGCTCGACCGTTACAAGAACCAGATCGATACGATCAAATCAAAACTTTTTAAACTAAAGGCCGAATATCAAAATCTGGCGCTGGAAAATGAAGTAGACAGCATCACTAAACTGCTGGACCAAAAAAGTGAAAACCTGCGGGAATTAGACAGTCTTCGCAGTTCCGAAAGAAACACCAATTACTATTCAAAAGCGCTCCGGGAATTGCAAAATATTGATGCTTCTTTTTCAGATTATAATTATAAAAACCGCTTCCGAAACTTAAAACCATACCAGCGTGATGTTCTTATTAAATTACTGGAGTATTCGAGAAAAGACAATGCCGAGCAGCTCACCAACCAGCGCCTGGATTCCATTGTAAAATCTGTTAAAAAAGTTTTAACCGAACTGGAGTATGCCAACCGGCAGTTTCAGAATGAGGTAAATCGAAAAGAAATTCAGCTGCTTAACAACGATATGATTCTTAATCAGCGGTTGCGCAACCTGCTTTCTGATCTGGAGATCAAGGAACGTCAGAATTCAATGGATAGGGCTGAGAATTTTCAGAATATTTTGCAGAAAACTGCCGATATCATTATCGGTGGCGGCCTTGTCATTGGCATAATAATCCTGTTTTTTATCGTCAATATTTTAAGGGATATTACTAAAAGTCAGCGTTACCGAGCCCAGCTTGAAGAGGCCAAACAATTTGCGGAATCCCTTCTTGTTAGCCGGGAACAATTTATGGCTGCGATCACGCATGATCTTCGAAGCCCGCTGACAACCGTGATGGGATATACCGATCTCATGCTGAAAACCGGTGTGAATGAAAGGCAGGCGCATTATATTCATCAAATCAAGAAATCTTCAGAATTTATCCTTCGGCTGGTAAATGATCTTCTGGATCTTTCTAAACTGGAAGCCGGGAAAATGCTGGTGGAAGAACTTCCTTTTAATCCGAAGAAACTTATTGAAGATACCATTGGAAATGTAATTCCTGCCGAAAAGAAAAAAGATGTAAAAATTGAAACCAGTCTTTCGGCCGAAACAGATGTGCAGGTGAAAAGCGATCCCTTTCGTATCAAGCAGATCCTTGCCAACCTTTTATCAAATGCTTGGAAGTTTACTGATGAGGGAAGCATAGTGGTGAGTAGCAGCCTGGAGAAGAAATCGGGGAACACCAAAATACTGCGAATTTCGGTAAAAGATTCCGGTATTGGGATTTCAGAAGAAAAGCTGGAAAGCATTTTCGAGGAATTTTCTCAGGAAAACAGCAGTATTGAAAAACGATTTGGCGGTTCCGGCCTTGGCCTGGCGATTACCAAACGCCTTACCGAATTGATGGAAGGTGAAATAAAAGTGGAAAGTCGGCAGGGAGAGGGAAGTACCTTTAGTATTTTCATTCCCGTTAAAATTTCGGAAAAAAGGGAAGAAGAAAACAAGCCCAAGCCTTCTGGAAGAAAAGAAATTCAGGTTCAGGGAACTTTGGGAAAAAAGGCTCTGGTGGTCGATGATGAACCGGGACAACTATCGCTGTCTTCCGAAATTTGTAAAGGAATGGGCTTAAAAACAGATACTGCCGTGAACGGTAAACTGGCCTGGGGAAAACTTCAAAAAAATCAATACGATATTGTGTTGACCGATATACAAATGCCGGTCATGGATGGCTTTAACCTCATCGAAAAAATTCGGCAGGACGAAAAATTAAATCATTTAAAAGTGATCGCCCTTTCCGGACGTAAGGAAGTAAAAGCTGAGACCTATACCAGTGCCGGATTTGACAGGAGCCTTCACAAACCTTATCAGCCTGAAGATCTGAAAAAGGTGGTGGCAGAACTGCTTCGGTTGGAGGTTAAGGAAATTTCAGAAAAACCACAAAGCCGAAAAGTCCAAAAAGCTGACGCCAATTATGATCTCAGCGAAATCTTTGAGTTTTCAGGAAAGGATAAATCTGCCATGCAAACCATAATCCAGGCCTTCCTTGAAGGTGCAGGAAAGGGTATAGACGAACTGAAAGAAGCTCAGAAATCTGGAGATAAGGAGCAATTGGGAAAAATAGCGCATCGGATGCTACCCATGTTGAGACAGATGAGCGCCATACATATTACCCCTACTTTACAGAAACTTGAGAGCCATGAAGAAGTGGGAAAAAGTGAATTTGAAAGTATGGAAGAAAGCCTGCGATCACTTATGAAAGACCTCGAAGCAGAAATTACAGTTTGATGCCGTATTGTTTCAGTTTATTATAAAGGGTTTTCCTGTCGATAGAAAGCATTCTTGCCGCCTTACTTTTATTGCCGCCGGTTTTTTCAAGCGCATCTAAAATTAGCTGTTCTTCATTTTTATTTTTGAAGAGTCCGTAATCATTTTCAGAAGTACGGCTGGAAGAGGCAATTTCATGTGGCAACACCTTAAGCGGAATAAGATCGTCTTTAGTGAGAAGCACCGCCCTTTTGACCATATTCTTCAACTCCCTTAAATTTCCTGGCCAGTTATAATTTCTGAAAGCATGAATGGCTTCATCGGTAAAACCCAAAACATTTTTCTCCAGATCTTCATTGGCCTCTTCAAGAAAGTGGTTAGCAAAGAGCATAAGATCTTCCCTGCGCTCCCTTAACGCCGGAACTTTTATTGAAAACTCGTTCAGCCGGTGGTACAAATCTTCCCTGAATTCTCCTTCTTTAACAGCTTTTGACAGATCTTCATTAGTAGCAGTTACCACGCGGATATCTACTTCAATTTCGGTGTTACTGCCCACGGGTTTTACCCTTCTTTCCTGAAGCGCTCGCAGCAACTGCACCTGTAGCTCATAGGAGAGATTTCCAATTTCATCAAGAAAAAGCGTTCCCCCATTGGCAGCTTCAAAATGCCCGGTTTTATCGTTAATTGCTCCCGTAAAGGAACCTTTAATATGCCCAAAAAACTCGCTCGAAGCGATCTCTTTGGGAATTGCCCCGCAGTCTACAGCTATGAACGGCGCATTATGCCTTTTACTTTGAAGATGGATGCTTTTGGCGATCTGCTCTTTACCGGTTCCGCTCTCGCCAGTGATCAAAACCGACATATTGGTAGGGGCAACCAGCTCAACGTAATCGTTCAGGCGCCGCGAAGGTTCACTCACACCCTGTATGAGGTCCAGGTTTTCTACGGAAGAACTACTGCTTTTTTTAACGGGTTTTTTAGTTTTTTCAGTCTTTTCCGGTTTTACCTGAGTGGTAGAAAGAGCATTTTTAATAGTTTGAAGTATGGATTCAGGCCTGAAAGGTTTTGAAACATAATCAAAAGCTCCTTCTTTCATAGCTTTTACGGCCATACTTATTTCGGCATAACTGGTCATGATGATCACTGCCGTGGATGCATCTTTTTCTTTAACTTTTTTAAGAATTTCGAGTCCGTCGTAATCGGGCAGGCGTACATCGGTAAGAACCAGGTCAAAATTAGTAGAGGAAATGCTTTTAAAGGCCTCTTCAGCCGAATACACGAGATTTACCTTATAATCTCTTTTTTCCAGGAATGTTTTTAACATGGTGCCAAAGGCGACATCGTCTTCTACAACCAGTACTTTAGACATATTTCAAATTTAATCTTAACAAAGGTAACAATCTTTAAAGCATTTGGTTTTAAAAGAAAACATAAAAAAAAGAGAGGCAAAACACCTCTCTTCTTTTTTCTGACAAATTATTTTATTGAATCTGTCTTAAATTCCATTTGGCAGATTTCCCAAATCGGCTCTTGATGTAGTCATGAGTAAAGCGACCGCTCTTAGTGTTAGTTAGTTGTTGGTCTTCAGTTGAATCTGAAATGGGTCGCTTTATTCATGTTCGCTGGGGTAAATTAAATTTTCCTCCATCATTAATCTGCCGTCCCCGAGTTGGTCTCTCTTTTTAAAGGGACTAAAAATTACTTCTGGCTGTCATCATCATCTTCCAGCCATTTCCCATCCTGGTCAATATAAACCTCCTGGGTCTCACCATTCACATTTAGGCTAAGCTTATAGATTTTTTCTTCATCTTTGGTTTTTACCCAGGCCTTTTCGGTAACTGCATCTTTATAATCAGTACCAATGGCATCTTTTACTGCCTGCGGAAGATTCTCAACATCTACTTCAGTGTATTCATCCTGGCTTGTTTGTACTGTTACCTCGGTTTCTGTTTCGGTTTCCTGGGCTTTCATGTTTTGACTTCCAAAAAACACGGCTCCTACAGTCATTGCGGTCAATAAAATCTTTTTCATCTTTTTTTAGTTTAAAGTTTTTAAGTCTTGACAGGTATAGAGTAAAAATTATACCATTTCGAATAGTTTTTTTTAAACACCTTGTAGGTGAGGGGTTTACAAGACCATGCCTATGGTTGTGTTAAAAATTTTATGTAGAAAACTGAAATTGTTTCAACAATAGTTGTAGAATTTTTTACTCACTTTCCAGGCTTTTTAAATTCCACGGAATATGGTAAAATAGAAAAGGCTCCGAGTGGAGCCTTTTCAATCCGAAAATCTAAATTATAAAACAGAATAAAAGCCGGTCAGCAATTTATTCCATTCCCAATACTAACCTATAATCACTAATGTAAAAATCATACCGCGAGAAATATTACGGGCTTTTTATGTATTAGTTGCTGATATACAGAATGTTGCTTTAGTCGAAGCAAAATATTGGAATTTTTAAAAAGCGGGTAATTTGTGTGGAATCCCCACGCAACCTGAGGAATTTGTACCCGAATTCTTACTTCAAAGGATCTTTCCTGTTTGCCTTTATCTCGGCTTTTTTCTTTTTTTCTTTCAATCTTTTAATTTTTGAAGCTCTGGTGGGTTTCGTCTTTTTCCTCTTTTTAGGTTTTTTCAGCGCTCCTTTTATTTCGTTGAGAAAATTCTGAATCACGATCTCCTTATTGGAGTGCTGACTCCGGCTTTCTTCGCTGGCCATTTTCAAAATACCCTCACTATTAATGCGATTCGCCAATTTCCTCGAAATTCGGCTTTTTTCATCTTCATTTAAAGCTTCAGAATTCTGAAGATCAAAGCTCAGTTCCACCCTGGTGGCTGTTTTATTAGCGTGCTGCCCTCCCGGGCCAGAGCTTCTTACAGCTTTGAAATCAAGTTCTCTGACGATCTTTTCTTCGTCCATATCAGCCTGGCTGGTGAGAATCTTTTAAAAGATCGGCTACTGATTTAACCGGATTGAAGGTTTCCACGGGTACTTCCACGAAAACGGTATTCCATTTTGCCATTCCGCCGTTCCAGAGGCCGGGACGCTCCAGTGCTTTCAGCGGTTTCCCGTCTTTAGTCTTATCGGCGATAAAACTCATGTCTTCATCAACATATTGATGAAGGTCGAATTCTTTCCCCTGGTGGTCCCGTAGCCCGCACACAATATCTACCGGACTAAAATGCGTAGCTTCTTTGGCCGTTTTTACCTGTTCGGGATTGTCTTCGTCAATCTGCGCTCCTTCAATTATTTGAAGAGAAATATCGCCATCAGCGTCTTTTACCAGGAATGGGCCGCCCCCGGGTTCGCCTTCATTTTTAACCATTCCGCAAACACGAAGTGGACGGTGAAGGATTTCTTTTATTCTAGAAGCTGAAAAATTGCCGGATTCCGATTTGATAAAAAGTTCCTTTTCTAAAAAGCTGATGATCTCGGAAAGTTTATTTTCTGAAACCTCTTCGCTGTCGAGCATATTTAAATATTCAAAGATGGCCTCCTGTATCCTGAACAATTTCCCACCGAGCATTTTTTTGAAATCGGATACAAAATCAACATGTTCTTCGGTGACCACATTATCGATATTTTTTAAGAATACAATTTCTTCCTGAAGATTGTTCAGGTTATCGATCAATGCGCCATGACCGCCGGGACGAAAGAATAGTTCATCTTCAGTGGTGCGAAAAGGTTCAAAATCATCGTCTACTGCAATGGTATCGGTTTTAGGATCCTGATAGGAATATTGTATATCAAATTTTACACCCGTTTTCCTTTCGATTCGCTCCTGTATCTGTCTCCATTCCCGCTGGAATTTTTCCTTATCGCCTTCGGCCACCGTAAAATGAAGTTTCGCGATCCCATTTACCGTTATATATTTAGCGGCTTCAAAAAGATGTTCTTCAAAGGCGGTGGCAATATGAGTATCATATTTGTGGAAAGGCACGAGGCCTTTGGGGAGGTTGCTGAGGTAAAGCCCCTCGGGTTCCAAAACGATTTCCACGAAGATCTTGTCTTTTTCAGCATCTGATTTTTTGTCGAAATCAGGATAATTTTTTTTCGCCTTTTCTATCGCATGATCGTAAAACGGCAGCTGTTCCATTTTGGTGAAAAAACGCTGGAGATCCTGGTCTCCTTTTTCATCAAGATATTCCTTAAGACTTTGTTTTTTTGGGTCAAATTCGTCATTGAAATTATGAAGGGCCTTGAACATTCTTGTAGCCGCACCTGATGCCGGAACGAATTTGAGAATGCTGTGCTTCTCTTTTTCAGAATCGTAAAAGGAGATTAGCTCTTTTTTCTCTTTTTCATCAATTTTGCTGATTCCCTTCCCAACGGTGGCAGCCTCTGTGATATTCACTTTAATATTGCCTCTTTTGAAAATCCTGATCTGCTCTTCGACTTCAGAAGTGCTTAATCCTTTTTCTTCTATTTGCTGAATATCCTTTTCACTGAAATTCACGATATTTTACTTTTTAAGAGTTGGTTGATTTTTACTACTGCTTTTTGCAGCCGTTCCTCCCGGTTTCCTTTTAAGATCATGTAAGGGAAATTTTGCCGTTTCAGCTCATTTTCAAAACGTTGAAACATGCCTTCACGGTCGTGTGGCTTGTCCCTAAGATCGTCAGGAGTCCAGGGCACATCAATATACGTCAAAAAGTAGAAATCGTAGTGGTTGTTTAACGCAGGTTTAAGAAGTTGGGGGTCGCAGTATCCCTGATAATAGGCTTCGGAATATACTTTTAATTCCAACAGGTTCGTATCACTGATGAGTAGCTTTTCAGCTTCTTCGGAAAATTGGTTTTCCAGCTGCATCTGGCCTTTTGCAATTGGAAGAATATCGCGAGGTTCGCAGATGCGTTTTTCATTATCCCATACTTTCTGAAGATAATCACGCATGAACTCAGGCACCACCGGTTCACCGAAGTATCTGCCCAGATCTTCTGAAAGAGTGGTCTTTCCGGTAGATTCCGGTCCAAAAAGTACAATTTTCAGGCAGTTACATGGCCTTTGTCTAAGCTTTTCTTCCATACAATATAACCCTGGATAGCCAGAATGGTGAAAATAACGTACTGCAGGGCGAGCATTCCCAGCCCTCTGTAGGCGTAGAGCGGCACGGTAATAAGATCGGCAAAGATCCACAGCGTCCAGTTTTCCAGTTTTTTAATCGCCATATACCACATGGCGGTAAAGAACACGCCTGAGGTAAAAATATCTATATAATTTGCGGTTTCTATCTCATAGCCAAAAGCCCGATAAACTCCGTAGGTGACCAGCATGGTTAATAGGAATAAACCAAAACCGATGACTTTCTCACGGGTATTGGTGCGTGTTATGGGCACCACATATTCGCCACCTTTTTTACGGGACCAGTTCCACCAGCCGTAAATGCTCATAACCGAGTAATAAAAATTCATCATCATGTCACCGTAATAACCGGCTTTGTATAGCAGATAAACGGTTAGCACGGTCGCAATGAGGCCTGTGGGATAGACCAGGATATTTTCCTTTTTTGAATAATAAACGCTCAGGATCCCAAAAACGAAAACTATTATTTCAAGGATTATCGAGGTGAGCGAGGCATTTTTATAGGGATCAAGGAAAAAATCAAAAATCTGCTGCATAGTCGCTTCGGTCAGATTTTACGATCTTAACATAAATGAGTCCGCGCTCGATCGCTTCAAAAGCATTTTTTATTTCTTTGTTTAAAAGGCTCATCACTTCATCGTAATCGCCGTAAACCTGTGTGCTTAAAGGATTTTCCTTTACGGTAAGACCCGATTCCCTCATCTTTTTGATGAAATTGATGATCGCCGGTTCAAAATCGTCCTGAATTGGAGTAAGGGTTAATTCTACTGAAATTTTCATCGGAAATATTTTTGCCCTTCAAAGGTAGCCATATTCTTAGGGAGTCTTAAATTATAATTTTTAAATTTTTCCGAAGAGATCCTGAAAAATTAAGACAACCAATTTGTGAAAATCACAATTGTTAGAGGAGAAGGCTTCGGGTGGTTATTGAAGTTTGGGAAAAATAGAATTTATTCCATTGAATGGATACCAATCATATTGCCTTCGGTATCTTTAACAAGGCTGATAAAACCATACTGGCCAATAGACATTTTGGGCCTGAAAACCTCGCCGCCGGCATTTTCCACGCGGGCTTCCTCTACGCTGCAATCTTTACTGTGGAAATAAACAATGGTGCTGTTTGCGCCTGCAGAAGTGTCTTTATGGTAAACAAGAGCTCCTGCCGCCATATTTTTGGTTTCGGGATCGCTGGGAAAAGCCAGCATCTGGAAGGACTCATCAGCAGGATTTCCTAATTCTGAAAATTCATAATTGAAGACAGTTTCATAAAATTTTCGTGCTCTCTTAATATCATTTACATAGATTTCAAACCAGACGACAGGATTTTTAGGTTTCATAACATATTGATTAATAGTTAACCATTAAAATTACCACAGAATTTTCGAAGTTTTTATCGCCCGTGCAATTTTTTGAATCGGAAGAAGAATTTATTTTTTTACAGGTCTTCGTGAAGGAATTTTGAAGGTAGGAGAATTTCACTCCTCAAAACTGCCGTTTTCAAAGGCAGTTCCAATCACTACCAGGTCGGCTCCCGCATCATACGCATTTTTCAGCTGTTCCGCAGATCTAATTCCGCCGCCCACGATCAAAGGAATGGAAATTTCCTTTCGAACCGCTTTAATTATTTCCGCAGATACAGGATTTTTTGCACCGCTTCCGGCTTCAAGATAAATAAGCTTATTTCCGGAATATTGTCCGGCAAGAGCTGTATTAACAATGCTTTCAATGTCGTTTTGCGGTAAAGGTTTGGTATTGCTTACCCGGTGCACTGCGCATTCCCTTCCGCCGTCAATAAGAATATAACCCGTAGGAATGATTTCAAGATTTGTGTTTTTGATCCTGTTTACCGAGCGTACCTGCTGTTCGATGAGATATTCAGGGTTTCTTCCTGAAATCAGGATTAAAAAAAGAAGGGCATCGGCGTGTGGGGAAATCTGATTCTGGTCACCCGGAAAAAGAATGATGGGTAACCCGCTGATATTTTTCAGGAATTTCACAACTTCGCAGGTGCGGCCGCTTTTTACGGTACTGCCGCCCACCAGCAAAAAAGAAGTTTCTTTTGGTAAATTCTGAAAAAAATCGGAAGCTTCACTTTCAACAAACTTTTCGGGATCGATAAGTACCGCCAGCATTTTTCTGTTACCGGCTGCTGCCTGCTTGATTTCGGAATAACACTGCTGAAGTTGTATCACTTTGATCTTTCTTTTTTTAGTGGTCGCGCATAAACACAGGTGAAATTTTCAAATTCCAGGAAATCGATGTCGTACCAGGATTGCTTTCCGTTAAAGGTCACCTTGGCCGTGGTCTTTGTATCTTCAAAATCGAAATCGGTCACATTGATGTGCTGCAGGAAACCAAGGCCCGGCTCGGCCATCAGTTTGTACACTGCTTCTTTCGCTCCCCAGACGATCGTGAGTTTACGGACCAGGGCATCCTCATTGGCCAGCGTATGGTATTCATCGAGAGGCGTAAACTTATTGGCGATTTTCAGAATTTTATCGCGCTGTTTTTCAATATCTATCCCCACATGATCGTCGCCGATAATGATCGCGGTGAAATTGAACGAATGGGTGATCGAAATGTATTTCTCGTCCTTTAAATGCGGTTTCCCCAGTTCGTCATAATAAAGATCGGAATCGGTATAACCGGCTTCGGCCATCAAATGCCGAATGCTCATGAATCCGCGGCGGTGAATTTCCGATTTCATGCCTGAAACTCTTTTCTGGCAATGCTTGGTTAGATCAACACCTTCCGCCAGCCATTCAAACGATTCTTCTACCTTCCATATGAAGACTTTAGTGTGTTGGTCAACTGTTATAGTTTTGAAAAGAGGCATAAATTTTATAGGCTTTTCCTTATTTTTGCAGACACAAAATTGCTAATATTCAAATATAATAATATGTCGACTAAAACAGTACCGTATACTGCCTATAAAGTAAAAGATATTGAGCTTGCCGAATATGGACGCCGTGAAATTGAGCTTGCAGAAGCTGAAATGCCCGGATTGATGGCTCTTCGCGAAGAATACGGAAAACAAAAGCCTCTAAAAGGAGCGCGTATTGCCGGTTGTTTACATATGACCATTCAAACGGCGGTTCTTATTGAAACGCTGGTAGAGCTTGGTGCTGAGGTCACCTGGAGTTCCTGTAATATTTTCTCTACTCAAGACCATGCCGCAGCCGCTATCGCCGCTGCCGGTATCCCTGTCTATGCCTGGAAAGGAATGACCGAAGAAGAATTTAACTGGTGTATTGAGCAGACTCTTTTCTTTGGAGAAGAACGCAAGCCGTTGAATATGATCCTTGACGATGGGGGGGATCTTACCAATATGGTTTTGGATAATTATCCGGAACTTGCTGAAGGAATCAAAGGACTTTCTGAAGAAACTACCACCGGGGTTCACAGGTTATATGAGCGCATGAAAAAGGGAACGCTTCCTATGCCGGCCATTAACGTGAATGATTCGGTTACAAAATCAAAATTTGACAATAAATATGGTTGTCGTGAGAGCGCTGTGGATGCGATTCGTCGTGCTACCGATGTAATGCTCGCCGGAAAACGTGTGGTTGTTTGTGGTTATGGTGATGTTGGAAAAGGAACGGCCCAATCTTTCAAAGGTGCAGGTTCTATTGTTACTATCACCGAAATTGACCCAATTTGTGCCTTGCAGGCCGCTATGGACGGATTTGAGGTGAAAAGATTGGAAACCGTGCTTCCAAAAGCCGATATTGTGATCACTACCACCGGAAATAAAGATATTGTTCGGGCAGAGCATTTCGAAGCTATGAAAGATAAGACCATTGTTGCCAATATTGGTCATTTTGACAATGAGATCGCGGTGGCATGGTTAAATAAGAATTTTGGTGATACTAAAGTGGAGATCAAACCACAGGTAGACAAATATACCATCAACGGAAAAGATATCATTCTTCTTGCCGAAGGTCGCCTTGTAAACCTTGGTTGCGCGACAGGGCATCCAAGTTTTGTAATGAGCAACTCTTTCACAAACCAGACGTTGGCGCAAATTGAACTTTGGAATAATACCGATAAGTATAAGAATGAAGTTTATATGCTGCCTAAACATCTGGATGAAAAAGTGGCTAAACTTCACCTGGAAAGAATTGGAGTGGAGCTTACCGAGCTTCGACCCGACCAGGCCGAATATATTGGAGTGGAAGTAAAAGGACCTTTCAAACCAGAATATTACAGGTATTAAATCTTTAGGATATAATTTCGAAGGCCCCCGCCGCAGGCGGGGGCTTTTCCTTTTTATGAGCAAAATGAAAATAGTTATCTTACGACCGCTTTTTTAAAAATATTCAATATGATCAAAAAAATTTTAGTTCCGTTGTTTCTGGTGTTCATTCTTGCCGGATGTAAAAATAACGAGGCAAACAGCGAAACAGCTCAAAATGAGAATGTCAGCGCGAAACTAGATACCATCTTACATAATTATTATGAAGACGGCCTAAAGCTGAATCCTATTAGTGCAACCACTGCCGGGGATATGCGCTACAATGACAAATTTCCTAATTTCCTTTCTGAAGATTACAGGGATAGTCTAAGAAATTATTACAAGTATTATCAGCAAAGGGTTCATGATTTAGATACTTCAGCGCTATCAGAATCTGAAAAAATGAGCGTGGCTATTCTAAACTGGGAGTGCAACATGAATCTGGAAACACTTCAGTTTAAAAAAGATAAGTATATGCCCATAGACCAAATGTGGTCCGTCAATCTTTTTATGGGACAACTGGCCAGCGGTGTTGGTGCGCAGCCGTTTAAAACGGTTGAAGATTATGAAGACTGGCTTAGAAGAGTGGATGGTTTCCTGATTTGGATGAAATCGGCTAAAGATAATATGAAAGAAGGGATGGAGCAGGGTTATGTGTTGCCGGCTTCGTTGATCAGAAAAGTGATTCCTCAGATGCAGGCCATGGCCAAAGAAGATGTTGAAAATCATTTGTTCTATGGTCCGTTAAAGCATTTTCCGGATAGTTTTTCTGAAGAAGAAAAAGAAAGGATCACCGAAGAATACAGAAAGATGATCACTGAAAAAGTGATTCCCGCCTATAAGGAGATGCATGCGTTCATGAAGAACGAATATTTGCCGAAGGGAAGAGAAAGCAGTGGAATTGCCGATATCCCAAATGGGGAAGAATACTACAAACACCAGATAAAGCTTTACACTACTACTGATATGACTGCCGATGAGATCCATCAGCTGGGTCTGAGCGAGGTGGAGCGCATTTCGAAAGAAATGGAAAAAGTCAAGGAGCAGGTTGGTTATAAAGGTGATCTAAAATCATTTTTCGATTATGTGCGCAACAATAAAGATTTGATGCCTTACAGCAAACCGGAAGAGGTGATCGCGCATTTTCAGGATATCTATGATCGCGTAAAGCCGAATCTTGATAAACTTTTCAGCCTAAAACCCAAAACTCCTTTCGAAATTAGAAGAACCGAAGCTTTCAGGGAAGAATCGGCAAGTGCAGAATACAATCCGGGATCGGTGGACGGCAGCCGTCCGGGAATTTTCTATGTTCCGGTTCCCGATGCGAGTGCTTATAATATTTATAGTGATGAATCTCTTTTTCTACATGAAGCGATTCCAGGACATCATTACCAAATCTCGCTTACCCAGGAAAATGAGGATTTACCTGATTTCAGAAAAACCCTCTGGTATAGCGGCTATGGTGAAGGCTGGGCGCTTTATTCTGAATCTTTAGGAAAAGAACTCGGTTTGTATACCGATCCGTATCAATATTTTGGAATGCTCAGTGCCGAAATGCACCGGGCGATACGATTGGTAGTCGATACCGGCTTACACAGTAAAGGCTGGTCCAGGGAAAAAGCGATTCAATATTCGCTGGATCACGAGGCCGATTCTAAAGCCAGCGTTACTGCAGAAATCGAGCGCTATATGGCCAATCCCGGTCAGGCGCTTTCCTATAAGATAGGCCAGATGAAGATCATGGAGCTTAGAGATAAAGCTAAGAAAGAACTTGGGGATAAATTTGATATACGTGAATATCATAAGCAGGTATTGGAGACGGGCTGTATCCCGCTTCAATTGCTGGAGAATAAGATCGATCGCTGGATTAGCGAAAACAAGTAATTAGGTAAATTTTACTGAAATAGAATGCCCCAAATTGAGACGATATTTGGGGCATATTTATTTTAAATTAGAACCAGCACCACAGGCCAAAAAAAACATCCTAAAATTTTAACAAAAAAGACCTTAGTTTTCTATTTCTCAGTAAATTAGATGGTAATTTTAAAAAACCAACCTATGAAAGTATTTAAATTATTTCCATTATTTGTCCTTTTAATTTTTGCCAGCTGTGATAATCAAAACCGTGAAAATGAAAACATGGAAGAAGAAACCAGCTTTACCAATCCGGAGGAGATGAATCGAAACTGGGTCAATGCCTGGAACAGCAATCAGCCAGACAGTCTTGAGGCCATGACTGCCGATGATGCCGTTTTATTGCTGGAAGGGGGAAAGATGTATGACAGGGATAGTATTTCTTCCTGGTATGAAAAAGGTGCATCAATGATGAAAGACCTGAAAACAAATGCTGAAATAAAGAATTCTGACGATCATTTTGCTTACGAAGCCGGTACCTATTCCCACAATTATAAAAACGACAGTACAGACACTAAATATGAAGGTACTTACGTGGTAATTTGGGAAAGGGATAGCCTTGACTGGAAGGTAAAAGTGATGAGTATAACCGACAAAGCTCCTGACAGCACTGCTGCCAATATGGAATAAAATCAGGTGAAATAATCCAGACCTATCTGCGGATAGAACTGCTGAAGAGTCCTTTTTGGAAACGAAAAGGACTTTTTAGTTGAGAGAAATTCTAATTAAGGGACGAGTGAAAATTACGCATCATTTTATAGATACATCTAAAAATGATCTTTTTCGACCTCCTGGGTTTGTTGTCCTTATCAAATTTAAATTTGATAAAGTGGCTTTCGGGATTATCTGTGGAAATTTGAAAATTAGTGCCGTCTATGATGAATCGCGCCTTTTCCGAAAAGATAAAGTCGGCAGCATATTTTTTGACAAGTCGTCCTTTACCTGAGCCTTTCATAGTTTTTGGTTGTTAGTTGTTGACACTCTTAAGATAATAAAAAATAAAATACCATGGAAGATTGCTTCCAAAAAAGGCTTCCGAATACGCAGGGTTTCAACTTAACGTGGCCTGGAACTCTTCAAAAAGATGAGGATCAGAAAATTTTATGATCTCTGGGACCTCCTTATTTTACCCACGTTAAGAGCTAAAATGACAGTCACAGAATTCTTCATCCCTTATGTTCTCTTAAAAGGCTTGAATAGACTCCTTCATCATTCTAAATAAGTAGTTTAAAATTGTATTTTTGCAGGCAAGTAAAATAACCGTCAGGCTGAACTTGGTTCAGCTTCTCATTTTTAGACCCTGGAACAAGTTCAGGGTGACGAAGATTAAAAAGAAAGAGAAGAAGATGAGTTACCACTTTAATAAGATCGAGGAAAAATGGCAAAAGTACTGGGCTGAAAATCAGACTTTCCGTGCTTCGAATGATTCTGATAAAGAAAAATATTACGTGTTGGACATGTTTCCCTATCCGTCTGGTGCGGGGCTTCATGTAGGTCACCCGCTGGGATATATTGCCAGCGATATCTATGCCCGTTTCAAGCGTCATAAAGGCTTTAATGTTTTGCACCCGCAGGGATATGACAGCTTCGGACTTCCGGCCGAGCAGTATGCCATACAAACCGGGCAACATCCCGCTCTCACCACTGAAAAAAATATCAAACGCTATCGGGAGCAACTTGATAAGATCGGTTTTTCTTTCGACTGGAGTCGTGAAGTGCGCACCAGCGAACCTAATTATTATAAGTGGACACAGTGGATCTTTATTCAGCTTTTTGAAAGCTGGTATGATCTTGAAGCTGAAAAATCCAGGCCTGTCACAGAGCTGGAAGAGATATTTTCTTCAGAAGGAAATACCAGGATCAATGCCGCCTGTGATGATGATACCGAATCTTTTTCAGCCGAAGAATGGAGAAACTTTTCTTCCGAAGAAAAGCAGCGAATATTACTTAAATATCGTCTAACCTATCTCGCCGAAACCGAAGTGAACTGGTGCCCGCAACTCGGAACTGTGCTGGCCAACGATGAAATTGTAAACGGTGTTTCTGAACGAGGAGGTTACCCTGTGGTTCGAAAAAAAATGACCCAGTGGAGCATGCGGATTTCGGCCTTTGCTGAAAGGCTTCTCCAGGATCTTGATAAAATCGACTGGACCGAAAGTTTAAAGGAAAGCCAGCGTAACTGGATTGGGAAATCGGTTGGAGCGATGGTGGAATTCAAGGTGTTGAATTCATCCCAACCCCAGCCCTTCCCGAAGGGAAGGGAGCAAACACGCTTTACTGGAAAAAAAGAAATTGCAGGTGAGTTACTTCACAGGGCAAAGGAAATGAGAAAAAATCCTACCTCTGCGGAATCCCTGCTATGGGAAAAGCTAAGGACCAAAAAATTGGATGCGAAGTTCAGGAGACAGCATCCCATTGACCAATATATTGTTGATTTCGTTTGTCTGTCAAAAAAACTAATTGTTGAAGTTGATGGGGAGATACATCAATTTCAAAAGGCTCAGGATGAAGAAAGAGAAGATGTTCTGGTGCAAAAATTGGGGTATCATCTACTCCGTTTTTCGAATGAGGAAGTACTTCGTGATCCCAAAAAAGTTGCTGACCAGATTCAGGAGAAGTTAAACTCCCTCTCCTTTGGAGAGGGCGGGGGAGAGGATAATATTCCCCCTTCTGGGGCCAGGGGGATCAAGGTCTTCACTACTCGTCCCGATACGATTTTTGGGGTGACCTTCATGACCCTGGCACCTGAACATGAGCTTGTTCCAAAAATCACTACTGATGAACAACGCGAAGAAGTAGAAGCCTATATCGCGGCGACCGCGAAACGAAGTGAGCGTGATCGCATGGCCGATGTAAAGACTATCAGCGGTGTTTTCACCGGCGCTTATGCCGAACATCCGTTTACCAAAGAGCCTGTGCCGATCTGGATTGGCGATTATGTGCTCGCCGGCTACGGAACCGGTGCCGTAATGGCCGTTCCCTGTGGCGACCAGCGGGATTATGAATTCGCGAAACATTTCGATTTGCCTATCAGGAATATTTTTGAAAATGTGGATATTTCAGAAGAAGCCTTTGCCGGAAAAGAAGGAACGGTGATCGCGAATTCCGATTTTTTAAGCGGACTTAAATATAAAGAAGCGCTTAATAAGGCAATCCTGAAACTGGAAGAAATCGGCCAGGGTTATGGAAAGACTAATTACAGGTTGCGGGATGCGGTTTTCAGTCGTCAGCGTTATTGGGGAGAACCTTTCCCTGTATATTATGTGAACGGATTGCCACAAATGATCGAAAAAGAACATTTGCCTCTTCGTTTGCCTGAAGTGGAGAAATACTTACCTACCGAAACCGGGGAGCCGCCCCTGGGCAATGCTACCGACTGGGCCTGGGATACAAACCAGAATAAAGTTGTTTCTAATAAGATGCTGAAACAAGGTCAGCAAGACGGTTCTGATGACAATGGAATATATCCTCTGGAACTGAATACAATGCCGGGTTGGGCGGGGAGTAGCTGGTACCTTTTCAGGTATATGGATCCGCATAATGAAGATCGTTTTGTTTCTGAAGAAGCACAGAAATACTGGGAAAATGTTGATCTATATATAGGGGGAAGCGAACATGCTACCGGTCATTTACTGTATTCACGTTTCTGGACCAAATTTTTATATGATCGCGGCTGGCTGACCGTGGAAGAGCCCTTTAAAAAACTCATAAACCAGGGGATGATTTTGGGAACCAGCGCTTTTGTTTATCGTCTCGAAGGAGAGAACAAGTTTATTTCCAAAAATTTGATCAGTGATAAAACAGTACAGCCAATCCATGCTGATGTTTCCCTGGTAAATTCATCTGATGAACTGGATATTGAAGGTTTTAAAAAGTGGAGACCCGAATTTTCCGATGCTGAATTCATCACCGAAGAAGACGGGATCTATAAAGTGGGTCGGGAGGTCGAAAAGATGTCAAAATCCAAATACAATGTGGTAAATCCCGATGATATCTGTGAGGATTATGGTGCCGATACTTTACGAATGTATGAGATGTTCCTCGGGCCTCTGGAGCAGGCTAAACCCTGGAACACCGCCGGGATCACCGGCGTTCATAGTTTCCTGAAAAAGCTTTGGAAACTTTACCACGATGGGGAGGAATTTTCTGTTTCTGAGGAAAAAGCTTCAGCCGATTCTTTAAAGACACTCCATAAGACCATCAAAAAAGTTACTGAAGATATTGAGAATTTCAGTTTCAATACCTCGGTTTCTACTTTTATGATCTGCGTGAATGAACTTACGGCTCAAAAATGTAATAGTAAAGAAGTGTTGGAGCCGCTTGCCATTCTGATTGCTCCTTATGCACCTCATATTGCTG
The DNA here is from genome assembly GCF_003024155.1 of Christiangramia fulva. Taxonomy (NCBI): domain Bacteria; kingdom Pseudomonadati; phylum Bacteroidota; class Flavobacteriia; order Flavobacteriales; family Flavobacteriaceae; genus Christiangramia; species Christiangramia fulva. The sequence goes on from NZ_CP028136.1 coordinate 1,540,855, forward strand.
AAGAATTATGGGAAAAATTGGGCCATAGTGAATCGGTAGTTTATGCGAAATACCCTGAATATGAAGAGAAATATTTAGTAGAGAGTACCAAGAACTATCCTATTTCTTTTAACGGAAAGATGCGTTTTACTATGGAATTGCCTTTAGATATGTCTAAAGATGAAATCGAGAAAACAGTCTTGACTGATGACCGCACAAAAAATCAGCTTGACGGGTCTACCCCTAAAAAAATAATAGTAGTTCCGGGAAAAATTGTAAATATCGTAGTTTAACCCCCTTCTAAAAATTATTTAACAGGGGTAAAAGTTAACTTTTTTAACTTTGACCCCTGTTTTTTTATTTTCTTTGATTATTTTTCGGAATCTAAAAACTAGAATATGAAAATCGGGATTCCAAAAGAGATCAGTAATAGTGAGAACAGGGTGGGAATGACTCCTGCTGGCGTTCTTGAGCTTACCAAATTAGGTCATCATGTTTTTGTTCAATCGGGGGCCGGAGAAAACAGCGGTTTCGATGATGAAGATTATTATGTGAGCGGTGCGAAAATTCTTCCGACCATAGACAGGGTTTATGAGCAAAGCGAAATGATCGTTAAGGTTAAGGAGCCAGTTGAGCAGGAATATGATATGATAAGGGAAGATCAGATTATTTTTACCTTTTTTCATTTTGCTTCCAATAAAAAACTCACCGAAGCCATGATGAAAAGTAAGGCGGTTTGTATCGCTTATGAAACGGTGGAAGAAGATGATGGTTCCCTTCCCTTATTAATTCCCATGAGCGAAGTTGCGGGTAGAATGGCGATTCAGCAGGGAGCAAAATATCTTGAGAAACCTGTTAAGGGGAAAGGTTTATTGCTGGGAGGGGTTCCCGGTGTGCCACCCGGAAAAGTGCTCGTATTAGGGGCGGGAACCGTGGGTATCCAGGCAGCAAAAATGGCAGCAGGACTGGGAGCTCAGGTCACTATTCTGGATGTGAATATGAACAAACTTCGGCATGTGAACGATATCATGCCCAGCCATGTGGTAACCGAATTTTCTAATGAATATAACATCCGTAAGCATATAAAAACAAGTGATCTGGTGATCGGAGGCATTCTTATTGCAGGTGCCCGATCACCAAAACTGATCACCCGCGATATGCTGAAAGAAATGCAACCCGGAGCGGTAATCGTAGATGTGGCAGTAGATCAGGGAGGTTGTTTTGAAACCACAAGGCCAACCACTCACGAAGAGCCGGCATATATTATAGACGATATTGTGCATTATTGCGTAAGTAATATGCCGGGGGCGGTACCCCATACTTCTACGGTAGCACTTACCAATGTTACCTTGCCGTATGTTTTAAAACTTGCTGAAAACGGCTGGGAAAAAGCCTGTCGCGATGATAATGCGCTTGCCCGCGGAATTAATATCGTTAACGGAAAAGTAGTTTGCGAACCTATACTCGAAGCCTTTGGCTGGAAAGAAGCGATGGCCTGAATAGAATAATTTTAACCTAAATAAAGATCGATAAGTCCTTCAGGAGTTTTTAGATAAATCTTCCGGTTGGGCTTATCTACTTTTTGTATGAATTCGTCATTCATCGGCACCAGGATTTCTTTATCTCCTTTTTTTATTTCGAAAAGAGCCTGTGCAGTGGAGTCGTTTATTGAAACGATAGTGCCTATATTACCATGCCCGGCATCTATTACTTCAAAACCAATAATCTCATGGAAATAGAATTTATCATCTTCAAGTTGGGGTAGAAAAGTAAGAGGAAGATACAATTCGGCACCAATAAGATCTTCTGCATCTTCTTCGGTTTCGATATCTTCAAATTTGACACGCAGAAGTGAACTTTTATGAAGGGAAGAGGAATCAATAAAAAATGGAACCAGATTTTCATTGTAGTCAATGAACACTGATTCCATTTCGGTGTAAGTTTCAGGCTCGTCGGTATCAAGTTTTATCAATACCTCGCCTTTAAAGCTAAATTTCCCAACGATTTTACCCAGGTAGAAGCATTCTTCCTTTGTCATCGCCGGTCGCTGTTTAAGCGTCTTTTTTCTCTTCGGTTTTAGCTTCTTCAGCAGTTGCAGCTCCAGCTTCCTCTTCAGCCTGTTCAACAGTGGCTTCATCGGTAGCTTCGGCAGCTTCAGCCTCGGCATTAGCCGCAGCTTCTGCTTCTTCAGCTTCCCTGGCAGCAGCTTCACGCTTGGCGTTCACTTCTTTTTCTGCTTCAAGAGCTTTTGCTTTAGCTTCTTCTTCCTGTTTTGTTAGATTCTCTTTTTTAGCACCAATTTTACCTTCTTTTTCCTCTAACCAGGCTTTGAATTTCTCTTCAGCCTGCTCTTCAGTCAAAGCTCCTTTTCGAACACCTACAGCAAGGTGTTTTTTAAGTAAAGCTCCTTTGTAAGAAAGGATCGCGCGAGCGGTATCGGTTGGCTGGGCACCATTTTGCAACCATTGTACAGCACCGTCTACATCTAAATCGATAGTTGCGGGATTGGTGTTAGGGTTGTAGGTTCCGAGTTTTTCGAGGAATTTACCGTCTCTCTTGGCACGTGAATCTGCAGCGACAATCCAGAAAAAAGGTTTTCCTTTTTTTCCGTGTCTTTGTAATCTTATTTTTACTGGCATAAAAATTAAATTTTGGGGTTCGCGACCCCGGTTATTAATAAGTGCGCAAAGATACTACAATTTTCTATTTTTCAATAGTTTATTATCTGATTTTATTTTCTGTAACCAGTGGCGCAAAACTTTCCTTTAAATTTAAGAAAATAATGCTTTTTTCCCGATGATCCCGTACTCTCCTGTTAAAAGCAGTTAATTAGTGCTAAACCCTGTTAAATAGGTTGTTAGGTAGGTCTTGCAGACTTATATTTAGGCAAAGAAAAATTGAAAAAAGTGCTATGAGTTATTCAAAAGAAATATCCGGTAAACTGAATGGATTGCTGGAGAAAAATTACGACGCCGAGAAAGGCTATAAAAAAGCGGCGGAAAAGGTTAAAGATGATCGCTTAAGGAAATTCTTTACCCAAAGAGCCAAAGAGAGATATGATTTTGGCCATGAGCTAAAAGCCGAAATTAAGAATTTTGGTGAACAACCCGATAAAGGCACCAGTCTGAAAGGCGACGCCCACAGATCGTGGATGAATTTAAAAGCCAGCCTCACGTCAGATAAAGATGAGGCCGTTTTGGAAGAAGCTGTGCGCGGAGAAAAAGCTGCTGTAGATGAATATGAAGATGTCTTAAAATCGAAAGATATTCCTGCTTCCACTGGAAATATTTTGATGAAGCAAAAGAACGCTATTGTAGCCTCTCTTAATGAAGTAAAAACTTTGGAAAAACAGGTGTAATGATTTCCCTCGGGAAATGAATTGGTTACCAAAATTAGAAAACCCACCGATGCGAGCAATGTTTGATTGAAGTAGTAGTAGTTTTAGTGTTCGTATCAGGCCTCACAGGCAATCTGAGAATTCAGGTTTCTGTGAGGCTTTTTTTATGGTTAATAATTCCTGAAAACTTAGTTTTATTTCAGTCATAAAGTTCCTTATTTTAGCCGGGATGGTTTATTTTAGAAAACCATTTTTCACTCTTCGTAAAGGCTTAAAACACAAAGGAATGTACCTGATTTTTGACACTGAAACCACCGGCCTTCCCAAGCGCTGGGACGCTCCCTTAACCGATTCGGACAACTGGCCGCGCTGTATTCAAATCGCCTGGCAGTTGCACGATGAAATGGGAAGACTTGTTGAGCATCAGGATTATTTAGTTCAGCCTGACGGATTTGATATTCCTTATGATTCGGAGAGAATTCATGGTATTTCCACCGACCTGGCCAGGCAGCAGGGAATTTCTTTGGAAGAGGTGCTGGAAAAATTCAATGAGGCTCTTAATAAATCCAAATTCATCGTGGGCCAGAATGTGGGTTTTGATGTAAATATCATGGGCGCTGAATTTATTCGGCTCGATGTGGAGAATAAACTTCAGGAATTGCCTGTTTTGGATACCTGTACCGAGGTGACCGCAGAAATGTGCAGAATTCCCGGGGGGCGTGGTGGGAAATTTAAACTTCCAACGCTTACCGAGCTGCATGAATTTCTTTTTGAAGAATCTTTTTCAGAAGCACACAATGCCACCGCCGATGTGGAAGCGACCACCCGCTGTTTCCTGGAGCTGGTTAGAAGAAAATCCTTTACCATAGAAGAATTGGATGTGCCGGCTGATTATTTTCAGAATTTTTCTGAAGTAAATCCGCAGCCAATTGAACTTATAGGGCTCAAACACATCAATCTCAAAAAAGCTTCTGATGAGATCAGGATAAGGCTTGAAAAACAACAGCCTTCCGACGAAATTTCACATGAAGAGATCCAGGAGAACCTTGAAAAACTGGATGAAATTCCTTTTGCACATCTGCATAATCATTCGCAGTTTTCGGTTTTACAATCTACCATTAGTATTCCCGACCTTGTTGAGGCTGCCGCCGAAGAAAATATGAATGCCGTGGCGCTGACCGATCATGCAAATATGATGGGCGCTTTTCATTTTGTGAAAGAAGTGGGAGTGTATAATGGAAAAGTAAAGGAGCATAATGCCGAAGCTGAAGAAAACGGGGAGCCATTAAAACAGCCAATGAAAGCCATTATAGGCTGCGAGTTCTTTGTTTGTGAAAACCATACCGATAAAACCAGGAAAGACAACGGTTATCAGGTGGTTATGCTGGCGAAGAACAAAAAAGGTTATCACAATCTGGCAAAAATGTCTTCCCTTGCTTATACAGCAGGATTCTATTACGTGCCGCGAATCGACCGTGAGGTCATAAAAAAATATAAGGAAGATGTGATCGTGCTCACCGGAAACCTGTACGGGGAAGTACCGAGCAAGATTCTAAATGTAGGAGAAAATCAGGCTGAGGAAGCGCTGATCTGGTGGAAAGAACAATTTGGTGATGATCTCTATATTGAGCTGATGCGGCACGGTCAGGAAGATGAAGACCGCGTGAACCCGGTGCTGATCGATTTCGCTAAAAAACATGAAATAAAAGTAATCGCGACCAATAACACTTATTACTGGAAACAGGAAGATGCCAATGCCCACGATATTTTGCTCTGTGTGAAAGATGGTGAGAAACAGGCTACGCCTATCGGTCGTGGCCGTGGGTATCGTTACGGATTGCCAAACCAGGAATATTATTTCAAGAGCGCTGATGAAATGAAGAGTCTGTTTAAGGACCTTCCGGAAGCGATCACAAATATCCAGGAAATTGTCAATAAAGTAGAGCCTTTTGAACTGGCGCGCGATGTATTGCTTCCAAAATTCAATATTCCCGAAGAGTTTTTACATGAAGACGATTTAACCGACGGCGGAAAACGTGGTGAAAATGCCTATTTAAAGCATCTTACCTACGAAGGCGCGAAAAAACGCTACGGTGAGATCACCGATGATATTAAGGAAAGACTCGATTTTGAACTTTCGGTTATTGAGAATACCGGTTATCCAGGCTATTTCCTGATCGTGGAAGATTTTATTCGTGCGGCCAGGGAAATGGGGGTTTCGGTAGGACCCGGTCGTGGATCGGCGGCGGGAAGTGCCGTGGCATACTGTCTTGCAATTACTAATATCGACCCTATCAAATACGACCTGCTTTTTGAGAGATTCCTGAATCCCGATCGGGTGAGCATGCCCGATATCGATATTGATTTTGATGACGAAGGCCGAAGCCGGGTGATGGATTATGTAATTGGAAAATATGGTGCCAACCAGGTTGCGCAGATCATTACTTACGGTACCATGGCCGCGAAATCTTCAATTCGCGATACCGCCAGAGTGCTGGACCTGCCTTTAATGGAAGCTGACAGGATAGCCAAATTGATCCCGAATACCAAACTCTCGAAGCTCTTCGCGATGGATGAAAAGACCATCCGAAGCAAATTCAGGGGAGATGAGGTAGAAAAGATCAATGAACTTCTGAATATTTCGGAAGGTGATGATCTTGAAGCTGAAACCGTAAATCAGGCACGAGTGCTGGAAGGTTCGGTTCGAAATACGGGAATCCATGCCTGCGGGGTGATCATCACACCTGGCGATATTACCGATTATGTTCCGGTTTCGGTGGCGAAAGATTCCGATCTATATGTTACCCAGTTTGACAACTCGGTCGTGGAAAGCGCCGGTTTGCTGAAAATGGACTTTTTAGGACTTAAAACACTTACCTTAATTAAGGATACGGTGAAAATCGTCAAAGGCCGACATGGAATCGAACTGGACCCCGATAATTTCCCGTTGGATGATGAGGAAACTTACAAACTGTTCCAGCGAGGAGAAACCATCGGGATCTTTCAGTATGAATCTCCCGGAATGCAGAAGCATATGCAGGCCTTAAAACCAACGGTTTTTGATGATCTTATAGCCATGAACGCCTTATACCGGCCGGGGCCTATGGAGTACATTCCAAGTTTTATCGCCCGAAAACACGGTGAAGAGGAAATCTCTTATGACCTTCCTGAAATGGAGGAGTTTCTTGAAGAAACTTACGGAATCACTGTCTACCAGGAGCAGGTGATGCTTTTGTCACAAAAACTTGCGGGATTTTCCAAAGGTGAAGCCGATATGCTTCGGAAGGCGATGGGTAAAAAGATTGCCGCTTTACTGGCACAGCTGAAACCGAAATTTATAGATGGCGGTGTAGAAAAAGGCCATCCGCAGGAGGTGCTCGAAAAGATATGGAAAGACTGGGAGGCTTTTGCTTCTTATGCTTTCAACAAGTCGCATTCTACCTGTTATGCCTGGATCGCTTATCAAACGGCTTATTTAAAAGCACATTATCCCGCGGAATATATGGCGGCGGTGCTTTCAAATAATATGAACGATATCAAGCAGGTGACTTTCTTTATGGAGGAGTGCAAACGTATGAAGCTGAACGTACTCGGGCCTGATGTAAATGAATCTTATTATAAATTCTCGGTCAACAAGAACAACGCTGTTCGTTTTGGGATGGGAGCGATCAAGGGCGTGGGTGCCGGCGCGGTAAGGACGATTGTTGAAAACCGAAAGACCAAAGAAGGTCCGTATCGATCGATCTTCGATATGGCCAAGAGAATCGATTTGCGTTCGGCTAATAAAAAGGCTTTTGAAAATCTAGCGCTTGCCGGTGGTTTTGACGGATTTGGCGGAACACACCGTGCGCAATATTTCCATGATGACGGCAGTGGAATGAGCTTTCTGGAAAAAGTGATCAAATACGCGGCGAAATTTCAGGAAAATCAGAATTCTTCGCAGGTAAGTCTGTTTGGGGAAGCCAGTGAAGTTCAAATTCCGGAGCCGGAAGTTCCGCCTTGTGAAGAGTGGGGAACCATGGAAAAGCTGCGCCGTGAAAAAGAAGTCGTGGGAATTTATATTTCGGGTCATCCGCTGGACGATTTTAAGATCGAGATGAACTATTTCTGCAAAGCAAAACTTTCAGATTTGAGAAACCTTGAAAATCTGGTCAATCTTGAACTCACCATTGGAGGGGTGATCACCGATGTGCAGCACCGTGTTTCCAAAAACGGAAAGGGCTGGGCGATCTTTATGATGGAAGATTACGACGATTCCTTCGAGTTCAAGATCTTTGGGGAGGAATATTTAAAGATGAAACATTTCCTGGTGCCCAATAATTTTGTGCATTTGAGGTGTTATATTAAAGAAGGCTGGACCAATAAGGAAACCGGTAAAAAAGGTGAACCGAGAATCCAGTTTACCGATATGAACCTGCTGCATGACGTGATGGATAAATACGCAAAGAAATTAACGATTCAGCTGAATATCGATGATCTCAAATCTGAAAAAATAGAGTGGCTAAAAGATACATTCCAGAGCCATAAAGGGGATCACCGACTTAATTTTGTGGTCTATGAAATGAAAGAGCAGGTGAAACTGCATATGCCCAGCAGGAAGCACAAAGTAAAAATATCACAGGAGCTTTTGGAAATGCTGGAAAAGGAACAGTTTATGTATAAACTGAATTAATTAGTCACATTTCGACTCCGTTCAATGTGACTCCAAACATGAAGTCATGCTGAGCAGAGTCGAAGCATGGGGCAGGGATTGAGGCGAACTACCCCGGCTGCCGTCAGGCAGGCGTGTAAAGCTGAAAGCCCGGCTCCCGCCTTGGCGGGAGGCCCCCGGCATAAAGCTCAACAATGAGCGAATAGCTAAATAAAATATTGGGGTTGTAAGGTTTCAGAATATTATTGACTATTTTTACGAAACAAATGTAAAATCAGAAAAAACAGATATAATTATGGCTGTAGAAATAACTGACGCGAATTTTGAAGAAAAAGTGCTTAAAAGCGATAAGCCTGTAATGGTTGATTTTTGGGCTGCATGGTGCGGACCCTGTAGAATGGTTGGACCGATCATCGAGGAAATCAGCTCTGAATACGATGGCAAAGCGGTTGTTGGTAAGCTTGATGTTGATGCTAACCAGGAATTTGCTGCTAAATACGGTGTAAGAAATATTCCTACCGTTCTTGTTTTCCAAAACGGAGAAGTTGTAGGACGCCAGGTAGGTGTTGCTCCAAAGCAAACTTACGCTGAGGCACTTGATCAACTGCTGTAGTATTCAGTAATTGAAATAAAATATTTAAAGCTCCCATACCCGGGAGCTTTTTTTATTGGGATAGTATCGCTATTTTCAGCTTTCCTATGGATCTAAGCAAAGAAATTCACGAAACCGGAGGTTTTCTCCATCTTGACCTGCTCGCAAAACAGGTGGTGGAAGGTTATATTTCGGGCATGCATAAGAGTCCGTTTCACGGCTTTTCCGCAGAATTTGCCGAGCATAAGATCTATAATTCGGGAGAGAGCACGCGGCATATAGACTGGAAATTGTATGCAAAGACCGATAAGCTCTATACGCGACGGTATGAAGAGGAAACGAATTTACGCTGTCATTTGATCCTGGATAATTCGGCTTCGATGCATTATCCAAAACTGAAGGAGCAGAGTTTGTCTTCTTTGAATAAAATAGGGTTTTCGGTACTGGCTTCGGCTTGTTTGATGCAAATACTGAAGAGGCAGCGGGATGCCGTTGGACTAAGTATTTACAGCGATGAATTTGAATATTATGCCCCCGAAAAATCCAGTGAGCGTCATCACCATATGCTGCTGGACAAGATGAACGAGATTTTATCGAATCCGCATAAAAACCGTAATACCGATACCTATACTTATCTCCACCAGATTGCTGAAAAACTAAAGCGAAGGTCGCTGATTTTTTTGTTCACCGATATGTTCCAGGCCGATGCGGGGGAAGAAAAGCTATTTGAAGCCTTGCGACATTTAAAATACAATCGGCATGAGGTGATCTTATTCCACGTGATGGATGAAAAAAGGGAGCTGGATTTTGATTTCGAGAATACACCACGACGATTCACCGATGTGGAAACAGGATTGGAGGTAGATCTGTATTCTGATAATATACGTGAGAATTATAAAAAGGAGGTGGAAAAGTATCTTGCCGACCTTAAAATGCAATGTGCAAAATACAGGATCAAGTATATGCCTGCAGACGTTAATAAAGATTTTGACAGCATACTAACCACCTATTTAATTGAGAAACAAAAGTTTGGTTAAGATAGTTTTTTTAATTTCTAAAAATCTCAAAAAAAGGTTTGGTGAAATTAAAAAGGATAGTATATTTGCCCTCGCATTAAAGCAACGGTCTGGTAGTTCAGTTGGTTAGAATACCTGCCTGTCACGCAGGGGGTCGCGAGTTCGAGTCTCGTCCAGACCGCAAAGTACAAATAAGCTCCTACAAAACAGGGGCTTTTTTTGGCACTAAAGAGTAGTTGTGTTGTTTGTCCCAGGAGACTGGGATGTGTAGTTAGCGCTGAGAGGTGCTAACCAATGAGAAGCTTTTTTCCGTTTATTCGGTAAGAGGCTTTTTTGTTTTTGGTCTGGTTCAATTCAATCTCTCACCTACGTCAAGTTGTCAACTTTTTTAGGGAAAAGAAAGGTGCTAAATCGGGGGAGTAAATCTATTAAAGGGGGACACTTAAAATCCGACTTAATCTGTTTGGTACCATACAAAATTACCTTGATAATTACCTCACTACCGAGCCAGGTGATATCTTTAATTCCTGGGATTGGTTTCCCAACTTGCTGTCTACTTATTTCACAGTCACCAAGCATATACTCAAAAGCAAAAGCAAAATCTACTTTATGCTCCATACCTATGGGAAGTAAAATTTCATCTATGATTTTATTTATAGAGGGTGGAGGCATCATCATTTCGCTAAGGAAGTAAATCTTTCCGTTAGTAACTCCCCATAATCGGCAGGCTTCTGCAAATCTTGATAGGGAACCATATTTTTCATTAAGGCTCTCAACTCTAATGATTAGAGTGGAGAAGCTAATTTTCATAACCTCACGGTCCTCAAAGCTTAAGTATTTATGGTGTACTGTCATAATGGTATGTTTTTATACCATTCAGAAAAGCGTATAAGAGCAGGTTAACATTTTTTTCCTTAAAGAAGGCTCATTGCTTTAGCACCGTTGCTTGTTATCGCTGGTTGCTATCTCATCCAAGAGATTCTAAATGATGCTCAAACTTATAAAAATTTAAACTAACCACAAATTAAATAGATATGAAAACAATATTTTTAGTACATAAGAATAAAGCAAATAAAAAAGGTATTACATCAATTAGCTGTAGAATTACAGTGGATAAAACTAGAAAAGAATTTTCGACTGGATTATTCATTAATCCTGATTACTGGAGTAAAGAGAAACAGTAAGTACTGGATAGAGCGGAAAATTCAGAATATGTAAACAAACAATTAAGCCTGATTAAGCAAGAACTTGGTCAGGCTTTTTTAATGCTTGAAATTCAGCAGAAATTTTTGATGTTGATGATGTCTATCAATTCATTTACTTAATTAATTTTCATAACCGACTATTATTAATTAGCTTAGCCATATGAGCAGAAAATCATATGCCATATTTTTTTTAGGCTTAATGCTCCTGATGATATTTCCATGGCAGGGTGTGTGCTCTACTCATTTATTCCACCCAGAACATCATAAACATGCTGAGGGCTTAAGTACCTGCGAGTTGCGCAGGAACTATACGGGGCATAAGATCTACTTCTGGCCTCCCATGAAATGTGAACACCATAAGATAATTAAAGATTCTTTTGAAAATCCCGGGAGTCAGAAAATAACCATTTCGCCAGAAACGCTCTTTCTGGGTGCCATTATCTTAAACATATTAGTTTACGTTCCAGAATTTAACAGGACGGTAAACCATCCTGAAATTATTGGGCATAATCTTGCGCCTCCTGGTGTTGTAAATCCGTTACGGGGGCCACCAAATTCTTTCTCTTCTCAGAAGGTTTAATCACCTATTAATTAAATAAGGCTGCTTATTTAAATTTCATTTTACATCCATTCTTTTTGTGGATAATTGGGATTATTACAATCCTATATCAGCCTGCTTTATAATTAAACCTTCCCGCTAACGAAAAGCATTTTCTTCCTGCTTTTCAAAGTCTTACTTATATAAACATATTTTCTAAATGATTAAAAAATCATTCAGAAACCCTTACCTCATTATAGTATTTTCTATTGCTGTAGTGGTTTTGGCAGGGGTTTTAATTCCGCGTATGGCAGTAGATATATTGCCGCAATTTAAAAAATCTGCAATGCAGATATTAACCCTGTACCCGGGAATGCCGGCTGAGGTAGTAGAAAAGGATATCACCAGCCGTATGGAACGGTGGACGGGACAATCTCCCGGTATTGCAAAACAGGAGTCTAAGAGCATCATGGGCACAAGTATCGTTACTAATTTTTATGATGAAGATATTTCTGCCGCAGAAGCAATGGCGAATACTTCTTCGTATGCGATGTCTGATATGTATTACCAACCGCCCGGTACTTTGCCTCCCATGGTGCAACCCTTTGACCCAACGGCTTCAAAGCCATTAATGTTATTAACTGTTAGCAGTACAGAGAAAACAGGGAAAGAGCTCTATGATGTAGCTTACCTCACTCTGAGGCAAATGCTATCTGGCGTTGAAGGGGTTATTGCACCTGCTGCTTATGGAGGATCTTTAAGACGGATATATATCTATGTAGATCCTGAAAAGATCGAAGCTCGAGGAATATCACAAACCGAGGTCATGGAAGCCATTCAGAAGAACACTACCATGATTCCCTCGGGAATTGCTAAAATCGGAGAGACTACCTATAGTATTGAAGCCCAGGGATTGATTAAAGATGTAGCCGATTTCAATGATATTGTGGTTACCTATAAAAATGGCGACCCCGTTTACATTAGAGATATAGGAGAAGCAAAAGATGCCAGCGCAATACAAACCAATATTGTTCGTGTTTCGGGAAAAGAACAGGTATACCTACCTATTTTTAAACGTCCCGGCGCAAATACTATTAGCGCGGTTGAGGCTGTAAAGAAGGCAATTCCAGGTCTTGAAGAACGAATGCCAAAGGATGTAAAACTGAATGTGATTTTCGACCAGTCCACCTATGTAAGAAATGCAATTTCAGGTTTAACAAGAGCCGGTATTAGTGGTTTGATCCTCGTCATTTTAGTTTTGATAGTTTTCCTTGGCAATGTGCGTTCAGCTGCCGTGGTGGCCATTAGTTTACCGCTTTCAATTCTGGTAGCCTTCATCGGACTTTTTATAACCGGACAATCTATAAATAGTATAACCCTTGGCGGAATAGCTCTGGTCCTGGGACTTATCGTTGACAATTCAATAGTGGTATTAGAAAATATTGACCGACATTTAAAGATGGGTAAAACTCCTGGAAATGCGGCTATTGATGGCGCTATAGAAGTTGCAACCCCTGTCCTGGCATCTACGCTTGTGATCATTGTGGTATTTTTTCCGGTACTTTTTCTTACAGGAATTGCGAAGTCTTTATTTTCTCCTTTAGCTATTACAGTTGGAATGGCCATGTTGGGATCTTATATATTTTCTCTCACTCTAATTCCAGTTTTCGCCGCATATTTATTTAGAAATCAGTTGCCGGATTCTTCTAAACAGACAAAAAAGAAAAACTCGTTTTTTAGTCGTTTTCATAAATTTTTAGATCGTTTAAGAGTAAACTATCAACGCAGTTTATTAAAAGCCGTTCGATACCGAATTGCGGTTCTTGCTATTACGGCATTGGCCTTTATTGGCTCTTTGTTTCTTCTGGCCAATACAGGCTATGAATTATATCCTACGGTAGATGTCGGGCAGATGGAAATTCAGGTACGCCTGCCCTCCGGAACACCTCTGGAAAATACAGAAGAAGTAATCGCAGGGATGGAAAATATTATCTCTGAAGACCTGGGTGACGATTTGAACCAGCTGGTGTCTAATATTGGCGTGTTCTATGATTTGCCTGCGGTTTACACTCCAAATTCCGGAACCCAGGATGCTTTTTTGAAAGTCCAGCTTGAACAAGATCATCAAATATCGACTAAAGAATATGTGAGGCGATTGCGAAAAAAACTTTCCTCGGCTTATCCCGGAGCAGAACTGAGTTTTAATACCGGTGGGATCATAACTGCGGCACTTAATGAGGGAAAACCTTCTCCCATTGATGTACAGGTTGTAGGAAATGATTTTGAAGTTCTGAAACAAATTTCTTCAAGATTGAGGGATACTATCAATCAAATTGCTGCCACCCGGGACGTTAGAGTATTACAGCGTATTGATCAGCCTACCAAGGAAATCAAAATCAACAGGATAAAAGCTGCCCAATTGGGGATTGAGCCCGTAGATGGAATTAAGAATATGGTGTCAGCGCTAAATTCTTCGGTCACCTATGACAAAGCCTTCTGGATAGACGAAAACAACGGGAACCATTATTTTGTGGGTGTTACTTATTCAGAAGACGATATCAACCAGGAGAATATTCTGGGAAATGTCACCGTTGCCGGCAAAAATGGAAAGCAAAGTATTCCATTCAGAAATTTTTCTACGATAGAACAAACCGAAAAGCCGGTTGAGGTAAATCATTATAATCTACAGAGGGTATTTAATGTCTATGCCAATGTGGATGGGCAGGATATAGGCTCAGTTTCAAAAGAAATCCAGAACAGGATTGACGTCATTAAAAAGGATATCCCAGACGGGTATGAAGTGAAGTTTGGCGGTGAGATCGCTACCATGCAGGAATCTTTGGGAGATCTTGGAATAGGTCTGGGTCTTGCCGTAATAATGGCATTTCTCATTATAACCCCTCTTTTCAGGTCTTTTATTCAACCGCTTATTATCATACTCACTTTTCCGTTGGGGATCATAGGTGTTGCATTGATCCTTTTCTTAACAGGTGTAAATCTCAACATTCAATCTATGATGGGTATTATCATGATGGTAGGGATCGCGGTATCTTATGGGAATATCCTGGTAGATAGAATCAATAATCTTACTTATAAAGGACTGTCCATTCCCAGGGCTGTCATTATGGGAGCGGGTGACAGGTTTAGACCGGTAATAATGACGATGAGTACCACTGTCCTGGGACTTCTACCCACGGCAATTGGTATGGGAGAAGGAGGCGAGGCCAATCAACCTCTGGCGCTTGCAGTGATAGGAGGTACACTGGCAGCCACTTTGTTAACCTTTTATATTATTCCAATACTGTATTCATTCACGAGTAAATCAAAATAAAATGATGAAAATATTTAATAAAATCATTTTTGTTCTATTGTGTTTGCTTTCAATAGCATGTAACAATCAGGAACAAAAAGATGCAGATCAAGCGAAGACTGATAATTCTATAAATTCAAAAATTGAAAAGGTAGAGGTCGTCTCACCAGAGAAAAGAGAATTTGTAAAAAAGATCAATATTGTTGGGGAAGCACGTCCCAACCAGGTTGTTTCTCTTCGAGCCATGGAAAATGGTGCAATCACCAGAATTTATAAAGATATAGGTGATCGGGTAAAAGAAGGTGAAGTGCTCGCGAAGTTGGAAAATCCTGCTATTTCCCGAAATTATCACGTGCTGGAAGCCGAGTTGGAGGCAACTAAATCGAATTTTGAACGTCTTAATGAAATATATGAAAAAACACCTGCACTAACCTCGCTATCTCAGGTTGAAGCTGCCAGGGCAGATTATAAAAGTACTTTGGCGCAGTATAATGCCAGTAAAAAACAATTAGGTTTCCTGATCATTAAAAGTCCTTTTGATGGAGTGGTTACCAAAAGGAATGTAGATAAAGGCGCAACCGTACAAAGCGGAATTTCCAACCCAAATAGCACCATACTTTTTGAGATTATGGATGTGGAGACCATTAGAGTAACGGTTCCTCTTCCTGAATCTGATTATAGATTTGTGAAACCCGGAACTCCGGTTACGGTGGAATTTCCAGAATTACCCGGGAAAAAATATAATGCAGAAGTCAGTCGTATCTCGGGAGCTATGGATTCTGGTTCAAAAGCCGCTAATCTCGAAATCGATATTGATAATAAGGACCTGAGTATTAGTCCGGGGATGTATGCTGAAGTTACTTTTAATATAAAAAGCAGGGAAGAAGCTCTTTCACTTCCAAATACAGCCCTTGCCATAAAAGAAGGTAAAAAAATGATCTATAAGGTAAATCCGGAAAATTTAGTGGAACTGGAAGAGATCAATGTGGGGATACAGGGAAAAAATTATTTTGAAGTTCTCAATCCCGATCTGGAGGAATCTGCAAAAGTTATTATTCGTGGCCGCAACCAGGTAAATGCCGGTATGAAAGTAGAACCCATAAAATCTGGTAAAAATGAATAGAGCTATTCCATTATCGAAAATTTCAAAACTTATCCTGGTTTTTTTTGTATTTGTCTCTTGCGGTCAAACGGGTTTTGCACAGGAACAGGTTTTAGAAGTCGATCTGCCGACACTTTTAAAAGCCGGTGGGGCAGACAATTTAATCATAGAGAGATATAAAAAAGAACAGGATTTGGCCAGGGCGCAGTATCTTAAAGCTAAATCCTGGTGGTTACCAACCTTAAGCCTGGGCACCAGAACAAATCAGCTTTGGGGTGCGGCCATGAATTCTGACGGAGGATTTTTTCTTGATGTTGATCGCGCGAATATGTGGTTGGGAGCCGAGGCGGAATTGGCCTGGGATTTTGGAAAGGCTCCGTATAAAGTTAAGGCCGAAAGTTTGCGACTGGAAGCCGCTTCTTATAGAACTAAAGAGGAAAAAAATCAGATGCTCCTAAAGCTTATCAACACTTATTATGACCTGAAAAAAGCGCAATTAGATCGTAAAGCCTATGAGGAAATGCTGAAAATAGCAGATACGGTAACCCGCCAGGTAGAAGTTCAGGTGGAGGGTGGCTTTCGGTATAGATCAGAAGCCCTTACTTCAGCTACTAATGCCAGGCATTTGGAAATTCAACTTATCAATGCCCAAACCCGCTTTGAAAAACAGAAGGAGAAGCTCCGCGAATTACTGGATGTGGATAATGCTGTTAAAATAATTCCTGCTGATGAGCTTTTACTTCCTCTTAATCTGAATAAAAAAAGTGATGATTTAGTTGAAGTGGTTGATGGTAAACGTCCTGGGATAAAAGCTTTGGAAAAAGAAGTCGAGGCATTGCAGGAATTGAAAAAACAAACCACAACAGGACTTTTACTTCCTGAGCTATCTGTGCTGGCTTATGGTTCCTATTTTGGAGGTTTACTGGAAGAAGTAGAGCCTGTAAGACCTTCTGAAGAACCTGATCCCAAGACATTTTATCCTACTTCTGCTGTAACTGTCTCCATGATTTGGAAGCTTCCTTTGGGAAGGATTTTTTATAAAGGAGAACTAAAACATCATGAAGCCTTGATCGACCTAGAAGAAAATAAGTTGGAACAGTTTAAAAATAAAGTGACACGTGAAGTAAAATCTGCCAGGGCCGAAGTGGAAAATACCAGAAAGCAGTTGAATATCGCTGAGGAAGCTCAGGACTTGGCAGCTGAAGCCCTGTCTCAGAGCATTGAAAGACAAAAATTAGGAACAGCCGCACCTTTTGAAGTTTTTCAGGCACAGGAATATTACCTGAGAAGCCGGTTAGATTATTTAAATGTAGTGAGTAATTATAATAAAGCACAGTATCAACTGTATGTTGCCCTGGGAAACAATTTGTAAAAGATCCGGAAAAAAAATCTGTATGGATGTGAGTATTTAAAGAGTAGCGAGGGTCAAGAGGGGACATTGCTAAAGCCGAAAGAATGCTTACATAAGAACCACCGCATTGACCCCGGCTCTTTCTGAGATTGGTATTTACAAACTATCGCTACAATATAAGTAAGAGGAAATATCGTCCAGGCTTAAGTTGAAGCGACAATAAAATTATTAAACTAGAAAAAATGAAAAATTTAAGAATTTGGTATATCCTGCTTCTGGCTGTTAGCCTTCAGAGTTGCGCTCAGGATAAAAACAAGAGTGAAGCTGCGCAGGACAAGAACGTGAAGCATGTAAAATTAAATCGCCTGGCAAATGCCAGTAGCCCTTATTTGCAGGAACATGCCGATAATCCTGTAGACTGGTATGAATGGGGCCCAGAGGCCCTCGAAAAAGCGAAAAAAGAAAATAAGCCCCTTATAATTAGCATTGGGTATGCTGCCTGTCACTGGTGCCATGTGATGGAGAGGGAAACTTATATGGATTCCAGTGTGGCAAAAATAATGAATGAGAATTTTGTGGCCATTAAAATAGATCGTGAAGAAAGGCCAGATATCGATCAGGTCTATATGAATGCCGCTCAACTTATTAACGGAAGCGGTGGATGGCCGCTGAATGCCTTCGCCTTGCCTAACGGCAAACCTTTTTATGCCGGCACTTATTACACCACTGCCCAATGGAAGGATATCCTTGGGCAGATCTCCAAAACCTATAAAAAAAATCCGGAAAAAATTATTTCTGCGGCAAATTCTCTTACTGAAGGTATTAAACAACAGGATATTATAAACACTCCTCTGGAAAAAGAAACTTCTTTCACAAAGGATGATTACACAAACCTGTGGGAAAATTGGAAATCTATAGTGGATACAAAAAAGGGAGGTTTTAAAAGGGCTCCAAAATTTCCTTTACCGGTAGGCTGGGAATTTCTGCTGCAATATTCCGCATTAACAGGCAATGAAAAAGCAATGGAAGCGGTAACAACTACCCTTACTCAAATAGCAAGAGGTGGGATTTATGATCAATTGGGAGGTGGATTTTCAAGATATTCGGTAGATGAAAACTGGTTTGTTCCCCACTTCGAGAAAATGTTGTATGACAATGCCCAGCTGGTAAGTCTTTATTCTAAAGCTTATAAAATCACCAAAGATCTCGAGTACGCCGAAGTGGTAAAGGAGACTTTGGAGTTTGTAAATAGAGAACTTTCCAATGGAAAAGGAGGTTTTTATTCTTCAATTAACGCCGACTCTGAAGGTGAAGAGGGTAAATACTACGTCTGGAAAAAAGAGGAAATAGAAAAATATCTGAAGCCTGAAGAGGCAGAGATTTTTGAGAAGTTTTATAATGTGAAGGAAAGAGGGAACTGGGAAGGCCAGGAAAATATACTTTCAAGAGAATACACAAAAGAAGCTTTTGCCAGGGAAAAAGGATATGATAAAAATGAATTTTTGAAGGTTCTGGAAAGTGCCGAACAGAAGATGCTGAAGGTTCGTAACCAGCGCGTAAGACCTTCTACAGACGACAAAGTGCTTACCGCCTGGAATGCCCTAATGATCAAGGCTTATCTCGATGCCTATACGGCATTTGGCGATGAATCTTATATGGCAAGAGCAAGGGAAGGTCTCTCATTTTTAGAAAAAAATATGCAGCGGCACGAGGAAGGACTTTACAGGAATTACAAAGATGGCAAAGCCAGTATCAATGCTTTTTTAGATGATTATGCATTTCTTGCGAGCGCGTACATAAAGATGTACGAGCTTACGTTTGAAAAAAAATGGCTGGTAAAATCTAAAGATATTACAGATTATGTCTTGAGAAATTTCCTCAATAACAAGTCGGGTATGTTTTACTATACCACAGCTGATAATGAAGAATTGATAGCCCGAAAAATGGAATTAAGCGACAACGTTATTCCCGCATCAAATTCAGAAATGGCCATGGTGCTCTACAAACTTGGAAATTATTTTCAGGATGAGGCCTATTTGGAGCAATCAAAAAGAATGTTGTCTCAGGTTAAAGACAACGTACTTCAGGGAGGTCCATATTATGCAAACTGGGCCAGGCTTATGGGAATGATGGTCTATTCTCCTTTTGAAATTGCCATAATGGGCGACCAGGCAGTGAAGCTTAATCTGGAATTGCAAAAGAATTATATCCCGGTTTCCTTATTTATGGGAGGAGATGAAGAAAACCTGCCCCTGTTAGAATCAAAACTGGTTAAAGGCGATACGTATATTTATGTATGCAGAAATCGAACCTGTAAATTACCGGTGAAAGAACCGGCGAAGGCTATGGAACAAATTCAAAGCACTATTCAAAGTGATGAAAAGGGCTTCTTTTGGCAATAAATAGCCGAAACTTCATTTGAGTATTTCGGGTAAAAAAGTAAAATAAGATGAAATAATACTTAGAGACTAAGGAAACACCTATTTAAGGAAAAACTTTAACTTTAGAATATCTTTAGAATACTGTTATAGTTTTACATTTAAAACAAATTCTTGAAGAAAATCATTTGCTTTATAATGCTTTTTTCCTCAGGGCAGGTCATTTTTGCCCAGGAAAATTCTCTTGAGTATTTCCTCAAAGCTGCCGAAAAGAACAATCCTGCCCTTTTACAAAACAAGAATCTTCTGGAAATTGGGCAGTATGATAACCAGTTTATTAATGCTCAGAATAATTCAGTAAATATCGATGTTACATCAGAAGTAATGGTGGCACCCTATTTCAATAATTATGGAAACTTTATTGACATTACCACCAAACCTTCTCCCGATGCTTATGGGTATGCTGAGCCGATTACCAATGGAGCCCTTTATTCTGCTCAACTGAATATTACCAAAGACATCTTCAACAGGGCCAGTGTCCAGAACTTGCTTTTCCAGAATAAATTAAAAAATGGCGCATTATTTCTTTCCGCAGAAGAAATAAAACATCAATTACATAAAAATATAACTAACGCCTATATCCAGGTCTATCATCTCCAGCTAAAGGAGGAAATTACGAAAGACCTTATTTCAGATCTTGAAAATCGGCTAAAAGTGGTTGAAATCCTTGTAAAAAAGGCTGTTTTAATGCAAAGTGATTATCTACTGCTCCAACTGGAGATCGAAAATAAAAAACTCGAACTTCAGCAGTTGCAGAATAATCTGAATTCCAGTTTACTGTCTTTGTATAATGCAGTGGGGATTAAAATCACTGAAATTAAACAACTGGCTGCACCAGAAATTACTTTAACTCCCGAAGCAAAGACGTATTTGGGAAAAATTCCGATTCCTGGCGAAGTGGCTGGTTATCAAAAGGACAGCCTTGATTATATAAAAACTGAATTTCCCGATTTTATAGCTCCGACTGATACCAGCTATTTTTACCAGCGCAAGTTCAAGAATGACAGTTTGCAGCTGGTTGCCGAGCAGAACGTTTTTGAAAATAAATACCGGCCCCAATTTCGGGCTTATGGAAATACCGGGATAAATGCGGTTGAAGCCCCTCGCATTCCACATAATGTGGGTTTTAGTGCAGGTTTAAAATTGATTGTTCCCATTTATGATGGTGGACAAAAGAAAATTAAGCGGCTTCAGAATGAGCTGAAGCTGGAAAATCTAGAATATCAGAAAAAAAACGATCAGATAAAAAAACAGAATACACTGCAAAGCCTTGAGAAACAAATGGCATCAATGAAAACCGGACTTCAGCTTATCAACAATCAGCTCAAAAAACAAGAACATATTCTCGAGGTCTATAAGGGAAAAATGGTACAGGGGCAGGTATCTATTATCGATTACCTCAAAGTGGTTCAGAATTATAAGCTGGACCTGGAAACCAAACTCCAGATGAAGATCAACCTTTGGCTTTTAGAGAACGAATATAATGCTACAAACTGGTAAAAAATGAAAAATAGTTATCTGCTTAATACACTTGCAGTATTGCTAATGAGTGGGTTCTTCTCTTGTAAGAATGATTCCAATGGGCCATTAGATGTAGATGTTCCCATAAGAGTCCAAACGGCAATGGTGAAAAAACAGGACATTAAGGAATACTTGGTTTTTGATGGCGTCACTAGATATCAAAAAAAGGAAGATGTACGAGCCAACGTTACCGGTTATATTTCATGGATGCCTTATGAAATAGGCGATTTGGTCAAAAAGGGGCAGGCATTTGCATCAATTCGTACCAAAGAGCAGGATGCGCTTAGTGAGGCGGTTAAAATAGACAGCAGCCTTTCAAAATTCACCAAACCAATGACTGTGCGTAATAATGCGAGTGGCGTAATTTCTAAATTGAATGTGGTCACCAACGATTATGTGGCGGAAGGAGATCGATTAGCCACTATTTCGCAACCTAACACCCTGGTCGTGCAGGTAAATGTCCCCTTTGAATATACCAATTTGGTGAAAGTGGGGACACCCTGTGAAATTATTATAAACGGCCATGAGAAAATAGATGCTGAAATCTCGAGTGTGCTAACCAGCATCGATTCTTTGGGACAATCACAACATTATTTAGTTAAGCTTCAAAATCAAAATATTCCTGAAAACCTGAACGTACAGGTTAAAATTGTTTCTGCGGAAGCAAAAAATGCACTTACCATTCCTCAAGAGGCGCTTCAAACCAACGAACTTATCACCAACTTCTGGGTAATGAAACTGGTTAATGACACCCTGGCGATAAAGAAAGGGGTAGAGCCATTATTACAAAACGATTCTATAGTCCAGATCAGGGCTGATGATATTCAGCCAAATGACAGGGTAATAACCGATGGTGCTTATCAAATGAAAGATTCTACCCGTGTAAGCGTGAACAAGCAATGAAAAATTATTTCTTCAACTATAAATATCCGATAATTGCCATTGGAGTCTTATTGTTGGCTGCCGGAGCCTTTACTTATAAGAATCTTCAAACTGGTCTTTTTCCCAATATCACCTTCCCAAAGATAAAGGTGATTGCCGATGCCGGCCAGCAGCCAGTTGGTAAGATGATGACTGCCGTAACAATTCCGCTGGAAAATGCTATTCGAAGAACTGAAGGACTTAGTTATATAAAAAGCACGACCTCTCGTGGGAGTGTTGAAATATCGGTATTTCTGGATTGGGATATGGATATTAACACCGCTAAATCCCAGATCGAATCCTACATCCAACAAGCTAAAGAAAACATCCTTCCCAATACCAGTTTTAGTATTGAGAAAATGAATCCATCCATTCTTCCGGTAATGGGCTATTCACTGGAAGGGGATGGAAGTATTTCCCAGGTAGAACTTAAAAAAATTGCGAAATACCAGATTCGGCCTTATCTGGCGGCAGCTAAAGGAGTTGCCGATATTGTTGTTATAGGCGGAAAAGACAAAGAATATGAGATCGTACTAAAACCATATGCCTTAAATAACCTGAAAATTGGTATTGGAGATATCGAAACCGCTGTTAAAAATTCAAATATCCTGAAGTCCACCGGTTATCTCACAGATTACAATAGGATGTACCTTACACTTACCGATAATGCGGTCGAAAACCTTAAGGACCTTGAAGAAATTGTTATTAAGAGCAATTCAAATAGGGTCATTCAGCTTAAAGATGTGGCCGATATCAAGGTAAGCTCTGCAAAAACCTATGTAAAAGTCGTGGCTAATGGTAAAAATGTACCGTTGATTGGGGTTGTGAAACAACCAAAGGCAAACTTACTGGAAGTGAATAGTCAAATTCAGAAAAAGGTATCTGAACTTGAAAAAACCCTTCCAAAAAATGTAAAATTGGTTCCTTTTTATAACCAGGCCAATTTTGTGAACTCCAGCATCAAAAGCATCAAAGATGTACTTTGGATCGGGCTTGTACTCGCGATTCTGGTAGTGATCGCCTTTTTGAGATCATTTTCAGCAAGTATGGTGGTGGTATTCACCATTCCAATCACGGTGGCCTTAACCCTGATCGTTTTATACGGCATTGGATATACTTTTAATATTATGACACTTGGGGCAATTGCCGCTGCCATAGGTCTTATGATTGACGATGTGGTGATCATCATTGAGCAGATTCATAAAATTAGGGAAGAGAGCGAAAAAGAATCAGTTGCGTGGTGTGCGAAGGAAGCAATTTCGAAGCTTCTACCAGCCATGATAGGTTCATCACTAAGTACCCTGGTTATTTTTATTCCGTTTGTGATGATGTCTGGTGTAGCCGGAGCCTATTTTAAAGTGATGGCCTTTACGATGATTATCGCGCTGGCGTGTTCTTTTTTCACTACCTGGTTCATGGTGCCGGTACTTTCCATATTTTTTGCAAGAAACAAACAAGTTGGACATAAGCATGAACCCAAAACAAAATGGATCCACATCATTCTCGAAAGACCTATTATA